>WNDX01000014.1 GCA_009914615.1 Herbaspirillum frisingense
TTTTTAGGAAAGCGTTCTCCTCCTCCAGCCGCGCCACTTCACGTTTGAGCCGTGCATGTTCGGCCAACTCCAAGCGTTGTGCCTGATCGTCCTGGTCGTGCCGCCGCGCCTGGGCGCGCCAACTGTACAGCTGGGCAGGCTGCAACCCCAGATCACGAGCCACCGTGGTTACCCCTTCTGTGGCCGCTCGCAACAGTGCCTGCTGCCTGAACTCCAGGCTGAACTCCTGCCCCTTTCTGCCTGCCTTGCTCTTGGTCATCGTCCACCTCCTATTGCGATAGTTAATCGCTTATAGGGGTGTCCGTGAAACGGGGGCAAGATCAGTCGTCAGCCAATGGTATTGCCCGCGATATCGATATCGACGCCCAGGAAACCCAGGAATGGCTGGAAGCGCTGCAAAGCGTGCTGGCCGAAGGCGGCCCCGAACGCGCGCGCTTCCTGCTCTCGCGCATGTCGGCCGCGGCCCAGCAGTGGGGCATCAACTGGCGCGACGCGCGCAACACGCCCTACGTCAACACCATCCGTCCCGAACAGGAGCCGCCGTTCCCCGGCGGTTCCGACGCCCAGGCCATCGAGGAACGCATCGCCAGCATCATGCGCTGGAATGCACTGGCCATGGTGGTGCGCGCCAACCGCGCCTATGGAGAACTGGGCGGGCACATCGCCAGCTTTGCCTCGGCGGCCGACTTGTTCGAAGTCGGCTTCAACCATTTCTTCCGCGCCCGCGATGACCATTTCGCCGGCGACATCGTCTACTTCCAGCCGCACTCGGCGCCCGGCATCTATGCCCGCGCCTTCCTTGAAGGTGCGTTGAGCGAGGATGACCTCGGCTACTACCGCCGCGAGATCGAAGCCAAGCGCGTCGGCCAGCAGGGACTTTCATCTTATCCACACCCCTGGCTGATGCCGGACTTCTGGCAGTTCCCGACCGGTTCCATGGGCATTGGTCCGATCAACGCCATTTACCAGGCGCGCTTCCTGCGCTACCTGGAGCATCGTGGCCTGCTGCAGGATCAGGGGCGCAAGGTCTGGGGCGTGTTCGGCGACGGCGAGATGGACGAGCCGGAATCGCTGGCCGCGCTGTCGCTGGCCTCGCGCGAGAAGCTGGACAACCTGATCTTCGTGGTCAACTGCAACCTGCAGCGCCTGGACGGCCCGGTGCGCGGCAACGGTCATATCGTCGATGAACTGGAGACGCTGTTCGCCGGCGCCGGCTGGAACGTCGTCAAGCTGCTGTGGGGTTCCGACTGGGATGCGCTGTTCGCGCGCGACAAGGACGGCGAGCTGGTCGATGCGCTCAACCGCACCGTCGATGGCCAGTTGCAGACCTTCGCCGCCAACGACGGCGCCTTCAACCGCGAGCACTTCTTCGGCCAGACGCCCGGCACGCGCGCCATTGGCGCCAACCTGACCGACGAGGAAATCAATCGCCTGCGCCGCGGCGGGCACGACATGAAGAAGATCTTCTCGGCCTATCACGCCGCCGCCAATCACAAAGGCCAGCCCACCGTGATCCTGGCGCAGACCAAGAAGGGCTATGGCATGGGCGCGGCCGGCGAAGGCAAGATGACCACCCATCAGCAAAAGAAGCTGGATGAGGAAAGCCTGCTGCAATTCCGCGACCGTTTCAAGCTGCCGCTGAGCGACGAGCAGTGCCGCTCGCTGGCCTTCTACAAGCCGGGCCAGGATAGCGCCGAGATGAAGCATCTGCACGCGCGCCGTGCCGCCCTGGGCGGCTACATGCCGCGTCGCAAGGCCGGCGACGCCCGGCGCGCGGTGCCGTCGCTGGAGGCGCACAGCAAGTTCGCGCTGGAAGCCGACGGCAAGGAAATGTCCTCCACCATGGCGCTGGTGCGCCAGCTCGGCAACCTGCTCAAGGATCAGGATTTCGGCCGGTACGTGGTGCCCATCGTGGCCGACGAGGCGCGCACCTTCGGCATGGCCAACCTGTTCCGCCAGGTCGGGATCTACTCGTCGCAGGGCCAACTGTATGAGCCGGAAGACATCGGCTCCATCCTCTACTACCGCGAAGCCAAGGACGGCCAGATCCTGGAGGAAGGCATCACCGAGGCCGGCGCCATCTCGTCGTGGACCGCCGCCGCCACCGCCTATTCGGTGCATGGCACGCCGATGCTGCCGTTCTACATCTACTACTCGATGTTCGGTTTCCAGCGCATCGGCGACCTGATCTGGGCCGCGGCCGACCAGCGTGCGCGCGGCTTCCTGATCGGCGCCACTTCGGGGCGCACCACGCTGGGCGGCGAGGGTTTGCAGCACCAGGACGGCAACAGCCATGTGACGGCGGCGTCGATTCCGAATTGCGTGTCCTACGATCCGGCCTATGCCTACGAATTGGCCGTGATCATCGACGACGGCATGCGGCGCATGATGGAACGCGGCGACGATGTCTTCTACTACGTCACCGTCACCAACGAAAACGAAGCGCAGCCCAGCCTGCCGGCCGGCGTCGAGGATGGCATCTTGCGCGGCATGTATTGCCTGGGTAACAAGGAGCGGGCGCAGGTGCGCCTGCTGGCCTCCGGCCCCATCCTGAAGGAAGCGCTGGCTGCCGCCGACCTGCTGCAACAGCATTGGCAGATCGAGGCCGAGGTCTGGAGCGTGACCAGCTTCACCGAGCTGGCGCGCGACGGCGTGGCGACGCAGCGCGATCGCCGCCTGTCGGGTGCGCAGGCGCAGCCTTATGTGACGCAGCAGCTGCAAGGCAGCGCCGCGCCGGTGATCGCGGTGAGCGATTACATCCGCACGCTGCCGGAGAGCATCCGCGCGTTCGTGCCGGCCACCTATGTCACGCTGGGCACCGACGGTTTCGGCCGCAGCGATACGCGCAAGAACCTGCGCGATTTCTTCGAGATCGATGCACGCTGGATCGCCTACACCGCGCTCACCGAAGTCTTCGGGGGCGACCGTGCCAGGCTGGAAGCGGCTGCCGTCACGCTGGGCATCGACACCGGCAAGCCGTTGTCGAGCACGGTATGAGCCTTGGCCGTCGCCATGCATGAATGCCGGCGCGGGGATTGAAAATCTCTCATCGAAGCGGCGTCGCGCGTTTGCTATAGTGAAAGCCGCCTGTGCACAGCAGGCGGCTTTTTTTCATGGCCGCGCTGTGCACTTTCCCGCTCATGAGATCAGACAGGAGTAGACACGATGGCAGCACCGAAACGAATCGCGCTGGTGACCGGCGCAGGCTCCGGCATCGGCCGGCAGATCACCCTGGCGCTGCTGCGCGACGGCTACGGCGTGGCACTGGCCGGCCGCCGCCAGGACGCGCTGGAGGAAACCGTGACGCTGGCCGGCGGGCACGGCGCCAACGCGCTGGTGGTGGCAACCGACGTCACCGATCCGGCCTCGGTGAAGAACCTGTTTGCCAAGACCCGCGAACGCTTCGGCCGCCTGGACATGGTGTTCAACAATGCCGGCATCTTCGCGCCGCCGGTGTCGCTGGAAGAACTGAGCGTGGAGCAATGGAAATCGGCGGTGGACATCAATCTGACCGGCGTCTTCCTGTGTACCCAGGAAGCCTTCCGCATCATGAAGGAGCAGACGCCGCGCGGCGGCCGCATCATCAACAACGGCTCGATCTCGGCGCATGCGCCGCGTCCGTTCTCGGCCTCGTACACCGCGACCAAGCACGCCATCACCGGCCTGACCAAGGCCACTTCGCTGGACGGCCGCGCTTACGACATCGCCTGTGGCCAGATCGACATCGGCAATGCCGCCACCGACATGACCACGCTGATGAAGAAGGGCACGCTGCAGGCCGACATGTCGACCAAGGTCGAACCGACCATGGACGCCGAGCATGTGGCCAAGGCCATTCTCTACATGGATAGCCTGCCGCTGGATGCCAACGTGCAGTTCATGACCGTGATGGCGACCAAGATGCCGTTCATCGGTCGCGGCTGATTTTCGCCGTATCGCCGCCGCCGGCGAATCAAATAAAAACGCCGCTGCGATCATCTCGCAGCGGCGTTTTTTCATTGCGTTCCTGGCGCCTTCGCCAGGCGGTGTATCCGCTTGCTAGGGCTTCATGCCTTGCCATTCCGGCGTCAGTTGATGCGCGATGCCGAACAGGTCGAGCACGCGGCCCAGCGTGTGATCCACCATCTGTTCCATCGAAGCCGGACGATGATAGAAGCCGGGCAGCGGCGGAAAGATCACGCCCCCCATCTCGGTCACCGCGGTCATGTTGCGCAGGTGGGCCAGATTGAACGGCGTCTCGCGGACCATCAGCACCAGGCGGCGGCGTTCCTTCAGCACTACGTCGGCGGCGCGCGTGATCAGATTGTCCGAGAGGCCATGCGCCACCGAGGCCAGGGTCTTCATCGAGCAGGGCGCGACGATCATGCCGGCCGAAGCGAACGAGCCGCTGGCGATCGAGGCGCCGACGTCGCGCACGTTGTGGACGACCTCGGCCAGCGCTTCGACTTCCTTGCGACTCTTGTCCAGCTCCTGGTGGATGTTGAGCACGCCGGCGTCGGAGATCAGCAGATGGGTTTCCACCTGCGCATGGCCGCGCAGGTGCTCCAGCAGCCGCACGCCGTAGATCGCGCCGGTCGCGCCGGTGATGGCGATGATCAGGCGCTGGCGCGGCATGCCGGAAGAGGGCATCGATGCAGCGATGAGCGGATCAACCCTTGATCAGGGTCTGCAGTTCGCCCGAGGCGTACATTTCGCTCAGGATGTCCGAGCCGCCGATGAATTCGCCCTTCACGTACAGCTGGGGAATGGTGGGCCAGTTCGAGTATTCCTTGATGCCCTGGCGCACGTCCGGGCTTTCCAGCACGTTCACGGTCACGATGTTTTCCGCGCCGCTGGCCTTGAGCAGCTGGATCGCCTTGCCGGAGAAGCCGCATTGCGGGAATTGCGCGGTGCCCTTCATGAACAGCACGACGGGGTTTTGGGTGACGGTTTCTTTGATCCAGGATTGGACGTCGCTCATGGCTATGCCTTTAAAAATAGGGATTGCTGACATTATAGGGAAAAGCCGGCGGTCGCGTTTGAAACGGCCGTCGCACGGGCTTGCGCCAACGCAACGGCATGTTGCTTTCCGGACATTGTTGATGGCTGCTTCTTTGCTGCCTTGAGCAATACTAGATGCGGGCGAAATACCCGTCTTCAACCGGTAGCGCCGGAGGCGGTCGCCGGCGATTTTCCGCTCGGGCATTGGCGGAAGAACGGGGCATATTGTTTATATTGTTTGAAATAAATGTTTCCGCATCGCATTTTCATGCTGGTGTGCACCCATGAAAAAGGGCGCTTGCGCGCCCTTTGCCCATGAGGGCGGGCAAGAAGCCCGCCGTGTTCGCTCGTGGCGCCTTATGCGCCGGCTGCCGCGCCGTCGGTCGCCTCTTCAGGCAGGCGCTTGGCCATGGAGTGGTGCTCCTGCAGCCTGTCCTTGTGCTTGATGACCTGGCGATCCAGCTTGTCGATCAGTGCATCGATGGCTGCGTAGAGGTCGTGCGCGATACTTTCCGCATGCAAATCCTTCCCCTTGATGTGGACGTTGATTTCGGCCTTTTGGCGCTTTTCCTTTTCTGTGAGTTTATCTACGCTCAGGATCACGCTGACGTCGATCACGTTGTCGAAATGGCGCTTGATGCGTGCCAGCTTGCTTTGCACGTACTCCCGGATGGCGGGGGTCAGTTCGAGGTGGTGTCCACTGATGGTCAGATTCATACAACACTCCTATCGTGAAGTCACTGGAGGTTCGTGCATCTCATCCTATACACCGGAGAGCACAGCATTCGTGGTCAGAGGGCATAAGATGCGTGCCTGAACACAGCGACGGCTGCTACAGAAAAACTGAGGGAAAGCTCAGAGGGATTTGCGGAGATTGACTGGCGGAATCTTCAGCACTTCGCGGTATTTAGCGACTGTGCGTCGCGCGACCACCATGCCTTGTTCTGCCAGCATATCCGCAATCTTGCTATCGGATAATGGGGTCTGCGGGTTTTCAGCTCCTATCAACTGTTTGATCAGCGCCCGGATCGCGGTGGAGGAAGCTTCACCTCCGGTTTCCGTTGCGACGTGGCTGCCGAAGAAGTATTTCAACTCAAACATGCCGTGCGGCGTGAGCATGTATTTCTGAGTCGTCACACGCGAGATTGTGCTCTCGTGTAAACCCAGTGTATCAGCAATTTCACGCAGCACAAGGGGGCGCATGGCGACCGCGCCATGTGAAAAGAAGTTTCTTTGACGTTCGACAATAGCCTGCGCGACGCGCAAAATTGTATCGAAACGTTGCCGCATGTTTTTGATGAGCCACTTGGCTTCCTGTAGCTGGGAGGTGAGCGAAACCTCGCCTTTGGATTGCTTCAGCGCGCTGGCATACATCGCATTGACGCGCAGCTTGGGCATCACGTCATGGTTGAGCAAGACCTGCCAGCCGCTCTTTGTTTGTTTGACAATCACATCCGGCACCACGTAATCGGAGGCATCGCGCGCGAATTCGGCGCCCGGATGCGGACGGCACTGGCGGATCACCGTTTGCGCCTCGCGCAGGTCTTCATCGTCGCAATCGAGCGCCTTCTTTATCTTGTTGAAGTCGCGCTGCGCGAACAGCGGTAGATAATCCTCGACGATCTTCAGCGCCAGCTTGCGCGTCACGAAAGGTACCTTGGGCAGGCGACGGATCTGCAGCGCCAGGCATTCGCTGGGGCTGCGCGCGCCCACGCCCGGCGGGTCCAGGCTTTGCAGCAGCTTGAGCGAGATCGCGAGTTCTTCCAGATCGATGCCCAGTTCCTCCGGCAGGCGCGCGAGGATGTCTTCCAGCGGCTCTTCCAGATAGCCGCTGTCGTCCAGCGCATCGGTCAACAGTTCCAGCAGCGCGCGATCGCGCAGCGTGCGGGCGGTGACGCGGATCTGTTCCAGCAGGTATTCGCGCAGCGTGGTCTCGTGCGCTTCCAGTTGCGGGCGGGCGTCTTCGTCATCCGAGGATTTGCCGCTGCGCGCGACGTCGTCGAAGCTCCATTCGGATTCGCCGCTTACGCCGCTGTCGGGCGCGTTGTCCTGGTAGTCCAAATTGGATTCGCCGTCCGCAGCGCCGGCAGCGGGCGCTTCGACGCCGCCGCTGTCGTTGCCGGCCGTCTCGGCCACGCCGCTCGACGGCGACGCGCTGACGGCGCCGTCGGCCAGCAGTCGCACCGAATTGTCGAGCGCGTCGTCGAGGCGTTCCAGCAGCGGATTGTCGGACAGGATCTGTTCCAGCTCCTGATGCAACTCCAGTGTTGACAATTGCAACAACCTGATCGACTGCTGCAATTGCGGCGTCAATGCGAGGTGCTGCGAAGTGCGTAACTGGAGCGACTGTTTCATCTGTCTTTCAGGAAGCCGCGTGGCCGGCCGGTCAATGCCTTTGCTGTGTGTCGTCGGATATGGCGCCGCGCTGCGGCGCCGGGATCACATGCGGAAGTGTTCGCCCAGGTAGACGCGTCGCACCGATTCGTTGGCGATGATGTCGTCCGGGCTGCCGCTGGCCAGCACCGTCCCCTGGTTGATGATGTAAGCGCGGTCGCAGATGCCCAGCGTCTCGCGCACGTTGTGGTCGGTGATCAGCACGCCGATGCCGCGTTCCTTCAGGAAACGCACGATGCGCTGGATCTCGATCACCGCGATCGGGTCGATACCGGCGAAGGGCTCGTCCAGCAGCACGAAGCGCGGATCGGTGGCCAGCGCGCGCGCGATTTCCACGCGCCGGCGCTCGCCGCCCGACAGCGACAGCGCCTGGCTGTCGCGCAGTTTTTCGATCTGCAATTCATGCAGCAGATTGTTGAGGCGGCCTTCGATCTCGTCGCGCGGCAGCGGCTTGCCGTTTTCCTGGCGCAGCTCCAGCACGGCGCGGATATTGTCTTCCACCGTCAGCTTGCGGAACACCGAGGCTTCCTGCGGCAGATAGGACAGGCCCAGCGTGGCGCGCTTGTGGATCGGCAGGCGCGAGATGGGGGCGCCGTCCAGATCGATCTCGCCGCCATCGGATGGCACCAGGCCGACGATCATGTAGAAGGAGGTGGTCTTGCCGGCGCCGTTGGGACCCAGCAGGCCCACCACTTCGCCGCTCTCGACTTCCATCGATACATCGCGCACCACCTGGCGCGCGCCATAGCTTTTCTTCAGTCCGCGGACTACCAGCGAGCTCGTCATCTTACTGACCCTTTCCGGGCTGGGCCGGCTGCGCGGGTTGCACCGAGGGCGACTGCGGCTGGCGCGGCTGCGATGCCGGCTGTCCCGGCTGCGGTTGCGCCTGGGGATTCTTCGGCTGGATCACCGCGGTGATGCGGCCGGCGCCCGGCTTGCTCTCGCCGGTGGCGGTGTTGTTCACCGAGTAGAACTCGGCGCGGCTGTCATAGGAGATGAATTCGCCGTTGACCTCGTCGGTCACGCGCTTGCCGTCCATGCGCTGGATGTGCGCGCGCTGGAACAGCTTGGAGATCTCGGTCTGTTCCGAATACTCGATGCGTTCTGCCTGGCCTTCGATCCACAGGTCGGGGCCGCCGTCGCGTTTCTGGCGGAAGCTGGCCAGCGCGCCGGGCGCCGCGTACAGCACCGCGTATTCATAGCCATACTGGTCTGTGGTCAGCACCACGCGGCCGGCCTTGATCAACAGCGTGCCGCGCGTGAGCACGACGTTGCCGGTGAAGGTCTTCACCTGGCGTACGTCGTCGTACACCATCTGGTCGGCCTCGATGTTGGTGGGCTTGGTGGAGTCCGCCTTCTCGGCGCGCGCCACGCCGCACACGGCAGCCAGCATCAACAACGGCAGTAAGAGTGAGCGTTTCATAGATTCCTGTCTGGTCGGTTTCTGGCGATCTTGTTGTAATGGGGCTCAGCGTTTCTTGGGCGTGGGTTCGTAATGCCCGCGTACATTGCCGAACAACTGCACGACCTGGGTCGCGTTGTTGGCCAGCATGCCTACGCCATTCAATCTGGTGGTGCCCATCGTCATTGCAACAGGCTTGTCGGTCTTGACGATTTCGTCGTCGGGCAGCAGCAGCAGGTATTCCGATACCAGATGCATGGGATCCCGGCCGTTGGCCGCGCCGCGGATGGCGTTGGCGTTGCCGTACATGTGGATCTTGGTCTGGTCGTCGGTCACGCGCGCGGTGTCCGAATACAGTTCCATCGGCGGCTTGGCCTTGTCCAGGCTGTGCACCACCGGCTTGGTGATCTCGAAGGAGTCGTCGGCAGGGAAATGGACCATCTTGGTGCCCGATACGTCGTAGCGCGGCAGGCCGGTCGGTCCCAGCTTCACGTAGCTGAAGTTTTCCAGGTAATAGTCGGGCTTGGTGCGCGGACGGTCCGAGACTTGCTGGTCGCCGCTGGCGCGCAGCGCCTGCAGCACCCAGAAGGTGCCCAGCGCCAGCGCGATCAGCACCACCACGATCACGCCCAGGCGGATGCGTTCGGCAGCCCGTTCGCCGCTGCGGTTGCTCATGCCAGGTACGGCGCCAGGGCCGCCTCGTAATTGCCTTGCGCGGCCAGCAGCAGGTCGCACACTTCGCGCACCGCGCCGTTGCCGCCGGTGGCGACGGTCACGTAATCGCTGCGCAGCTTGACCTCGCGATGACCGTTGGCCACGCAGGCCTTGAAGCCGACCCGGGTCAGCACCGGCAGGTCGATGATGTCGTCGCCCAGGTAGCCGCAGTCCGCGGCCTGCAGGCCGGTGTGCTGCAGCAGCTGTTCGAAGGCCTGACGCTTGTCGTGTACGCCCTGGAACACGTGGGCGATGCCCAGGTCCTTGGCCCGGCGCAGCACGAAGGGCGACTGGCGCGCGGTGATGATGGCCGCGGCGGTGCCGAACTGCTGCATCATCTTGATGCCGTGGCCGTCCAGCGCGTTGAAACGCTTGACCGATTCGCCGTCTTCGCCATAGAACAAGCCGCCGTCGGTCAGCACCCCATCGACGTCGAAGATCATCAGGCGCGTGCCGGCGGCCTTGGTCAGGACGGCGGGTTCGAAGGTGCTGGCGAAGGCGGGCGTCATCAGATCACCTTGGCGCGGGTCAGGTCGTGGATGTGCAGCGCGCCCACCAGCACGCCCTGCGCATCGGTGACCAGCAACTGGTTGATGCGGAATTCTTCCATCAGCTGCACGGCGTCCACCGCCAGTTGATCCTGGTTCACGGTGCGCGGGCCGGCATGCATGACGTCGGCGATGGAGAACTTGCTGAAGTCGTGGCCGCGTTCAAGCAGGCGGCGCAGGTCGCCGTCGGTGAATACGCCGATCGGATGAAAGTCCTCATCGACCACGGCCGTCATGGCCATGCCCTTGCGGGTGATTTCCATCAGCGCTTCCGACAGCGAGACGCCCGGGCGCACCGCCGGAATCGCCTCGCCGCTGCGCATCACGTCGCGCACGTGAGTCAGCAGGCGACGGCCCAGCGCGCCGCCCGGATGAGAGCGCGCGAAATCTTCTTCGAGGAAGCCGCGCGCATCCAGCAGCGACACGGCCAGGGCATCGCCCATGGCCAGCGTGGCGGTGGTGCTGGCCGTCGGCGCCAGATTCAGGGTACAGGCTTCTTTGTCCACGCCCACGTTCAGGTGGACGTGGGCCATCTCGGCCAGGCTGGAGCGGTCATTGCCGGTCATGGCGATGATCACCGCGCCCATGCGCTTGACGATGGGGACGATGGCCAGCAGTTCGGCGGTTTCGCCGGAATTGGAAATGGCGATTAAGGCATCCTTGGGCGTCACCATGCCGAGGTCGCCGTGGGCCGCTTCGGCCGGATGCATGAACAGCGCCGGGGTGCCGGTGGAGGCCAGCGTGGCCGCGATCTTGCGACCGATATGGCCGGACTTGCCGATGCCCGAGACCACCGCGCGGCCGTTGCAGGCGAGCAAAAGGCGCACGGCCTGGGCCAGCGGTTCGGAACTGTCGTCGGACAGGCGGCTTTTCAGCGCCAGGATGGCATCGGCTTCGATCTGCAGGGTCTGGCGCGCCAGCGCAATGGCGCGGCGCGCGTCCGCGGCCGAAAAAGATGCGGGCGTGGTTTTGTCATCGGTTACACTCATAACCGAAGTATAAACGAATTAGCAAAGCAAAAAACTTGCCAGATGTAAGGGAGTGCCTGACGGACGGCGGAAAGCCGCTCCGAAGGACTGCGGTGCAGCATGCCCGCAACAGGAGACGCGGCAAGGACGGACGGGACGAGTCTGGTTGCACCGCAAACAGGCGCAACCCGGCGACAGGCGGGCGGCGGCCATTATCACAGCAAGAAAGCCGCGGTCATCCTGCACCCCGGTATCGTTTGCATGCCGCCCGGATGCACCAAGCCGGTACAGTCGATTTCCCGGGCACGTTTCTCGCTTCGCTGCTTCGCATTGGTTCAGCCCACTTACATAAGAAACAATCATCCCCATGTTTTCTGGACTGGAACTGACCTTATTCCTGCTGGCCGCGGCGGTGCTGGGCGTGGTGGCCTTCCGCATGATGCACCTGCCGCCCATGCTCGGCTACCTGGTGGTGGGCATCGTGATCGGCCCGCACGGCCTGGGCTTTGCCGAGGATAACGAGACCACCCACGCGCTGGCCGAGTTCGGCGTGGTGTTCCTGATGTTCTCGATCGGGCTGGAATTCTCGCTCAACAAGCTCTCGGCGATGCGCCACATCGTGTTCGGCCTGGGCGTGGCGCAGGTCGCCGCCACCATTGCCGTGACCATGGTGTTCGGCTGGGCGGTCGCCTATTTCCTGCCGCAGCTCACCAGCATCAGCTGGCAGGCGGCCTTCGCGCTGGGCGGCGCGCTCACGATGTCGTCCACGGCCATCGTTTCCAAGCTGCTCACCGAAAGGCTGGAACTGGAAACCGATCACGGTCGCCGCATCCTCGGCGTGCTGCTGTTCCAGGATCTGGCGCTGGTGCCGCTGCTGATCGTGGTGCCGGCGTTGGCCAGCCATTCCGGCAACCTGCTGGTGACGCTGGGCTGGGCGGTGTCCAAGGCCATGGTGGTGCTGGCGCTGCTGCTGTTCTTCGGCCACAAGCTGATGCGCGGCTGGTTCAAGATCGTGGTCAAGCGCCGCTCGCAGGAACTGTTCATGCTGAACCTGCTGCTGATCACGCTGGGCGCGGCCTGGATCACCGAGAAGGCCGGGCTGTCGCTGGCGCTGGGCGCCTTCATCGCCGGCATGCTGATTTCAGAGACCGAGTTCAAGCACCAGGTGGAAGAAGACATCAAGTCTTTCCGCGATGTGCTGCTGGGCCTGTTCTTCATCACCATCGGCATGCTGCTCAACGTGCGCACGCTGGTCGACCACTGGTTCCTGGTGCTGCTGCTCCTGAGTGGCCCGGTGCTGTTGAAATTCGGCCTGATCGCTGCGTTGGCGCGCTTGTTCGGCGCATCCACCGGCGTCGCCCTGCGTACCGGCCTGGCGCTGGCGCAGGCCGGCGAATTCGGCTTCGTGCTGCTGAACCAGGCGGGCGGGCTGAAGCTGATCGATCCGCTGCTGATCCAGGTGATCCTGGCGTCCATGGTGCTGTCGATGCTGGCCGCGCCCTTCATCCTCGCCAAATCCGACGCCATCGTGATGAAACTGTCGGCCAACGAGTGGATGCTGCAATCGCTGGCGCTGACCCAACTGGCCACGCGCACCATGAGCGTCCAGAAGCACGTGATCATCGCCGGTTTCGGCCGCAGCGGGCAGAGCCTGGCGCGGTTGCTGGAAGAAGAGGGCATTGCGTATCATGCCCTGGAACTGGATCCCGAGCTGGTGCAGGATGCCCGCAGTGGCGGCGCCAATGTGTCCTATGGCGACGCCGCGCGGCGCGAGAGCCTGGTGGCGGCCGGCATCCATCGCGCCGCCGCGCTGGTGGTGACCTATGCCAGCACGCCCTCGGCGCTGAAGGTGCTGCACCATGCCGCCGAGCTGGAGTCCGAACTGCCGGTGATCGTGCGCAGCTATGACGACGCCGATCTGGACAAGCTGCTCGCCGCCGGCGCCACCGAGGTCGTGCCGGAAGCGCTGGAGGGCAGCCTGATGCTGGCCTCGCACGCGCTGGTGATGCTGGGCGTGCCGCTGCGCCGCGTGGTGCACCGCGTGCAGGATGCGCGCGATGAGCGCTACGCCTCGCTGCGCGGCTACTTCCACGGCGTCTCGGATGCCGATGACGACAGCGATGGCATGAATGTGCGCCTGCAATCGGTGACCCTGATCGACGGCGCCAGCGCGGTCGGCCGCACGCTGGCCGAGATGGACCTGGAAGCGCAGTGCGGCGCCGAAGTCGCCATGCTCAGGCGCGGCAAGCAGCGCGTCGAGGCGGCCGAGGACACCCTCCTGATGGGCGGCGACATCGTGGTCCTGCGCGGCAGCTCGGAAAACATCCTGCGGGCGGAGAAGCGCCTGCTCAGCAAGTAAGGCCCGCTCTCCATGGAACTGATCGCGCGCATCGGCTCCATCATCCTTCCGGTATTTGCGATCATTGCCATGGGCTATGGCTACGCCCGCTGGCGCGGCGAAGTGGTGCGCATGGACATGGCGTCGGTGAACCGCGTCTCGATGGAAGCGCTGGCGCCGCTGATGATCTTCAGCGCACTGTCGTCCAAGTCCTTCGACCTGTATCACAACGGCTGGCTGATCCTGGCCAGCGTGCTGATCTCGCTGGGCTCCGGCCTGCTGGCGTGGCCGGTGGCGCGGGCGCTGGGCTATGACAAGCGCACCTTCCTGCCGCCCATGATGTACAACAATGGCGGCAACATGGGCCTGCCGCTCCTGCTGCTGGCCTTCGGCCAGGAGGCGCTGCCGGCGGCGGTGGCCTTGTTCACCGCGTCCACCTTCGTCTATTTCTCGCTGTGCGTGAAGATGATCCAGTCGGGCCGCGAGCAGCGACCGGGTTCGCTGCTGCGCCTGGTGTCCAGCCCCATCATGCTGGCCATGATCCTGGGCGTGTTGTTCGCGGTGCTGCGCATCAGCCTGCCGGCGCCGCTGTTTTCGGCGATGAAGCTGCTGGGCGAGGCCAGCATTCCCATCATGCTGTTTTCGCTGGGCGTGCGCATGATGGACATCAGTTTCAAGAGCTGGCACATCGGCCTGATCGGCGCGGCGGTGTGTCCGCTGTCCGGCCTGGTCTGCGCCCTGATACTGGATCAAATCCTGCCGCTGACCGCGGTGCAGCGCGGCGAGATGTATCTGTTTGCCGCCTTGCCGCCGGCGGTGCTGTGCTTCATGGTGGCCGAGCAATACCGGCAGGAGCCGGACAAGGTGGCGGCCATCGTCCTGATGGGCAATCTGGCGGCGATTCTGTTCGTGCCGCTGGGCCTGTGGCTGGGGCTGCCGGGCCGCTGAAATTCGACACGTGCGGCGCGCGCCGCCGTACAATGGCTGGTACGGGAAATGCTTATGTTCTCTCGTCGCGCATAACGCTGACGGGGGCTCCACAAGCCATATAAACAAGCCGGCGCCAGCGGAAGATCCTGTTGTCGCGGCATCAATAGCCATGATCCTGGGAGGCATATGTTCAGCAATTTGACGATCAGGGCTCGCCTGATTTTCGTAATCGGTTTTCTCGCCGTCCTGCTGGTCGGTTCCGGCGTACTCGGGCTGGTCAGTCTGAAATCCACCAACGCGCAGATGCGCTCGCTCTACGAAGACCGGCTGGTCTCGCTGTCGCAGCTGGAAGAGATCGCCGCCGCGCTCGATAGCGGCCGCTACGGCATTTCCACCGCCATCGTCGGCGATTCCGGCGAGATCGATGCCGGCATGGACAAGCTGGAAAAGACGCTCAAGGATAGCGAGGTCGTGCTCAAGGACTATCTCGCCACTTACCTCACGCCCGAAGAAAAAGGACTGGCCGACAAGCTGGTGGTGCAACGCCAGAAGTTCATCGTCGAGGGCGTCAAGCCAGCGGCCGAGGCGCTGCGCAACCGCGACTTCCAGGGCGCCAGCGATGCCTATGGCGGGGTGATGCTCAAGCTGTTCTCGGAAGTTCATGCCACCCTGACCCAGTTGATGGATCTGCAGCGCCGCGTCGGCCGCGAGTTGTACGAGGATGCGCAGAAGCGCTACCAGTTGCTGGTGGCCGTAATGGGCGGGGCCATGGTGATCGGCCTGTTGGTCGCGGTGCTGATGGGCGTGCTGTTGGTGCGCGCGATCTCGCGTCCTCTGGAGCAGGCCGTGAAATTGGCTCAGGGGGTGGCCGCCGGCGACCTGACGCAGGAAATCGACGTACGCAGTAAGGATGAAACCGGCCAACTGATGCAGGCGCTGAAGGACATGAATGCCAACCTGCAGCGTATCGTGGGCGAGGTGCGCATGAGCACCGACACCATCGGCACGGCCTCGTCGGAAATCGCCACCGGCAACCTCGACCTGTCCTCGCGCACCGAAGAGCAGGCCGGTTCGCTGGAAGAGACCGCCTCGGCGATGGAAGAACTGACCTCCACCGTCAAGCAGAACGCCGACAACGCGCGCCAGGCCAACCAGTTGGCGGCGTCCGCATCGGATGTGGCCTCGCGCGGCGGGGAGGTGGTGCGGCAGGTGGTGGACACGATGAGTTCGATCAACGACTCGTCCAAGAAGATCGTGGACATCATCAGCGTGATCGACGGTATCGCCTTCCAGACCAACATCCTCGCATTGAATGCGGCGGTGGAAGCGGCGCGCGCCGGCGAACAGGGCCGCGGCTTCGCGGTGGTGGCGTCGGAGGTGCGCTCGCTGGCTCAGCGTTCGGCGGCGGCGGCCAAGGAGATCAAGGGCCTGATCGACGACTCGGTGGAAAAGGTCGACAACGGCAGCGCCCTGGTGGCGCAGGCCGGACAGACAATGGATGAAGTGGTGGCCAGCGTCAAGCGCGTCACCGACGTGGTCGGCGAGATCAGTGCGGCCAGTCAGGAGCAGAGCACCGGCATCGAGGAAGTCAACCGCGCTATTACCCAGATGGATGAAACCACGCAGCAGAACGCGGCGCTGGTGGAGCAGGCGGCCGCCGCGGCGCAATCGTTGCAGGAGCAGGCGGGGCGCTTGTCCAGCGCGGTCAGTGTGTTCCGCCTGAGCGGCATGCAGCAGGCGCGCATGGCGCCACCCGTCACGCCTGCGATGGCCGAGGCGCCGGCCGCCAAGCCTGCCGCAACGGCGCCGATCAAGCCGGTGGCCAAGGTTGCCGCCCCGGCCAAGGCCGCGGCCGCGCCCAGGCTGGCGGCAGCGCCGGCATCAGCTTCACCCAAGCTGGCCGCGGGCGCAGACGAGGAGTGGGAGCAGTTCTGAGCCTCGTTCCACGCCAAGGAAAAAGCGCAGCCAGGCTGCGCTTTTTCTTTTCCTGCACCGTGCTGGCGCTCAGTTGTCCAGTTGCACGTCCTCCGATGCCGAGGAACGCGTGCCCGGCACCGGCGCATTGCTCTTGCCGTGATAGGCGAACACCGCCGAGCATTTAACCTGCGCGCTGTCGTTGCGGCCGGCCGCGTGGAACAGGCCGCTGTGGAACAGCACCACGTCGCCGGGTTCCAGGCTCAGCGCGATGCCTTGCGCAAACAGCGCCTGGTTGGCCGGCACTTCGGGGCGCAGGAAATCCAGTTCATCCATCTGTTCCGGTTGCAACTGCAGCAGGTGCGAGCCGGGGATGAACTTCAGCGCGCCGTTCTCCGGCGTTTCCGCGCCCAGCGCCAGCCAGACGGAGATCAGCTCGTTGCGCGGGAACGACCAGTAGCGGATGTCGCGATGCCAGCCGGTGGCGGTGCCGAAGGCCGGGTGCTTGGTCATCACGCAGTTGTGGTGGGCCAGGGTGATGCACACCGGCTCGCCGAACAGCTGATGCAGCATCGCCACCAGTTGCGGGTCCGCAGCCCATTCGCGATAGGCGGGATCGCGCTGCCAGGCCGAGCGCAGGCGCCGCGCGGTGCGGCCGCCTTCGGCGTCGAGCGAGGCGGGCGCGCCTTCATAGCCGACTTCGGCTTCGTATTCGAGGGGAGCGACCGCGCGCCGCAGGTGATCCTGCGTGACGGCCACCATGCGCTCGCGCTGCGCGGGCGCGACCATGCCCTTGATCAGCAGATAGCCTTCTTTGCGGAAGAACTCGACCTGGGCGGGTGACAGCGGGTTTGACATGTGGACTTCCTGGGTTGCACGGCCGGCCGCGGGAATCGCCCTGCGGCCAGCCTTCATTGTGCGCCTGACGGCGGCCAAGTGCATGACTGTATGCCCTTGTCGCCGGCGCGCAAGATACAGATGAGGGCTTTATCTGTATTGCTTGCGCGCGCTCAAGCCGGTCTTACTTTTTCTTCTTCAGCAGCGGCGCCAGATACTTGCCGGTGACGCTGGCCGGGTTCTTGGCCACGTCTTCCGGCGTGCCGGCCGCCACGATCTTGCCGCCGCCGGCGCCGCCTTCGGGGCCGAGGTCGATGATCCAGTCGGCGGTCTTGATGACGTCCAGATTGTGCTCGATGATGGTCACCGTGTTGCCCTGGTCGCGCAGGCGGTGGATCACCTTCAGCAGCAGATCGATGTCATGGAAGTGCAGGCCGGTGGTCGGTTCGTCCAGGATGTACAGCGTGCGGCCGGTGTCGCGCTTGGACAGCTCCAGCGACAGCTTGACGCGCTGCGCCTCGCCGCCGGAGAGCGTGGTCGCGCTCTGGCCCAGCTTGATGTAGCCCAGGCCGACGTCCAGCAGGGTCTGCAGCTTGCGGGCGATCAGCGGCACCGGCTTGAAGAACTCGTGCGCGTCTTCCACCGTCATGTCGAGGATTTCGGTGATGTTCTTGCCCTTGTATTGCACTTCCAGGGTTTCGCGGTTGTAGCGCTTGCCGTGGCAGACATCGCAAGGTACGTACACGTCCGGCAGGAAGTGCATCTCGACCTTGATCACGCCGTCGCCCTGGCACGCCTCGCAGCGACCGCCCTTGACGTTGAACGAGAAGCGTCCGGCGCTGTAGCCGCGTTCCTTGGCCATCGGCACGGTGGCGAACAGGTCGCGGATCGGCGTGAACAGGCCGGTATAGGTAGCCGGGTTGGAACGCGGGGTGCGGCCGATCGGCGCCTGGTCCACCGCGATCACCTTGTCGAAGTGCTCCAGCCCGCCGATCGCTTCGTGCGCCGCCGGTTCGGTCTGCGAGCCATACAGGTGACGCGCGGCCGACAGGTACAGGGTATCGTTGACCAGCGTCGATTTGCCCGAGCCGGACACGCCGGTCACGCAGGTCAGCAGACCCACCGGCAGTTCCAGATCGACGTTCTTCAGGTTGTTGCCGGTGGCGCCGCTGATGGTCAGCATGCGCTCTTCATCGCAGGGCGTGCGCTTCTTGGGCACGGCGATTTCCAGCGAGCCGTTGAGGTACTTGGCGGTCAGCGACTTCTTGTTCTTCAGGATCTCTTCCAGCGTGCCCTGGGCGATCACATCGCCGCCGTGCACGCCGGCGCCGATGCCCATGTCAACCACGAAGTCGGCGGTGCGGATGGCGTCTTCGTCATGCTCCACCACCAGCACGGTGTTGCCGATGTCGCGCAGGTGCTTGAGGGTATCGATCAGGCGGTCGTTGTCGCGCTGGTGCAGGCCGATCGAAGGTTCGTCCAGCACGTACATCACCCCGGTCAGGCCGGAACCGATCTGCGACGCCAGGCGGATGCGCTGCGCCTCGCCGCCCGAGAGCGTGTCGGCGCTGCGTTCCAGCGACAGGTAGTCGAGGCCGACGTTGTTGAGGAATTTCAGGCGCGAGACGATTTCCTTGATGATGCGGTCGGCGATTTCCTTCTTGGCGCCGGTCAGCTTCAGGGTCTCGAAGAAGTGCAGCGTCTCGCGCAGCGGCGTGGCAGCGACTTCATAGATGGCGCGCTGCTGGCGGCCGCCGCCGACCTTCACGTAGCGCGCTTCCACGCGCAGGCGGGCGCCGTGGCAGGACGGGCACTGCTTTTCGTTGATGAACTTGGCCAGTTCTTCCTTGACCGCCATCGAATCGGTTTCGCGATAGCGGCGCTGCAGGTTGTTGACCACGCCTTCGAAGGTGTGCTCCTTGACCACGGTGCGGCCGCGCTCGTTGACGTAGGCGAACGGGATCGCCTGGCGGCCGGAACCGAACAGCACCGCCTGCTGGGCCTTGTCGTCCAGTTGCTCGAAGGGCACGTCGAGATCGAAGCCGTAGTAGGCGGCGATGCTGGTCAACATCTGGAAGTAGAACTGGTTGCGGCGATCCCAGCCCTTGATCGCGCCCGAGGCGAGTGACAGATTGGGGAAGGCGACGATGCGCTTGGGATCGAAGAATTCGATGTGGCCCAGGCCGTCGCATTCCGGGCAGGCGCCCATCGGGTTGTTGAACGAGAACAGGCGCGGCTCCAGCTCTTGCAGCGAGTAGCCGCAGATCGGGCAGGCGAACTTGTTGGAATACAGGTGTTCCTTGCCGGAATCCATCTCCAGCGCGATGGCGCGGCCTTCGGCCAGACGCAGCGCGGTCTCGAAGCTCTCGGCCAGGCGCTGCTTGATGTCGGCCTTGACCTTGACACGGTCGATCACGACGTCGATGGTGTGCTTCTCGGTCTTCTTCAGCTTGGGCAGTTCATCGACCTCATACACCTTGGCCGCGCCGGTGCCGCTCTGGATGCGGAAGCGGATGAAGCCCTGGGCCTGCATCTCTTCGAACAGGTCGGCGTGCTCGCCCTTGCGGTTGGCGACCACCGGGGCCATGATCATCAGCTTGGTGTCTTCCGGCAGCGCCAGCACGGCGTCCACCATCTGCGACACCGACTGCGCTTCCAGCGGGTGCTCGGGGTGATCCGGGCAATACGGCGTGCCCACGCGCGCGTACAACAGGCGCAGATAGTCGTGGATTTCGGTGACCGTGCCCACGGTGGAGCGCGGGTTGTGCGAAGTCGCCTTCTGCTCGATGGAAATGGCCGGCGACAGACCTTCGATCATGTCGACGTCGGGCTTTTCCATCAGTTGCAGGAACTGGCGTGCATAGGCCGACAACGATTCGACGTAGCGGCGCTGGCCCTCCGCGTACAGGGTATCGAACGCCAGCGAAGACTTGCCCGAACCGGACAGGCCGGTGATCACGATCAGCTTGTTGCGGGGGAGGTCTAGGTTGATATTCTTCAGATTGTGCGTGCGCGCGCCGCGAATGCGAATTTCTTCCATGGATGCCTTCAGCTAGGTTTTCCTGCCGCCGCGCAGCTCGTGGCCATGCGCTGGGGAACGGTGGGACAACATGTAACTATAACAGGACTGCAAGTCGCCGGCAGGCCGGGCCGCGGCGGCAGGAGACCCATGTGGGAACGGAACGCGGAAATCAAAGCGCGGCCGTGAAAAATGGCGATGATGAACGGAAGGCGAGGGGGGCGAATGCGAAAAAAGCCGGCGATGCCGGCTTTTTCATTGCGGAAATGGCAAGGAGAACCTTGCCGTTTTTTCAGCGTCTCACTGCGCCCGGCGGTAGACCTTCAGCAACTGGGCATCGTCGCCGTCGCGGCGGCCTTCCCAGAACGGCGTCCAGTTGCCTTCGGGCAGCGGCGCCCGGCCCGGCGTCTGCAGGATGACCCAGTTGCACTGCGTCCGGTTGATGCTGTCGATGGGCTGGTGCAGGATGTTCGTGTAGTAATAGAGCATCGGCGCTTCGGACTCGCCCAGGTTCTTGCTGGCCATGCAGTCGCCGGCTTTCCATTGCTGGGACATCTTGTCTTTCAGGTCGCCGTAGACGTATTCGTAGCTCTTGGCATAGTCGCCCCAAGGCAGCAGCAGGGTGTAGGCCAGACCCCACATCAGGGTGATGCCGGCGAACCAACTGAAGGCGCCGCGCCATTTGCCGCCCAGCCTGAACTTGTTCAATCCCCACACCCAGCAGAGCGTCATCGCCGCGGCACCGGCCAGCGCCAGCGGCTGGAAAGGCGTGATGAAATTCAGCGGCAGCCATTTGCCGAAGTAGGCGATCCAGTGGTGATATTCCAGGGGCAGGGTGGACACGATATAGGTGGCCCAGATCACCGCCGCCAGCAGGCCGAAGCCAATGCGAGCGAACCAGTCCCAGCTGATGTGCATCCAGTCCGGCAGGCGCGGCACCGCGCGCGCGCCCAGCATGATCAGCGGCAGCAGCACCGGCAGCAGATACAACTGGCGCGCGGTGGCCGAACTCTGCAGGACCGCCAGGCTGACGGCGACAAAGGCCGCCGGCAGCGCCACGCGCGGGGCGCCGATCTTGCGCCAGTCGCCCTGGGCCAGTGCCAGCACCGCCAGTATCGAGCCGGGCAGGGCGAAGCCGCTCAAGGCGCGCAGGATCACGGCATGGTCGTTGTCCGAGCCGAGCTTGGCGACCGAGAAGCCGAAGAAGCGGCCGACGTTGTTGTCCCAGAACCATTCCATGAACAGCGGCACCGAGTGCGCCGCGAGCAGGGCCGGCCAGATCACGAAGAAGGGCAGTGAGACCAGCACCGCGGCGCCGACCATCTTCCAGTACGACAGCGTGCGGCATTCGCGCACCAGCAGGCCCACGCCCAGGGCGGTGGCGGCAAAGGTCAGCGGGATGAACAGGCCCTTGGTCATCTCGGTGACGCCCACGCCCAGGCCGAACCAGAACGCCGCCGACCAGCCCTGGGTGCGACGCTGTTCGTTCAGGGCGATCGCCAGCAAGCCATAGGTGGCGCTGGCGCCGCCGCAGACCAGCGCGACGTCGGTGAACATGTCGTGCGCATGCTTGACCATGCCGGGCGAGCCCGCGAACAGCGCAACCGTACCCAGCACCGGCAGGCTCAGCAGCTTGCGCTCGCTCCAGATGAGCTGGGCGATCCTGGCGACGAAGAACAGCGTGACGAGGTTGTAGAACACGCTGGCCAGGCGGGCGCCGTCGTGGTATTCCAGCAGCGGATAGAAGGCCTTGGCGAACAGCAGCGCGGTCCAGTAGTACAGCGGCGGCTTCTCCATGAACGGTTCGCCGGCATTGGTGGGCACCAGGTAATCGCCCGACACCAGCATGTGATGGATGATGCCGAAGGTATAGGTCTCGTCCTGCTTCCAGGGGCCATGGGCGAAGATGCCGGGCAGTACCCAGGCGGCCGCGATGAAGGCCAGCAGCAGCCAGGCGGCGCGGGTTTGTCGCGCCATTTCGCCAGGGCGCGTTACGGTGGATGCAGAAACAGATTGGCCCTGTTTGACTTCAGGAGCCGAAATAAAGAAAAACATGCTGATATAAGCGCGCCCGCCGGCCCACAGACCGACAAATGAAACCAAAAAAAACTAAAGCCGGAAACGGGAGGACATGAGCAAGCATCACCATCCGATTCGTCCCAGGCTTCCCCCCTCAAAACGAGCGTTTGCTTTCTTTTTCTTAGCGATCGTTATTGCTTGTTGGAAACGCGAGCGAGGTCGCGCGCCGGCGGCTGTTATAGGTATTGCAGGAAAAATGAGCAGTTCCATATTGTTGCATAAAGTCTCATTAAGTAATGGTAAGTTTCAGCCTCTTTGATGGATTTTTTGTGAAGAAAAAATGAACTGTTGGATTGACGCCGCACATGGACCTGGCCTGTTTGAACAGGCGCCATCGCCGGGCATGCGCCGGGGCCGTTGCCGATGCTGTTACCATAACGCCTTTGTCCCAACGCCAGCGCGCCAGCAGACGCCGCGCAGCCGCCATCGCCCGTGTCAGACCCAAGCCCAGTCATGTCCCAGACTCCATCTCTCAGCTCATCCGCACAGCCTGAAAAAGCCGGCATGTCGCGCGCCGAAGTGCGCGCCAGCGCATCGCTGGCGTCCATTTTTGCCTTGCGCATGCTGGGCCTGTTTCTGATCTTGCCGGTCTTCGCCGTATATGCCAAGGGCTTGCCCGGCGGCGACAATGCAGCCCTGGTCGGCCTTGCCATGGGTATCTACGGACTGGCGCAATCTTTCGGCCAGATTCCCTTCGGCATGGCCTCCGATAAATATGGACGCAAGCGCATCATCGTGATCGGCCTGGTGCTGTTCGCGCTGGGTTCATTCATCGCGGCCTCGGCCGATAGCGTGGCCTGGGTCATCGTTGGACGCGCGATCCAGGGCGCCGGTGCGATTTCGGCTGCCATCACCGCGTTCATCGCCGACTCCACCCGGGAGGAACACCGCACCAAGGCCATGGCCATGGTGGGCGCTTCGATTGGTCTGACCTTCGCCGTGTCGCTGGTGGCTTCACCGCTTCTTTACAAGTTGATCGGTATGGGCGGCATTTTCGGCCTGACCGGGATGCTGTCGATCCTGGCCATCGGCGTGGTGCTGTGGGTGGTGCCGGATGTACCCATGGCCCGGGCCAAGCGTGTCCCGCTGGGTGAGGTGCTGCGCCACGGCGAGCTGATGCGGCTCAACTTCGGCGTCTTCACGCTGCATATGACGCAGCTGGCGATGTTCGTAGTGCTGCCCGGCGCGCTGGTGCAGTACTCGGGCATCGCCGTGGATCAGCACTGGAAGATCTATCTGCCTGTCGTGCTGGCGTCCTTCCTGCTGATGCTGCCGCCGGTGTTCGTGGCCGAGAGGCAGGGTCGCATGAAACAGGTGTTCGTCGCTTCGATTGCCTTGCTGCTGCTGGTGCAGATCGGTTTCTGGGCGGCGCTGTCCCAGCCATTGGCGCACTGGTGGGTGCTGGTGGCGCTGCTGTTCCTGTTCTTCGTCGCTTTTAACATTCTGGAAGCCTCGCAGCCCTCGCTGGTATCACGCATCGCACCACCGGCCGCCAAGGGCACCGCGCTTGGCGTCTACAACACGCTGCAGGCGCTGGGTTTGTTCTGCGGCGGCGCGCTGGGCGGCTGGATTAAACAAAATGTGAGTATCTCGGCGGTGTTCTTGCTGAGCGGTTTGGCGACCCTGTCCTGGCTTATAATCGCGGCTAACATGAAAAACCTGCCGCGGCGCGCAAAGCCGGCGGCGGGTGCAACTGCCTAAACGAATTTCAGGAGAAACAATGGCATCGGTCAACAAAGTCATCATCGTCGGCAACCTCGGACGCGATCCGGAAACGCGCTATATGCCGAACGGTGAAGCCGTCACCAACATCGCCGTCGCTACGACCGAAAGCTGGAAAGACAAGAACTCCGGTGAGAAGAAAGAACTCACCGAATGGCACCGCATCACCTTCTACCGCAAGCTCGCCGAAATCGCCGGCCAATACCTGAAGAAGGGTTCGCAGATCTACGTCGAAGGTCGCCTGCAGACCCGCAAGTGGCAAGACAAGGAAGGCGTCGAGCGCTACACCACCGAAATCATCGCCGATACCATGCAAATGCTGGGCAGCCGCCAGGGCGGCGGTGGCGGCGCATCGATGGATGACGGCGGCTACGGCGGCGGAGGTGGTGGTGGTTACGGCGGTGGCAGCGGTGGCGGCGGCGGTGCTCCGCGTCAAAACACCGGCGGCGGTGGCGGCGCTCCGCGTCAGCAGCCGGCCCAGCGCCCGGCGCCCAACTTCTCGGATATGGACGACGATATTCCGTTCTAAATCCTATAAAAAGATCAATTTGCTCAAGCAGCAGGGCTTTAACATACTGTTTTAAAAGAATAAATCTGATCTTGATTGCCCCCTCGTTCTGTAAAAGAGCGAGGGGGTTTTTCATGGGCAGTCGTTTTGTGAGGATGGCATTACATTGCATCCAACGCTGATCGTGTGGCGGCCGTTGGGAAGCAGTGGAGGGAGGGCAAACGGGGGAGGGCGAACCCTGCGAGCAAATTGACAGCCTGCCGTTTTTCGCTGTTCTCCCACGACGTCCGCATTCTTTCGGCCTTTCCTCTTCAGCTCTTCCAGTCTTGAAAGCGCGCGTGGGAATCTCCCATGTCATCACCTTTGCTGTCTTCTCTGGACATTCCCTTCGAATGGCACCGACGTTGACGGATTGCCCCGCCCCGGCCGATGTTGCATTGCGGAAGCATAGAAACAGAACAGATCTGCTCTGTCGGGTTTCGTCAGCCAACCGACCTCTAATCCCTCTAGCATTTTCGTCAATCCGGTTTTCGAATTCATTGACGCATGCCGGACAAGCCCGACCATTGCGGGCTGGCAATAAATAGCCGTTTCTTGCCCAATCCTTGCGATGCGGACATCCATTTGTTGGGGAGTAACTTCCCCCGAGGAAATCATTCGTGTTTTTTCTATTCTTTGTCGCTTTTAGGCACGAAATTTTCTTCGAATTTGTTGCGCCGCGACGGCTACTTTTGTTTTAATGACAACCTCCTGAATGTGGACAAAATAGAATTTTTTCGATGTTTTTTCTAGGAAATATTCTAGATGTCTAGGTGAGACTTTCGGTCACCGGGAATGGGAAAGCGACAGGATGTTGGGAGTCCGGACGCGAGGGATGACAGGACGCATTGGGCCGTGGGAGGCCGGGTGCAGACGTCGTTCACGATCCGAATCGGGAAAGATGAAGATGGCAAACGATATCTCTAACTTGCTGGGACGATTTGGGGCAAATGCAAATGGGTACCTGGAAGTAGAGCACGAAATTGAATACAAGGAGCTGCCGAAGGCGCCGGCGGTCAAGCCGGTCGCGGTGGCCGTCGTGCCCGCCAATGCCCGGGAATCCGTGAACGAGGCGGAAGAGACGCCCGCGGTTTCCCCGGCTGAAGATGCCCTGCCGTCGGTGGTTGCCGTCGCTGCCGGCGCTCCTGCGCTGGCGGATTCGCCCGTCGTCGGAGAGCGCATCGAGCCGGTCATCGAGGATCTGCCTGAACTGGTCAAAGCCACGACCGCCGCCGCAGTCGCTCCGGCTGCATTGGCCGGACCGGTTACCCCGGCCGCACAGGCCACTGAGGCTGCTCTTGCTGCTCCTGCCGCCCCGGCCATGCAAACCGCCCCGGCCGCCGCTCCAGCCATGCCTGCCGTCACGGCGTCCGTCCATCCGATTCCTTCCTCGCTGCGCTCGTTGCTGAGCGAAGCAGCGCTCGAACGCGAAGCGCGCGCCCGCGACGAAGAGGCGGCGCATCAGGTACCGATCAACGCTGTGCCGACCGTCACGCCGGCACAAGTCATCGCCGTCGTGTCGCCCAAGGGCGGCGTGGGGAAGACCACGATATCCGCCGCCCTGGCTGTCGCCCTGAATCCCAAGGGGCGCGTCGTCGCCATCGATCTGGATCCGCAGAACGCCCTGCAATACCACCTGGGCGCCGCGCACCAGTCCGACGCCGGCCTGGTCGCGGCAAGCTGGAGTGCCGCGTTGCGGGACGGCGCGACCGGCACTCGCGTATTGCCGCATGGCGTCCTGTCCGAAGAAGAACGCCGCGCGCTGGAGCAGCGCATGGCGGGCGATAGCCACTGGCTGGCCGGGCAGCTGGCGCGCATGAACCTGCATGCCGACGATGTCGTGATTCTCGACACGCCGGCGGGCCGCACGCCGTATCTGGAACAGGCCCTCGCCGCCGCCGATCAGGTGGCGGTGGTGCTGACGCCGGACGCCGGTTCCTTTATGGCGCTGGATCACCTCGCATCGATCTTCGACGAGCGCGAGAACTGCGGTTTCATCGTCAACCAGTTCGATGCGTCGCGCACCTTCAGCCAGGACATGCTGGCAGTGCTCAAGCGCCGCTTCGGCGCCAGGCTGATCGGCGTGGTATCCCTCGATCACGCCATCGGCGAAGCGCTGGCCTATGGCCATACGCTGGCCGGGAACGAACAACTGCCTCTGTGGCAAGAGATGCGTGCCATCGGCGTCGCGCTGACGCCGGATGCCAAGGCGACCGTACGAGCGGGCGGTTGCGCATGATCAGTCAATCGCGGCGAGAGGCTGCGCTCTCGCGCCTGCAATCCTGGGCACAGACGGCCACCGACAAACTCGAAGGCCTGCCGCGCAAGCCACGGCGCTGGCTGATGATCGTCCTCATCCTGTTCGCCGTGCTGCTGGCGGTGTTCACCGTCACGGTGCCGTTCGAATTCTATTCGCAGTGCGCCTTCGCCATCGGCTGCTTCATCGTCGCGCTGGTGCTGCGCAAGCAGACCGGGCGCTTTCCGGTGGTGGTGCTGATCACGCTGTCGCTGACGGTATCGATGCGCTACATGTACTGGCGCGTGACTTCGACACTGGCTTTCGAAACCTGGCTGGACATCGTGTTCGGCTACGGCCTGCTCGGCGCCGAGCTGTATTCGCTAGTGGTGCTGACCCTGGGCTATTTGCAGACCGCCTGGCCGCTGCGCCGCGAGCCGCAGTTGATGACCGCGCCGCCGGCCGAATGGCCGACGGTGGACGTGTTCATCCCCTCGTACAACGAAGCGCTGGACATCGTCTCGCTCACCATCTTCGCGGCCCAGGCCATCGACTGGCCGAAGGACAAGTTGCGCGTGCACGTGCTGGACGACGGTCGCCGCGAGGAATTCCGCACCTTCTGCGACAGCATCGGCGTCAACTATCTGGTGCGCGACAATAACCACCACGCCAAGGCCGGCAACCTGAACGAAGCGCTGAAGGTGACCGACGGCGAGTTCGTCGCGATCTTCGACGCCGACCACGTGCCGACCCGCTCCTTCCTGCAGATCTGCGTCGGCTGGTTCTACAAGGACCCGAAGCTGGCGATGCTGCAGACGCCGCACTTCTTCTTCTCGCCCGATCCTTTCGAAAAGAACCTCAACACCTTCCGCTCCGTGCCCAACGAGGGCGAGCTGTTCTATGGGCTGGTACAGGACGGCAACGACTTGTGGAACGCCACCTTCTTCTGCGGCTCGTGCGCGGTCATGCGCCGCACCGCGCTGGAGCAAGTGGGCGGCATCGCGGTGGAAACCCTGACCGAAGACGCGCATACCGCGCTGAAGATGAGCCGTGCCGGCTATAACACGGCCTATCTCGCCATTCCGCAAGCAGCGGGCCTGGCCACCGAAAGCCTGGCGCGCCATATCCGCCAGCGCATCCGCTGGGCGCGCGGCATGGCGCAGATCTTCCGCACCGACAATCCGCTGGGCGGCAAGGGACTGAAGTTCGGGCAGCGCCTGTGCTACCTCAACGCCATGCTGCACTTCTTCTACGGTTTGCCGCGCCTGATTTTCCTGACCGCGCCGCTGACTTATCTGTTCTTCGGCGCGCACATCTTCCAGGCCTCGGCGCTGATGATCAGCGCCTATGTGCTGCCGCACGTGCTGCATGCCAGCCTGACCAACTCGCGCATCCAGGGCCGCTTCCGCCATTCGTTCTGGAACGAGGTGTACGAGACCGTGCTGGCCTGGTACATCATAGGCCCGGTGCTGATGGCCCTGGTCAATCCCAAGCTGGGCGGCTTCAACGTCACCGACAAGGGCGGGGTGATCACCGACAAGCACTTCGACTGGACGCTGGCGCGTCCCTACATCGTGCTGCTGGGACTGAACGTGCTGGGCATGTTGTTCGGCATCTGGCAACTGGCCACGGGCGACAACGGCGCGGTAACCACCATCCTCATCAACATGGCCTGGACGCTCTACAACATCGTCATCAGCAGCGCGTCGATGGCGGTGGCCAGCGAAACGCGCCAGGTACGCAGCGAGCCGCGCGTGGCGGCCGAATTGCCGGCGCGGGTCGAGCTGTCGGACGGTCGCGTGGTCGATGCCACCACGCTGGACTTCTCGCAGAAGGGCATCGGCCTGCGCCTGCCGCAAGACGTGGAGATCCCGCGCGGCGAGCGCATCAAGGTCACGCTGTTCCGCAGCCGCCAGGAGAAGGTGTTCCCGGCCACCGTGGTGTTCAACCGCGGCGGCATGTTCGGCGCGCAGTTCGATTCGCTGAGCCTGCGCCAGCAAAGCGAACTGGTGCGCCTGACCTTCTCGCGCGCCGACATCTGGGCCACCACCTGGGGCAGCGGCCGGGTCGATACGCCGCTGGCCGCCTTGCACGAGGTGTCGCGCATCGGGGTGCGCGGCGTGCAGGAACTCATCCGGGCCACGCTGCTGGCTTTCAGGGCGCGTCTGTCGATGCGCCGCCGGCCACCACAGGCATTCGACAATCATATGGAAAAACAATGACAGCGAAGCACTCCAAAGCAGCAGGCCGGCGCCTCCACAAGCGTTCGCTCTCGATCCTGATTTCGACCCTGCTGGTGTCGAGCGGCTTCCCGGTGCAGGCCGATACGCCGCAACCGGCCGGCAGCGACGGCTACAACCTCTCGCTCAAGCAACTGGGACGCAACTACCCGATGAACCTGCATGGCGTGGAAGCGACCGACAGCGTCAACTTCGATGTGCCGGCCAGCCAGGTGGTGACCGGCGCCCAGATGACGCTGCACTATAGCTATTCGCCCGCCTTGCTGCCCGACGTCTCGCAGATCAACGTGATGGTCAACGACGTGGTTGCCGCCAGTGTGCCGCTGCCCAAGCAGGGCGCCGGTTCGCTGCAGACCCAGAAGGTCGATATTCCGCCCAAGCTGATCACCGAATTCAACCGCCTCAGCGTGCAGTTCATCGGCCACTACACGATGGGTTGCGAGAACCCGCTGCACTCCAGCCTGTGGGCGCGCGTCAGCAACGACTCGGCGCTGGAGATCCAGACCTCGCCGCTGGCCTTGCCCAACGACCTGGCGATCATGCCGCTGCCGTTCTTCGACCGCCGCGATGCGCGTCCTCTGAGTCTGCCCTTCGTGTTCGCCGCGGCGCCCAACAATGGCACGCTGGAAGCCGCCGGCGCCTTGTCGTCCTGGTTCGGCGCGCTGGCCAGTTATCGCGGCGCAGCGTTCCCGAGCCAGATCAATGCGCTGCCGGCCAAGGGCAACGGCATCGTGCTGGTCAGCGGCGATACGCCCGTGCAGATCGGTGGCTTGTCGGTGCCGGCGCCCAAGGGCCCGAGCCTGACCATCCTGGCCAATCCCAACGACCCCAACGGCAAGTTGCTGGTGGTGGCCGGGCGCGACGTCGCCGAACTCAAGCGCGCCGCCGTCGCGGTGACCGTCGGCGGCAAGGCGCTGTCCGGCAGCAGCGTGCTGATCGACAAGCTCGATACGCTCAAGCCGCGCAAGCCTTACGACGCGCCGAACTGGCTGCCCACCGACCGCCCCGTCAAGCTGGGTGAGCTGATCGACGCCAAGCGGCTCAACGTGTCCGGCTATAACCCCGGCGACATCACCGTGCCGCTGAACTTCCCGCCGGATCTGTCGAACTGGCGCCAGGACGGCGCGGTGCTGAACCTGAAGTATCGCTACACGCCGCAGCCGAAATCGACCAACTCATCGTTCATCGTCAGCTTCAACGACGGCCTGATCAAATCCGACATCCTGCCGTCCAAGGAGCAACTGGACAAAGGCCTGCTGAGCGCCATCAAGGACGAGGCCCTGACGCGCGAGATGCGCGTGCGGCTGCCGCTCAACGCGGTGGCGCTGCAATCCCGGCTGCAGCTACGCTACATGTACGACTACATCAAGCAGGGCGAGTGTGGCGACGTCATCATCGACAACGTGCGCGGCAGCATCGATCCGGAATCGACGCTGGACCTGAGCGCCTACGATCACTTCATGGCCATGCCCAACCTGGGCGTGTTCAAGGACGCCGGCTTCCCGTTCACGCGCATGGCCGATCTGTCCGAGACCGCCGTGGTGCTGCCGGACAACGCCAGCACCAGCGACCTGAGCGCCTATCTGAACATCCTGGGCCGCTTCGGCAGCTCCACCGGCTATCCGGCCACCGGCGTATCGGTGACCCAGGCGGCGCAGATCGCCAAGTTCGCCGGCAAGGATTTGCTGGTGATGGCTTCCGGCGCCAACCAGCCTCTGCTCAAGCAATGGGCCGACCGTCTGCCGACTGCCGTCACCGGCGATAAGCAGCGCTTCGAATTGTCCGATCTGGCGGTGCGCGCGCGTGGCTGGTTCAGCCTGGATCCGGAAGAGGCCCAGCGCAAGGCGCGCCTGTCGATGGCCTTCGCCGGCGGCGAACCGACCTCTTACCTGACCGGTTTCGAATCGCCGCTTGCTAGCGGCCGCAGCGTGGTGGTGGTGGCCGGCGGCGATGAAAAAGGCCTGGTGCAGGTCACCGATGCCTTGGGCAGCAGCGACGTCGAAGACGGCGCCATCCAGGGCAGCCTGGTAGCGGTGCGCGGCAAGACCATCGAGCCGCTGCTGGCCGACGAGCAATACTTCGTGGGCAGCATGTCGCCGCTGCGCTATGTGCAATGGCTGCTGTCGCGCCATGTCGGCCTGATGCTGCTGATCACCGCGCTGGCCGTGCTGCTGCTGGGCGGTCTGGCGTATCTCGGCTTGCGCGCCAAGGCCAGGAAGCGGCTCAATGTCTGATTACCGGATCTCCCTGCGATGAAGCTGCGCCGGCGTGTCTCTTCCCGGCGTCTGCGCGACGCGGCGCGCGGCCTGTTGGCCGTTGTCGCCGCGTTGGCTTGTCTGCCTGCGCTGGCGGCGGGGCCGGCCTGCGCGCCGCGCAACTGGCCGCTGTGGGAGTCGTGGGCGTCGCGCTACGTGCAGGATGACGGCCGCGTGCTGGAGTCCAGCATGCAGCAGAACCACAGCACTTCGGAAGGGCAGGCTTACAACATGCTGTTCGCCCTGGTCGCCAACGATCCGCAGCGCTTCGATCATCTGTGGCGGTGGACTACCGCCAACATGCTCGGCTCCGATCTCGCGACCCGCCTGCCCGGCTGGCTGTGGGGACAAGGCAAGGACGGCCAGTGGCAACTGCAGGATGCCAACTCGGCATCCGATGCCGACCTGTGGATGGCCTATGCGCTGCTGGAAGCCGCCCGTGCGTGGCAGCGTCCCGACTACCGCAAGGATGCGCTGCGCCTGCTGGCCACCATCCAGGCCCGGATGGTGGCGGATCTGCCCGGCCTGGGGAAGATGGTGTTGCCGGGGCCGGAGGGCTTTGTCCAGCGCAACATCCTGTGGACGCTCAATCCCAGCTATCTGCCGCTGCCCGTGCTCAGGCGTCTGGCGAAGGAGCAGCCGGCGGGGCCGTGGAAGCAGGTTGCCGACAACACCGTGAAGATGATCCGCGACGCCAGCCCCAAGGGCTACGTGGCGGACTGGATCGGCTATCGCATGACCGCATCGCAGGCCGGCCGGTTCGTGGTCGATCCGGCCAAGGGGGATGTGGGCAGTTACGACGCCATTCGCGTGTATTTGTGGGCCGGCATGACGCCGCCCAGGGACGCCGGATTCGCGCCGCTGCACGCGGCCTTGGCCGGCATGGGGCAGGCCACGGCGGCCTCCGGCGTGCCGCCGGAAAAGGTGCTGGCGACGTCCGGCGCAATCGAAGGGAAGGCGCCGTTCGGTTTCTCGGCTGCGCTGGTGCCGTATTTCACCGCCAAGGGCGATGCGCGCATGGCCGAGCAGATGCGGCGCGGCGCCCAGGCCGGCATCGATGCCGCCTTCGCCGCGGCCGGCCAGCGCGCCGACATGCTGTACTACAACATCATGCTGAGCCTGTTCGGATTGGGATGGGCCGAGCAGCGTTACCAGTTCCGCGATGACGGAACACTGAAATTGTCTTGGGAGAGATCATGCGCGCGCGCAGTGCTACGCTAGCAGTTGGAATTATCACCGCGCTGATCGGTTCGACCGCCCATGCGGAAGGGGCGGATGTGCAGGCGCAATTGGTCGAGCAGGGCCAGTACTGGCAGGCGCGCGGCAATGCCCAGCGCGCCGGCGAGGTATGGCAGAAGGTGCTGTTGCTGGACAAGAGTCAGGTCAACGCCCTGTATGGCATGGGCCTGATCGGCGTCAAGCAGAACAAGCCGCAGCAGGCCAATGAATATCTGGCGCGCTTGCAAGCGCTGTCCCCGGTGCCCTGGCAGGCGCGCCAGTTGATGCAGGACATCGCCCTGGCCAAGCCGGAAAACCAGGCGCTGCTCGACGAAGCGCGCCGCCTGGCCGACGCCGGCGAGCGCGACAAGGCCACCGACGCCTTCCGCAAGATGTTCAACGGCCTCACGCCGGAGGGCACGATCGGGCGCGAGTATTACAACAACCTGGCCTTCAACGACGCCGGCTGGCCGGAAGCGCGCAAGGGCATGGAGCGCCTGCTGCGCGAGACGCCGGATGACTCCATCCTGGCGCTGTTCTACGGCAAGCAACTGGCGCGCCATGAAGACAGCCGCGCCGAAGGCGCGCGCGTGCTGGCGCGCCTGACCAAGCACGTGGACATCGCCGGCGACGCCGATGAAAGCTGGCGCCTGGCGCTGGTCTGGATGGGGCCGCCGACGGCGGCGCAGGCGCCGCTGTTCGAGGAATTCCTCAAGGCTCACCCCGATGACCAGCAGATTCGCGAACAACTGAACAAGGGGCGCCAGAAAGCGGTCGTCGCGCAGCCGCAGGACACCGTGCTCGGCCGCGGTTTGCTGGCCTTGCAGAAGGGCGATCTGGCCGAAGCCGAGAAGGCCTTCCAGGAACGTCTGTCCAGCCACCCCGATGATATCGATGCGATGGGCGGCCTGGGCGTGATCCGCCAGCAGCAAAACCGTTTCGCCGACGCCGAGCAGTTGCTTGGTCGCGCCGTTGCCAAGGGCGGCAGCCAATGGAAGACCGCGCTCGACAGCGTGCGCTACTGGCTGCTGATCCAGCGCGGCCGCGAATTGCAGGCCAAGGGCCAGGCGGCGCAGGCGCAAGGCATGTTCGCCCAGGCGCTGCGCCTGGATCCCAAGAATATCGATGGTCGCCTGGCGATCGCCGACATCCAGGCCGAGGCCGGCCAGTTCGACACCGCGGTGGCCGCCTATCGCCAGGTCTTGTCGATGCAGCCGGGCAATCCGCCGGCCGTGCGCGGACTGGTCAGCGTGCTGTCGCAGACCGGGCACGCCGACGAGGCGCTGCGCCTGCTGGACAGCCTGTCGCCCGCGGAGCAGGCCAAGTTCGGCGACCAGAAGCGCCTGCGTTCGCTGCGCGCGGCGCAGATGGCCAACCTGGCCGAACAGCGCGGCGACATGGCCGGCGCGCAGAACGCGATGCACGAGGCGGTGCGCAACGATCCCGATAACGTCTGGACCGCGTTCAGCCTGGCGCGCCTGTATCTCAAGTCGGGCGAGCAGCAAAAGGCGCGCGACACCATCAACGTCTTCAGCCGGACTCATCCGGACAATATCGATGCGCCGTATGCCGGCGCCTTGCTGGCGGTGGAGATGGAGCAGTGGGCCGACGCCCAGTCCGCGATCAACCGCATTGCGCCGAACCGTCGCAGCGCCGCCATGAACGAGCTGGCCGACCAGATCACGCTGACCGTGCAGGTCAATCAGGCGCTGACCCTGGCCAAGAGCGGCCAGCGCCAGGATGCGCTGGTCTTGCTGGATCGCTTGCAGCCGCTGGTGGAAGGTAACGCCGAACGCATCGGCACCCTGGCGTCGGCCTACGTCGATGCCGGCGACACGCAGCGCGCGCTGGCCATGATGCAGCCGTTGGTGGGGCCGGGCAGCGCGCCGCCGGCCAACCTGCTGCTGCAATACGCTTCCATCCTGCTGCGCACCGGCGACGACGCGCAGGTCTATTCCATCCTGAGCGCCCTGCAAAACCAGCCGCTGAGCGCGGCCACCCGCAAGCGCTACGACGATCTGCGCTTCCAGTACCGCGTGCGCCAGGCCGATCGCCTGCGCGAAGGCGGCGACCTGGCTTCCGCCTACGACACGCTGGCGCCCGCACTGATGCAGCGCCCGGGCGACGTGTCGGCGATTTCCGCGCTGGCGCGCATGTACATCGCCAACGGCGACAGCGCCAGGGCCCTGGATCTTTACCGGCCGCTGGTGCAGCGCAATCCGCAGGATGCGGGCGTGCTGCTCAGCGCCGCGGATGCCGCCGTGGCGGCGCGCGACAATGCGTTCGCCGAAGCCGCGCTGGGCCAGTTCGTCAAACTGCAAAGCACCGATCCCACCTCGCTGACCGAAGCCGCACGCATCTATCGCACCATCGGCAAGGTCGGCGAAGCCACCGCGCTGCTGCGCCAGGCGGTGGCCATCGAAGCCAGCCAGAAGCAGCGTGCATTCGCTTCGCAATCGGGCACGATGAACCTGGCCGTGAATCCTTTCCGCAACCAGCGCCGGCAAGCAGTGCTCGACGCCGCATCGGCGCTTCCGCCGCCGGCCGAAACCGTGCTGAACCGGAGCGCTGTTGCCAATGCCGGAGCAGGGGACGTGTTGCCCGCGCCCGCCGATACGCTGCGCAGGGTGCCCGCGGTGGCGTCCGCTTATCCGGGAGGGGCGCCGGCCTATGCCAAAGCCGCGCCTGTTTATCCGGCCGCTGCGCCGGGCTATCCGAACTATCCTGCTTATCCTGCTTATCCGGCGCCCTCCGCAGGCTATGCCGCGAACCAGCCCGCTGGCCGCGCGCAGGGCGCCAGCGCCGCGCAACGCGAACTGCTCGCGCTGCAAGCCGATCCACAGGCGGCGTTGGCGGCAGCGGACGGCGCCAGCCCGGCGCAGCGCGCGCTCGACGATATTCTCCAGTCGCGCAGCGCCTACGTCACGCAGGGTGTGATCGTGCGCGGCAATGCCAGCGAAGGCGGCCTGAGCCAGTTGAACGACGTCGAGGCCCCCCTGGAAGTGAACATGCCGATGGGCGACAACCGCGTGGCCGTGCGCATCACGCCGGTCTCGCTCAACGCGGGCGGCATGACCGATGAAGCCGCCAGCCGCTTCGGCGGCGGCGGGAGCGCCGGCGCCGCCGGCGTCGGTTCGCAGCGCGCCAACGGCGTGGGCGTCGGCGCGGCCTTCGAGCGCCCGGATGGCAGCCTCAAGGCCGACATCGGCACCACGCCGATGGGCTTCAAGTACGCCGACGCGGTGGGCGGCGTGAGCATCGAGCAGCCGCTGAACGGCAGCGCCAACGCCCGCTACGGCCTGTCCCTGTCGCGCCGTGCGGTGACCGACAGTCTGACCTCGTTCGCCGGCGCCACCGACCGTCGCGACGACCGCTCGTGGGGCGGCGTGACCGCCAACGGCGGCCGCGTCCAGCTCAGTTACGACGATGCGTTGGCCGGCGTGTACAGCTATGGCTCGGTGCATGCCCTGATGGGCCACAACGTGGCGTCCAACACGCGCGTCGAACTGGGCGCGGGCGCTTACCGTTACCTGGACAACAGCGCCGACAACAAGCTCACCGCCGGCGTCAGCGCCACGGTGCTGAGCTATGCCAACAACCAGAACTTCTACACCTACGGCAACGGCGGTTACTTCAGCCCGCAAGCCTATGTGGCGCTGGGCGTGCCGGTGACCTGGGCGCAGCGCGCCGATAACTTCAGCTTCCAGGTGAAGGGATCGATGGGCATCCAGTACTTCCAGCAAGACAGCGCGGATTACTTCCCGACCGACAGCAATCTGCAGGCGGCCAGCGGCCTGCGCTACGCCAAGCAAAGCAAGACCGGCATCGGCTATAGCCTGGAAGGCGCCGGCGAATATCGCTTCGGTCCGCGCCTGTTCGTCGGCGGCGCGCTGCGCCTGAACAATTCCAATGACTTCCGCGAAGTCAACGTCGGTATGTACGTGCGTTACACCTTCGAAGACATGAAGGGCCGATTCATGACGCTTCCGCTCAGCCCTTACCGTTCTCCCTATTCAAACTAACTTTTCAGAGATACTGCCATGCCTACTGCTTCTGTCCTTGCCGGCCTGACCATTCTGGTGCTCGGCGAAAGCCATATGAGCCTCGCGGATCATCTCACCGAGCCGCTCAACGCCACCCTCACCCAGCAGGGCGCGATCGTGCATTCGATCGGCGCCTGCGGCGCCAGCGCCGGCGACTGGCTGATCACCAAGAAGGTCGATTGCGGCGCCGAGCAGCGCGGCACCGGCAAGATCCAGATCAAGGGACGCGACGCCACCACCACGCCGATCGCCGACCTGATCGCCAAGGACAAGCCGGACCTGGTGGTGATGGTCATCGGCGACACCATGGCGTCCTACGACAAGCCAGCCTTCCCCAAGGCCTGGGCCTGGCAAAGCGTGACCAGCCTGACCAAGGCGATCGCCGCCACCGGCACCAAGTGCGCCTGGGTCGGCCCGGCCTGGGGCAAGGCCGGCGGCATGTACCAGAAGAACGATGCGCGCACCCAGCTGATGTCGCAATTCCTGGCCAGCAACGTCGCGCCCTGCACCTATATCGATTCGCTGACGCTGTCCAAGCCGGGACAGTGGGTGACCACCGACGGCCAGCACTTCACCGTGGCCGGCTACAAGTCCTGGGCCAATGCGATCGGCGAGGCGCTGGCCAAGCTGCCGCCGGAGGCGCTGAGCAGCAAGGGAGCCAAGAAATGACGCTGGCCCGGCATCTGATCGCCGCCGCCGCGATGCTGGCCGGCATGCATGCCACGGCCGCTGACATTCCGCTGTATCCCACCGGACCGGCGGAAGATTCGGCGTTCATCCGTTTCGTCAACGGCGGCGCGGAGATGCTGCAGGTGGTGGCCCAGAAAGGCCAGCCGCCGGTCAAGCTGGACGCGGCCAAGCCGGTGTCGTCCTTCTTCCCGGTCGGCGCCAGCAAGGCCATCCGCGGCACGCTCACCAGCGGCGCCCGGAACCTGGAGCTGGCGGTGCAGGCCAAGCCCGGCGAGTTCGCCACGGTGGTGGTGCTGCCCGACGGCAAGGGCATCAAGCAGGTCACCGTGCATGACATGCCGGACGACTTCAACGGCCTGAAGGCGTCGCTGGCCTTCTTCAATCTCGACGCCGGCTGCGCCAACGCCACCCTGCGTCCGCAAGGCCGCGCGGCCGATCTGTTCAAGGATGTGACCCAGGGTGGCCTGCAACGGCGTTCGATCAATCCGGTCAAGCTGGCGGTGCAACTGGTATGTGGCAACGCCAATGTCGGCCCCGCGCTGGATCTGGGCGAGCTGAAGGCGGGCGAGCGCTATAGCGTGCTGCTGCTGCCGACGGCGGCCGGCCCGCGCCTGGTGGCGGCCACCGACAACCTGGCCCGCTGACGGGAACGCGTCGCCGACATGGTTTTTGCCTCGCTCGAATTCCTGACGCTGTTCCTGCCCGCGTTCCTGCTGGCGTATGCGCTGCTGCCGCAGCGCTGCCGCAACATGGTGCTGCTGCTGGGAAGCTGGATCTTCTATGGCTGGCTGAGCCCGCTGTTCCTGCTGCTGCACATCGCCCTGGCCATCGTCGCCTGGCTGGGCGGCCTGCTGGTGGATCGCGCCCGCGAAGGTTCGCGCGGGCGGATGCGCCTGCTGGTGGGACTGATCGTGTTCAACACCGCCGTGCTGCTCTGGTATAAGTACGCCAACATCGCCGCTGCCAGCGTGGGCGAGCTGATGCGCTACTACGGCGCCATGCCGCTGGAATGGCAGAAGGTCGCGCTGCCGGCGGGGCTGTCCTTCATCGTGCTGCAGGCGATTTCCTATCTGGTGGATGTGCATCGTCACACCGTGCCGGTAGAGCGCAGCTTCATCAACTACGCCACTTATATTTCGATGTTCGGCCACTCCATCGCCGGCCCCATCATCCGTTATGACTGGGTGCGGCGCGAGCTGGTGCAGCGCTGGTTCAACTGGCAGAATTTCTCGCTGGGCGCGCGCCGCTTCATGGTCGGCATGGGTATGAAGGTGCTGGTGGCCGATACCATGTCGCCGCTGGTGGATGCGGCCTTCCATCTGGATCATCCGTCCTTCGTCGATGCCTGGATCGGTTGCCTGGCGTATTCGCTGCAACTGTTCTTCGATTTCTCCGGCTACAGCGCCATGGCCATCGGCCTGGGTCTCATGCTGGGCTTCCACTTCCCGGAAAACTTCAACCGGCCCTATCTGGCGCGCAGCATCCAGGATTTCTGGCGGCGCTGGCACATCTCGCTGTCGAGCTGGCTGCGCGACTATCTCTACATCGGCCTGGGCGGCAACCGCCATGGCGTCTGGAAGACCTATCGCAACCTGTTCCTGACCATGGCCATCGCCGGTCTCTGGCACGGTGGCGACAGCTGGAATTACCTGCTGTGGGGTTCGGCCCACGGCGTGGCATTGTGCATCGACCGCGCCTGGTCGCGCTCCGGGTTGCCGGGTGTGCCGCGCGTGCTGGCGCATGTGCTCACGCTGCTGTTCGTCTGCCTGGCGTGGACGCTGTTCCGGGCGCCCGATTTCCACTCCGCCATCACCATGTACGCCGGCCAGTTCGGCCTGCATGGATGGGCACACTGAGCGACGCGATGGCGGTGTCGCTGCGGCCGGTGCAAGGGCTGGCGGCGCTGCTGGGCGTGCTTTGCGTGATCGCGCCGGTCTGGCAGGATCGCTGCGAACGCCGCCTGGCCGGCAATGCGCTGTTCATCTGGTTCTCCGCACTTTGGCCCGTGGCCGGTTTCCTGCTGTCGTTCGCGCTGATCGCCAGCCGCGAGACCGTGCCCTTCCTGTATTTCCAGTTCTGATGAGGACTCCACCCCATTCCCCGTCCACCGCGCCGGCCCTGCCGGACGAATTCGCCGTGCGCGCCAGCCGGCTGGCCGGCTATGCGCTGGCGGCATTGTTGGCGATCGGCCTGGTCTCCTGCGGCTGGCTGCTCTACGCCGGCAAGATCGAGCTGCTGCCGCCCAAGCTGAGCCACGATGCAATGCTGCATGGCGAGGTCACCCACAAGATCGCCAGGCAATTGTCCAACGCATGGCTGCCCGAACAGGCCGCCAACCTGGAGCGTGGCGCCAGTTGGATCTTGCTCGGCGACACCGGGCCGCGCGTGCGCAGCGGTTGTCCCGGCTGGTTGTTCCTGAACCAGGAATTGCAGATCAACCGCCATGCCCAGGCCAATGCGCAGACCAAGGCGAAGGCGGTGATCGAGATTCAACAGCGCCTCCAGCGCCGCGGCATTCAATTGCTGGTGGCGGTGGTGCCGGACAAGAGCCGCATCGCGGGCGACCGGTTGTGCGGACTGGATCGCCCCGCCGCGTTGGCCACGCGCGCGGTCGAATGGACCACGGCCTTGCAGCGGGCCGGCGTGCCCGTTCTGAATCTGGCGCCGACCTTGCAGCCGTTGGGCGCTTCGGCCTATCTGCGCACCGACACCCACTGGAATGAAACCGGCGCCCGCGCCGCCGCGCACGCGATTGCGCAGCAGGTCGCGACGCTGGGCATCCGGGCCACGCCAGCCAAGCGTTTCGACGTCCACACCAAGGAAGCTGCACTGCGCCCCGGTGATCTGGTGCACTTGGCCGGCATCAACTGGTTGCCGTTGCGCTGGCAGCCCACGCCTGAGCGCGTGGCGGCGACCGAGGTGAGCGAGCGGCAAGAGGCGGGGGCGGCCGCCGGCGACAATCTCGACGATCTGTTCGGCGATGACCAGTTGCCCAATGTGGCGCTGATCGGCACTTCCTTCTCGCGTAACTCTAACTTCACCGGTTTCCTGCAGCTGGCGCTGGGGGCGAAGATAGGCAGTTTCGCCAAGGACGGTGGCGAATTCTCCGGCAGCGCCAACGAGTATTTCAGCAATCCCGCCTTCACGCAGACGCCGCCCAAACTGGTGATCTGGGAAATCCCCGAGCGCGATCTGCAGACGCCGTATGAGGCGATCCATTGGGAAAAATGATCAGCCGCCGCGGCCCAGGAAGGTAAGCATTTGATCCCGGCGAGCGCGCATGCCGTCAGGGGTTTGTCAGCGGGTTATGTGATAGTTCGTCAACCCGAAGCTGGACAGTCAACAACAACGATCTTCGGGATTTGCCTTTGGGAAATGGGGGAGAGAGTGGATCAAGAACAGATGCGTCTGATCGGTTGGCTGGGGCGGCGCAGCGAGCTGTTGCGGCAGCAAAAGGATGAGGTCTGGGGAAAGCTGATGAGCGCGGCGCCGTCGGAGGCGGGACACGTGACGATCGATAGCCTGTTTTCGCAGTCGCTGGAGGCTGAGATCGAGTTCTGCCGCGTGACTCGCCTGAAGGCGCATCTGGAAGATGGCGGCAAGCCCCTGCCTTACGACGAGGCGCACATCAGTGGCCTGTTCGCGAGCGTCCACAAGGAAGAGGATGCCTTGATCGCGCGTTTCGAAAACTGGAAAGAGAACAAGGCCGGGCCACTGCAGGCTTGCGTCGATTTCGCTCCCTGGCGCGCGGCCATGGAAGCTTATTTCCATGCTTCGCCGGGAGAAGTCTAAGCGTCGTCGGCGGCCCGCCAGCCAGGCTGGCGGGGATAAAAAACCGTGAGTGACTTCACGGTTTTTTATTGCCCGCAGAGATCCGGTTCAGCTATCCAGATGGACGCCCTGTTTTTCCACCAATAGCCTCAAGGTGGCCCGATCCGGTTCGCCGCCGAAGTACAGCGTCAGCGCCGCGGCGAACTCCGGCTGTTGCGGGCCGGCTTCGGCAAACAGCGTCATCGACGAGTGGAATTTCATGTCGTCCGGATCGCCGAAGATTGCCTGCGCTGTCCGCTGCGGCTGCGTCTTGTGGACTTCCAGCACCAGCCGCGTGCATTCGATCAGGCGCGATCCCAGCACGGGATGGCGAAGATACGCCTGGGCCTCGGCCAGCGAGCGTAGTGCGTAGTGACGCGCGGTCTCGCTGCGACCGAGCCCGGCCAGTTGAGGAAAGACGAACCACATCCAATGGCTGCGCTTGGCGCCGGCGCGCAGCTCGGCCACGACCTGCTCGAACACCGGCTCCTGCGCATCGACGAAGCGCTGCAGCGAATACGGATCGTTCATCTCGGCACCGTCAGGCGCCCACCGGCGGCGCGAAATCGCCGTCCTTGCGGCCGGACGGCGGCAACGGCTGAACCGCCGCGGTCAGGCGCTGGGGCTCGTGCGCCTGGGTGCCGTCGGCCACCACGCTGCTTTCCTGGGCGACCGCCTGCATGTCTTCCTCGTTCAGACGGGCCGGCAGTCCGGACAAGGTTTCACCGCGCCGCCGCCTGACCAGTTCGTCCGCCTTGCGCAGCGCCGGCCTGGCGCAGGCCATCACGGCCAGCGAGCCCAGCGCCAGCATGAAGAGGGATTTCTTTTTCATCGCCGCTCCTGTCGGGTTTCGGTAGGTAGAACTTCATTATCGCCAGGGCGGGGCGGTTTGCAATGTCGGACAATTGCGCAATGCAGCGTCGGCGGCAGGGAGAATGCAAGGCCGAGCTTGCCCGGCGGATTCATTGCGCGTCGGGATGGCAGGCGCGATACATCATCTGGCGCAGCGCGCGATGGGCGGGGTCGGCGTTGAAGCGCGGATGCCAGGCCTGGGACACGATCACCGGCGGCGTTGGCACCGGTAGCGGCCGCAGTTCCAGCCCGTGGCGAGCACCGCGCGTGATGCCTTCGGGCAGGGTGGCGATGAGGTCGGTTGCGCGCGCCAACGCCATGGCCTCGGAGAAGGAGGAGGCGACCGCCACGATGCGCCGGCGCATCTGCCGTTGCGCCAATTCGTGATCCACCGGGCCGCTCAGCAGGCCGCGTCGCGACACGGTGACGTGGCCATAGGAAGTGAATTGCCGTATGCCCAGCCGGCGCGAGGCCGCCAGCGGATGGCCGGCGCGGAACATCGCCACGAAGCGGTCGCGCACCAGCGCCTGGCGCACGATCTCCGGCCCCAGGTCGTTGATCACGCCGATGTCCAGATCGATCGCGCCTTCGCGCAGCGCCGCCACGTCCTGTTGGCCTTGCGGCGCGAAGCGGATGGTCACGCCCGGCATGTGCCGGCCCAGCATGTCCAGCAGCGCGGGGCCGAAGGCGCTCACCATGCCGTCGTCGGCGCGGATGGTGAAGACGCGCTCCAGCTTGGCGAGATCCAGTCCTTCGCCGGTGTTGAGCAAGCCATGCGCTTGCCGCACCAGTTCATGCACGCCCGCGCGCAGCTCTTCGGCGCGCGGCGTGGTCACCAGGCCGCGCCCGGCCCGCACCAGGATGGGATCGCCCACCATGCGGCGGATGCGGTTGAGGGTGCGGCTCATGGCCGGCACGCTCAGGTCGAGGCGGGCGGCGGCGCCGGTGACGCTGCCTTCGGAAAGCAGCGCGTCCAGCGCCACCAGCAGATTCATATCCATGGATTGCGTCTGGTGCAAGTATATGTAGTCATTGCGATCATATACGCAAGTGTTGCCGATGGTCAGAATCGATGCATCGTTTCTTCCGCCACAGGAGCACACCATGATGCAGCAAGAACCTCAGCGCCGGCCCAAGCCGATGCGCTTCGAATCGACCGTGCTGGACGCGATCGACCTCACGCCCGCGATGCGTCGGCTCACGCTGGGCGGCCCGCAGATGGCCGCCTGGCTGGCGCGCGAAAACCCCGAGGCGCCCGCCGCCTGGGTCAAGCTGTTTCCGCCCGGCCGCGAAGGGCGCGCTTATACGATACGCGGCATCCATCGCGGCATCGGCGCCATCGACATCGATTTCGTCCTGCATGGCGAGCCTGGCGCGGATGACGGTTCGGTATCGTCCTGGGCCAAGTACGCCCAGCCCGGCGACGGCCTGCAACTGGCGGGGCCGCGCGACGGCGGCTTCCAGTTGCTGCCGGATTCCGGCTGGCTGTGGCTGGCGGCCGATGCCACGGCGCTGCCGGCGGCCCAGCGCATCCTGCAATCGCTGCCACCGGCATTGCAGGTGCAGGCGCTGCTGGTGGTGCATGGGGATGAGGAACATCAGCCGTTGCAATGCGCGGCCCGGTTGCAGACCGAGTGGCGCCATGAACTGCAGGCGGCGCAGCGACTGGACGCGGGCGATCAGGTGCTGGCGCGCATCTTCAAGCTCAGCGGCCCGGGGCAGGTATGGGCCGCGGGCGAATCCGACTGGGTGCGCGGCTGGCGCGGTTTCTGGCTGGACGACATGGGCCTGGCGCGCGAACGCGTGGCGGTGAAAGGCTATTGGAAGATCGGCGAGCGCGATCACCGCGGATAGGAAGGAAGAAGCGGCTGGCCGTACCGGCCAGCGCGAAAACGCTGCGGTGAAAAAGGCGCGGCAGGAATCGGGATAGGGGCGGCCAGAACCTGGCCGATCCCCTCCCACACCACCCGGCGTGCGGGTCCGCACCGGGCGGTTCGAGTCGTTGAGGTCAACAGAGCCGAGGTACCCCAAGCCGGTCGAAGTAGGC
>WNDX01000140.1 GCA_009914615.1 Herbaspirillum frisingense
TGAGTGACCACAATTCATCGTCGACAAGTTCTTTAGGCATCGCATCCCGTCAGGAAAAACAAGACAGGAAGTTAACATCAAGTCGGGGAAGTTAACAGCCCCGAAATTTAATTTTGCAACAGCCTCTAAGACGAGTGGCAGCCAAAGTTTCTTGCTGAATGACAGCTGGCCCATTGTGGAGTCTCCCTAGAAATGAATGATGCTGTCTGGGTGTCTTTGCACCCGGGAAATTCCGGATATGGCTATCCCTTTTCACTTGTTCGAGCAGCGTTGATGCGGTTTGCCGCAATGCCGTCAACGGCACCGGGGCATGTCAACTTTACCGTTCGTCAAGTGGACTGAAGAACAGGAACAGGGGGAAGAAGGCAGGCTACTTGCTCGGTTAGAACGCGAGCAGGATGGGAGGGCGCGCCACCGGGCGGCTTTCAGTGGCGGATCATGTACCAGAGCTGGCCTACGCATTCATGCATGGCGTAGCTGGCCAGCCGCAGATTTGATGCGTTGGGGAAATAATCGACGACGCGCGGGCGGGCGCTTGTGGCGAACATCGTCGGCGCGGCCCGCACATCCAGGCCGGTCTGGGCGAAGGCGCGCATGGAGCGCGGCATATGGATGCTGTCGGTGACCAGCAGGATACGCGTGATGCCAGCGGCCTTGAGCATCGCCGCCGACATCGTGGCGTTCTCGGCCGTGTTATTGGATCTGCCTTCCTGCCAGCGGGTCTCGACGCCAAAATCGCGGCTTAGCGTGCGCGCCATCAGCGCTGCTTCACTTTCCGGCGATCCATCGGGCGCGCCGCCCGTGACCAGAATCGGCAGGCCGGTCTGCCTGTGCAGATAGGCGCCGTATTGCAGGCGCTTCATGCCGATCATGTTGGCGTCGTCGATGCCGCCGTATTCGGGGGCGTTGTCGATGCGGCCCGAACCCAGGATGACGATGGCCTGCGCATCGCCGGCGCCGGATAGCGGCCGATACTGGCTTTCCAGTGGTCGCACCAGCAGCAGCGCGCCAACGTGGGTGCTCAGCACCAGCAGGAGCGCAATGCCCAGCGCCATCAGCAGACGGCCAGTCCGGCGGGCTCGTCTGCGCAGCAAGAAGCCGGCGGTACAAAGCAGCACGGGGCTGACCGGCGGCAGCAGCAGCGTGCTGGCGATGGCGGAAATCAGAACGGACAGGGGCATCGGCGCGGCGGCAGGACAAGAATGGGCAAAGCAGGCATTGTCCGTGATTGTCGGATTTTGATCCACTTTCGGGACGCAGTCGGCGCGAGTTGCCTAGCCGCACGGAAACCCGGAAAATTGCGTCATCTCAAAGGGAAGGGCGCAAGCCCCGGGGAATACCGTGATACGTCTTGTCTTGTTGCTGCTGGGGGCGGATTTCATCCGCCGCAATTGGCATGTGCTGGCCATCGCCGGCCTGGCGTGGGGAACCATCGGCGGGTCGCTGATGGTGGATGCGCTGGATGGCGTGCTCAACTTCCCGCTCACGCTGTTCGGCTATCTGCTGCTGCTGGAAAGCCTGGTCACCCTGTGGGTGGCCAATAGCGGCATCGGTGCGCAAAAGACGCTGCGCTACGTCAAGGGCGCGATCTTCCTGCTGATCGCGGTGCTGGTCATCACCCAGCACCAGGCCAGCAACATGGCGCTGGCCATGCTGTTCGGCATCGCCTTCGCCATCGGCGGCGCGTTGCAGATCACCTCCGCGGTGGTGGTGCGCTTCCCGCGCTGGCGCGCCGCGGTGATCGGCGGCAGCGTGCAGATCCTGCTGGCGATCCTGTTCTTCCAGCCTTATCCCACCCACTACAAGGGCACGGTGCCGTTCTGCCTGGCACTGGGCCTGATCTTCGGTGGCTGGAACATGATCTGGCTGGCGCTGCGCACCCGTATGCTGCCGCAGCAGGTCTCGGTGGACATGCTGGCCGCGCGCAACGGCGGCGATGACAAGCCCTTCGATGCCGGCCTCTATCGCGGCGACGAAGCCATGAAGCCCCTGTTGAGCGCCGATGGCGGCGTGCTGGGCAAGGGCTGGAAATCGCCGGCGCCAGAGGCCGACGCCACCGGCGCGGCCCAGGCCGCAGTCAGTGCCGCCGCCGCACAGGCCGAGGCGGCTCCCGGCGACAAGCCCCTGACCGTGCACGTATGGACCCCGACCGGCAGCGCCAAGGGCCCGGCCCGGCGCCAGCCGGTGATCGACCGCTACATCGCCGCGGTCGATACCAATGGCGTGATTTCCACCGGCCATGCGGCGCTGGAAGTGCTGCCCGATCTCTACATCAGCCTCTACCCGGCCGAGGAAATCGACCGTTCGCCCGATCAGTTCGCCCGCCTGTTGCGGGCCACGGCCGACAACGACGTCAAGGGCCGCTACCTGAGCGACTACCCCGGCGAAGCCGCCGCCTGGTGCGAATCGACCGAGAAGATCGTGTTCCGCGACTACAGCCGCGAGCGACTGGACCGCTTCTGGGGGGACTATCGCCAGACCGAGATCTACAACCTGACCTACCGCAATTGCTCCAGCACCGTGGCCAACGCACTGGAGGCGGCGCTGGAAGGCGTGATCGGCACCCGCGACCGCCACTGGTTCAACGCCGTGCGGATGATGCTCACGCCCGAGATCTGGGTCGCCAGCCAGATCCGCAAGCGCGCCCTGACCATGGCCTGGACGCCGGGCATGGTGCTGGATTATTCGCGTGCGCTGCGCGCCGTGGTGCATCCGCGGCCGTTGTCCTGGGCTGCATCGCTGCAATTGGCGCTGCGCCAGAGCAAGCGGCTGCGGGAGGTGTGGCGCGCGCGCCGCCGTTACGCCGAGCGCCACGAACCCTGAGTTTTTCCGACGACGAGAACAGGCCGGCCGTTTTTTCGCGGCGGCCGGAAACGGAGACGCATGAGCCCCCAGCCCGCCCCGCGCACGGCCCCGCAGGAACACTGGATCGATGCCACTGACGGCACCCGCCTGTTTTGCCGCGACTGGCTGTTGCCGGGCGCGACGGCCGCGGTACAGATGGTGCACGGCCTGGGTGAGCATGGCGGGCGTTATGCCGCGTTGGCGCAGTTGTTCAACGAGGCCGGTCTGTCGGTGCGCATCTGCGACCATCGCGGGCATGGCAACTCGGGCGGCCGCCAGGGCAGCCTGATCCGGTCTGACGACCTGCTGCGCGATCTCAAACAGACCTTCGACGATTTCACGCGCCGCGCCCAATGTACGCCCATCCTGTTCGGCCACAGCATGGGCGGCCTGGTGGCGGCGCGCTTCGCCACCGGCGCCTACAGCCCGGTGCGCGCGCTGGCCCTGTCGTCGCCGGCCCTGGCGCTGGACATGAAGGCCTGGCAAAAGCTGCTGTTGGCGGTATCCTCGGCGATCGCTCCCGGCCTGGCGCTGCCGACCGCCTTGCCGGCCAGCCGCATTTCGCACGATGCGGCGCAGGTGCAGGCTTACCGGCGCGACCCGCTCAATCACGGCAAGATCGCGCCGCGCATGCTCAATTTCATGCTGGACGCCATGCATCAGGCCGCGCGCGACGCCGGCCAGTTCACGCGGCCGGTGCTGCTGCAAGTGGCGGGCGACGATGCCTTCGTCGCGCCGCGCGGCAGCCGCGCCTTCTTCGACGCGCTGCCCAGCGGGCGCAAGACCCTGCATTGGTATGCATCGGCCTACCACGAGATATTCAATGAAGAACCCGGGATCCGCGCGCAAGTGGTGCAAGACCTGCGCGCATGGTTGGCGCAGTTGCCGGCGGCGGATTGAATCGCGTCAGGGGCAAGAAGATCGGACAGACCGGAGAGCAAGCCGGCGAGGTGGGAAAAGCAGGAAAGCGGGTTCGGAAATTAACAATAAATTACCCGTGTAAAGCTGTTTCGGCAGTACTTCGCATCGCAAAAAACGCGATGACGCATTCAAGGTTGTCCGCTGGGAACGTTGCTGAATGCGCAACGGCTATCGAAGCCGACGAAGCCGGGGGCGCAGGCACAGCCTTGCAGCGCCAGCAGCAGCGCGGTTGCAGCGACGATGGAGGCGAGACGCTTCATGCGGTTTCTTTCGTTCCGGTTTGCAAACCTGCGAGTGTAATGGCATGTCAGGCATTTGCAAGCGACCCCCGAGACGCCTTGGGCCGGGCAAAACGGCTCATCTTTTCAAATGCGTGCCGGGAAGGACAGCCCAAGCGCTTGTCGATCTGTTATCAGGCAGGATGATAAGAGGGCAAAATCTCGCACAAATTGCTGCTGCAAGCAGGCAAAAGAAAAAGCGGCTTGTCAGCATTGCAATGCGACAATAACCGCTTTTCAGGTACTGCTGTACAGGCTTATCCGGCGCCGGAACGACGCCGTATAATCCCTGGTCAGGCTAGCTGATTACTTGGCAGAAATCAGGTAACGCGCGACCATGGCGCCGATCAGCAGGGTGTAGGGCAGGATGTCAGCGACGATGTTCATGGTTTGCTCCGCAGGGAAAAATTGATCTGTTGCATTGCAATATATGCGCTTCATCGTCCAGGAGCCAATTTTGAATCCCAATATCAGTTATCGAATTAGTGAATAACTGAGTCTGGAGCGCGCCTGAAATCTGGATTGAATGAAAAAATCCTTTTAAATCAATGATTTATTCAGTTGTGGAGATGCCGGAGAGCGCGAGCCCGCAGGCATCAAGACAACAGCCATGTCGCGCGATGTTTCATTCGCACGACATGGCTGCATGGGGAAGAGATTGCGCCGCGAGGGGCGAGGGAGGTCTTACTGCCCGGCCAGCGTCATTTTCAGGCCGCGCAGCTCGGTGGCGATGCGGACCTTGTAGGCGCCGCCGTTCTTCACGTCCAACGTCAGCTTGTCTTGCGACGTCGCCGCCGGCGTGCTCAGGGTATGGACCGGCTTCACGCTGAAGACGTAGCTGCCCGGCTTGAGCCAGATGGCCAGGTGTTCGCCGCCGGTCATCTGCGCCAGCACGACGTCATTGATCGCCAGTTCCAGCATCTCGTTGTTGAGCATGCCGCCGGCGCGGCTAAATTCGATCTGGTTCAGGCCGGTATCCTGCTGGGTCATGCTCTTGATATAGATGCGCGACTGCGGAATTTCTCCGCTGGCGGTCCTTTCCACCGGCGACGCGCAGGCGGCCAGGGCGAGTACGGTTGCGCATGCGGCGAGAGCTTTGATCATGTTCCTCATCCTTGTGTTTTTTGAAGGTGTTGATGGCCGGGCAAAGATACCACGCCGGCTTCGCGTTCCAGTTGCAACAGATGTTTTTCGATCTCGAAGACGTGGGCGTCTTCCGTGCCCAGTTCGCGCAGCGCCTGCGCCAGCATCAGCAGGTATTCGCTGTTGCGTCCGCTGGGGCCGGCGGCGCGGGCGATCTGGCGCGCGATGTCGAGTTCGCTGGCGGGGCCGGCAAAGGCGGCATTTTCTTCCGAGGCGATATAGATCAGGCCCTCGGCCTTTTCACCGTCGCCGAAATCGATCTGGGTCACCAGCCGCAGATAGCCGTTCTTTTCGCGATGATCCAGGTGGGCGAAGACTTCCGGCGTGATCAGATAAGCCATGCCGGCACATACCGCATCGGCCTGCGGCACCAGCGTGACCACGCGGCCGGGCGCCTCGGCGGTGCCGCGATGATCGTGCGAGCCTTGCCAGAAGCGACGCGCCCAGCCGGTGATGTGAGCCGGACGGCGTTCGAGGTAGGGAAAATCGGCCTTGAAGATGATGGAGCCGTAGCCGAACAGCCAGACGCTGGCGTGGCTGTCGAAATGGCTCATCTGGCGGTTGATGGCGACGGTATTGATGGACATGGGCATCGGATGCGGGCTGGCGGCTTGGCTGCCGGAAGCTCTCCATTATAAAACCGGCCACTTGCCGATGCAGTCATCCCGTCGGATCTTGTTTCCCCGGCAAGGTCCGCGAGCCGGAGCAGGTCGCCCACATGGCGGCTGTTCCAGGTTTTCCATGGAAATCCCGCTTCCCGCCTGATCCGGCGCCTCATCGGCGGCGCAGACATGCAATTTTCTCACTGGTCAGTCCAATTCTTTTGCCGTTTAATAGCGCATGGAAATTTTCCGTGTGGAAATAAATGGTGTCGCGCGCAGCATGAGAAACGCCAGGGGGGAGACCCCATGAACAATAATCAGAACCCGAGGGAAGAGAACATGAAAATCATCAGCAACATGAGCATAGGCAAGCGTCTGGCGCTGGGCTTCGGCTTGATCCTGGCGCTCTCCATCGTGATCACCAGCATCGGCTTCTGGCGGCTGCAGACGGTGGCCGACGCCACCCACGACATGATGCAGCAGCCGCTGGCCAAGGAGCGCCTGATCTCCGACTGGTACGCCAACCTGTACGGCGGCATCCGCCGCACGCTGGCCATCGCCAAGAGCGCCGATCCTTCGCTGAGCGAATACTTCGCGCAGGATGCCGCTGCATCCTCCAAGAGCTCGGCCGAGACGCAATCGAAGATCGCGCCGCTGCTGCAAAGCGAAGCCGAGAAAACCGCCTTCGCCCAGATCGGCGAGGCGCGCAAGGCGTATCTGGCGGGCCGTGACGAGATCAACAAGGTCAAGGCCACGGGTGACCTGGCCGAAGGCAACCGGGTGCTGGATCAGGTATTCGTGCCGGCCGCCAACCGCTATCTGGATTCCATGCAGAAGCTGTTGCAGATCCAGCGCGTCGATATCGATGCCATGGCCGGCGAGATCGACCGCATCGCCGCGCGCAGCAAGATGCTGATGCTGGTGGTCCAGTTGCTGATCCTGGCTTTCAGCGTGTTTGGCGCCTGGTGGCTGACCATCGGCATCACGCGTCCACTGCGCACCGCGGTGGATGTCTCGCATCGCGTGGCCAAGGCTATCTGAGCGCCGAATTCAAGGCCACCAGCCGCGACGAAACCGGCCAGTTGCTGGCCGCGCTGCAAGAGATGAGCGGCAGCTTGCGCAAGATCGTCAGCCAGGTGCGCGGCGGCACCGACAGCATCGCCAACGCCTCGCAGGAGATCGCCAGCGGCAATCTCGACCTGTCTTCGCGCACGGAGCAGCAGGCCGGCTCGCTGGAAGAAACCGCTTCGGCGATGGAAGAACTGACCTCCACCGTCAAGCAGAATGCCGACAACGCGCGCCAGGCCGACCAGTTGGCCGCGTCGGCATCGGCCGTGGCGATCCAGGGCGGCAGCGTGGTGGGCCAGGTGGTCGAGACCATGAGTTCGATCAATGCTTCTTCGCGCAGGATCGTGGACATCATCAGCGTGATCGATGGCATTGCCTTTCAGACCAATATCCTGGCGCTGAATGCGGCGGTGGAAGCCGCGCGTGCCGGCGAGCAGGGGCGCGGTTTTGCGGTGGTCGCGACCGAGGTGCGTTCGCTGGCCCAGCGTTCGGCGGCGGCTGCCAAGGAAATCAAGGCCCTGATCGACGACTCGGTGCACAAGGTCGGCGCCGGCAGTCGCCTGGTCGAGCAGGCCGGCCAGACCATGAGCGAAGTGGTGGAGAGCGTGCGCCGCGTGACCGACGTGGTGGCCGAGATCAGCGCCGCCAGCCAGGAGCAGAGCGCCGGGATCGAAGAGGTCAACCGGGCCATCGCCCAGATGGACCAGAGCACCCAGCAGAATGCGGCGCTGGTGGAGCAGGCCGCCGCCGCGGCGCGCGCCATGCAGGAACAGGCAGCCGGCCTGGCTTCGCTGGTGAGCGTATTCCATCTGCCGGAAGGCATGCGGCAGGTGAGCGACCAGGCCTTTACCATCGAGATGGAAGGCCCCAGCCCGCGGCTGCCGACGTGAACGGATGGCGTGGGCGGCACAGCAAACGTCCAGCGCCGCCGCGCCGAAAATCTTTCTGTGTGGCTTGCGTTGCGGCATGCTTTTTGAGCATAAAATGGCGCCTGCCGGAATCAGGCGCGCAATCGTCGCGTCACCGCGGTGGCATCAGGGGATGCCTCATCCGAATTTTCAGGGGAATATCATGCGTGTCGTCGTCATGCTGCTGACACTGGTCGTCGGCGTAGTGCTGGCCGGTTGCGAGAAGACCGATTTCGAAAAGAAATCCGAGTCCGATGCGAACGCACGGCGGATCTTCAATCTCAAGAGAGAATCTTCGAAGGACTGATGCGCGGGATTGCGCGAGCGGATACAAAAACAGCAGGCATCGGCCTGCTGTTTTTTTTCGTGCAAGAAAACGTCCGGGAGATGCTCAGTGGTGGCCGGGTGCCGTGACGGCCGGCGCGCGCAGCGCCTCCGCGCATTCGCGCACCAGCGCCGGGCCCTGGTAGATCAGGCCGGTATAGAGCTGCACCAGCGAGGCGCCGGCATCGATCTTCGCCTTGGCATCGGCGCCGCTGAAGATGCCGCCCACGCCGATGATGGGCAGGGCGTCGCCCAGCTCCGCCTTCAGGCCGCGGATCACCTTGTTCGACAATTCCAGCACCGGCTTGCCCGACAGGCCGCCGGCTTCCTCGCCGTGCGGCATGCCCTTGACGGCGTCGCGCGTGATGGTGGTGTTGGTGCCGATGACGCCGTCGATCTGGTGGCGCAGCAGGGCGTCGGCGACGTTCTTGACTTGTTCGTCATCCATGTCCGGCGCGATCTTCAGCGCCACCGGCACGTAGCGGCCGTGGTGGTCGGCCAGGCGGCGCTGCGCCGACTTCAGTTGCGACAGCAGCGCGTCCAGTTCGGACGCGCCTTGCAGCTGGCGCAGGTTCTTGGTATTGGGCGAAGAAATGTTGACCGTCACGTAGCTGGCGTAGGGGTAGACCTTTTCCAGGCAATGCACGTAATCCTCGGCGGCGCGCTCGATGGGCGTGTCGGCGTTCTTGCCGATGTTCAGGCCCAGCACGCCTTGCTTTTCCTGATAGAAACGCGACGCCTGGACATTCTCCACGAAGGCATCCACGCCGCCGTTGTTGAAGCCCATGCGATTGATGACCGCGCTCGCGGCCGGCAGGCGGAACATGCGCGGGAGCGGATTGCCCGGCTGGGCGCGCGGCGTGACCGTGCCGACTTCGATGAAGCCGAAGCCCAGCGCCGCCAGCCCGTCGATGTAGGCGCCGTCCTTGTCCAGGCCCGCGGCCATGCCCACCGGGTTGGGAAACTCGATGCCCATCACGGTGCGCGGATCGCGCGCCGGCTTGGCGATGAAGTCGGTCAGGCTGTAGCGCGCGGCGCAGCGCAGTGCGGGCAGGGTCAGGTGATGCGCGGTTTCGGGCTCAAGGGAGAACAGCAGCGGACGCGCGAGCGCGTAGAGGAATTTGTCGGACACGATGGAAAAGGGCGGATGGCGGTGAAAAGTGCCGCTATTCTATCGTGAGCGGGGCGCCATTTCCCGGATTTTGGCCGGTGTTGGACTGCTTTATGCGCAATCTGCGGATTGCACGCGACAGTGGATTCACGCCGAATCAGCCCGGCCTCACTCCTTCAGCGCTTCCCACTCGCCCTTGTGCAGCGCTTCCAGCGGCTGGAAGTTGGTCTTGTAGGCCATCTTCTGGCTTTCCTTGATCCAGTAGCCCAGATAGACATAGGGCATGTCCAACTGGCGCGCCTGTTCGATCTGCCACAGGATGTTGTATGTGCCGAAGGACGCGCCCGGCATGTCCGGATCGAAGAAGGTGTAGACCGAGGACAGGCCGTCGTTCAGGACATCGATGATGCTGACCATGCGCAGCGTGCCATCCGGCTCGCGGAACTCCACCAGGCGCGTGTTGACCTTGCTTTGCAGCAGGAACTGGGCGTACTGGTCGCGGCTGTCCTGATCCATGCCGCCGCCGGCGTGGCGCACCGACTGGTAGCGCAGGTACAGCTCGTAATGTTCATGCGCGTAGGTCAGGTTGGTGACGAGGGCTACCAGATGCCGGTTGCGCTCCCAGGCGCGGCGCTGGCTGCGGTTGCGCGTGAAGTCCGCCACGCGGATGCGCACCGGCGTACAAGCATTGCAGCCGTCGCAATAAGGACGATAGGTGAAGATGCCGCTGCGGCGGAAACCGGTCTTGACCAGTTCCGAATAGACATCCGCGTTGATGAGGTGCGACGGCGTGGCGACTTGCGAGCGGGCCTGCTGATTATCGAGATAACTGCATGGATAGGGCGCGGTTGCATAGAACTGCAACGTGGAGAACGGCAAGTCTTTGAGATGCGTCATGTGCGTCCTGTCCTGTCTTGCTGAAGCCCGGCGGCGGGAGAGCGACGGCAGCCGGGCGATGGGCCGGAATACTAATTTACACTACTTTGACGGGTTGGGTGACAAAGCCCCTGGCACGGATGTGGCTCAGGCGCCCTTGGCGGGCGGGATGCCGGTTTCCAGCAGGTTCAGCGGCTCCCATCCCATGATCTGCGGCCACTGGATGGCCGAGCGCAGGTGCCGCAAAAAGTCGTCGCGCGCAATCGGGCGCGCGCCCAGCGAGGCCAGGTGCGAGGTTTCCTGCTGGCAGTCGATCATGTCGACGCCGTGGCTGCGCAGGAAGAACACCAGATGGGCCAGCGCTACCTTGGAGGCATCGCTGACGCGGGCAAACATCGATTCGCCATAGAACATCTTGCCGATCGACACGCCATAGGCGCCGCCCACCAGCTCACCGTTGAGCCAGACCTCGGACGAATGCGCATAGCCCGCGCGATGCAGGCCGGTGTAGCCCTCCACGATGTCGGGCGAGATCCAGGTGCCGCTCTCGTGGCGGCGCGGACCGGCGCAGCCGTGCATGACCTGCTCGAACACGGTATCGAAGGTCACTTGCCACAGGCGGTCGCCATGGCGGCTGCGCTCGATGCGGCGCAGCGTCTTCTTCAGGCTGTCGGAGACGGTGAACTGGTCGGTGCGCAGCACCATGCGCGGATCGGTGCTCCACCACAAAATCGGCTGGCCTTCCGAGAACCAGGGAAAGATACCCTGGCGGTAGGCTTCGAGCAGGCGCGGCGGCGACAGATCGGCGCCGGCCGCGAGCAGGCCCGACGGATCTTTCAGCGCGCGCGAAACGTCGGGAAAGGGGGTATCGATATTCAGCCAGGCGATCATCCGCTAAGCTCCTGCGGATCAGATCATGCGGCGCCGTATGTCTTCGGTGTGCAGCGCAAAGCCGCCGTCACCGGTGCGCACCTTCTTCAGGTCGGCGAAGAAAGCGCGCAGCGTGAACTCCACCGTCGGAAAGGCGATGTCCTGCCAGGGGATCTGCTCCTCTGTATATAGATCCACCTCCAGGCTTTCGACGCCGGCGTGGTAATCGAGGTCGAGCAGGGTGGCTCTATAGAAGAGATGCACCTGATGCACATGCGGCACATTGACCAGCGTGAACAGCTCATGCAGCTTGATGCGCGCGCCGGCTTCTTCCTCGGTCTCGCGCACGGCGGCGTCCTCGGTGGTCTCGGCGTTCTCCATGAAACCGGCCGGCAGCGTCCAATAGCCCAGGCGCGGCTCGATGGCGCGCTTGCACAGCAGCACCTTGACCTGCCCATCCTGCTCCCACACCGGCACCGAGCCGACCACCATCTTGGGGTTCTGGTAATGGATCGTCCCGCAGCTGCCGCAGACGAAACGCTGGCGCGTGTCGTCGGGGGGAATCTGCAGTGATACCGCCTGACCGCATTCGGAACAGAATTTCATAGAAGAGGATCGTCGTGGCTTGATGTGTTTGTTATCGGCATGCATGCGCGTCTCGCTCCATCGGCCCAACCCGCGCCGCCTTGAATGTCGGGCGCGGACATCGGCAAATGCGGGTAGAAGTGTATCACTGTAAAAAGATTGCAGAGAATGTTTGCATTCCTGTTTGAAGTGTCCTATAATCTTTTTCTTCAGACGCGGGGTGGAGCAGTCTGGCAGCTCGTCGGGCTCATAACCCGAAGGTCGTAGGTTCAAATCCTGCCCCCGCAACCAGACAAAAAAGCCGTTGAATGTGCAAGCATTCGACGGCTTTTGCGTTTTCAGGCTTCGGTATTTCCTTCGTTCTCATTTCCTTCCGTAGGTTTCGCTTTTCAATTCCGCCTTATTCATTACGACAGATGGATTGTGTGCCGATCCTGGCCGTGAATTCCATGCAGCGGGTTGGCATGTGCATCATCCTGTCGCACGGCCGTGAAGAAACGTAAGTTTTAACTCTCCATCTTCGCCGTCTCCTTTTATGGAGGGCGCTGCAGAGCTTGATTTAAGCGAGCAATTTTTCTCGCGAGGTCATGGTTTCTACATTGTGTGATGCTAAGATCGCGCATCTGCCCGCTGTCATTCTGATCTTGCCCCCGTTTCACGGACACCCCTATAAGCGATTAACTATCGCAATAGGAGGTGGACGATGACCAAGAGCAAGGCAGGCAGAAAGGGGCAGGAGTTCAGCCTGGAGTTCAGGCAGCAGGCA
>WNDX01000141.1 GCA_009914615.1 Herbaspirillum frisingense
GCCTACTTCGACCGGCTTGGGGTACCTCGGCTCTGTTGACCTCAACGACTCGAACCGCCCGGTGCGGACCCGCACGCCGGGTGGTGTGGGAGGGGATCGGCCAGGTTCTGGCCGCCCCTATCCCGATTGGAGAACAGCATGGGTGACATTTCGTTCCCGAATATTCCCGGCAATCTGCGGGTTCCGCTCTTCTACGCCGATCTGGACCCCAGCCGCGCGAATTCGGGTTCCAGCACCCAACGCGCCCTGGTGATCGGCCAGATCACCAGCTCCGGCACTGCTACCCCCAACGTGGCCACCATTTCGCAAGGCGTTTCCGAGGCGAAGACCTTGGGCGGCCAAGGTTCGATGCTCGCCCAGATGATCGCCGCCTATCGCGCCGCAGACAGCTTCGGCGAGATGTGGCAACTCCCTCTGGCCGACGATGCAGCCGCCGTGGCCGCCAGCGGATCGGTGTCGTTCTCCGCACAGGCGAACGCGACGGGCGTCCTTTCGCTTTACATCGCCGGCCAACTGGTCAACATGACCGTGTCCGCGAGCATGACGGTGGCCCAGCTCGCCACCAATCTGGTGGCGGCAATTTCCGCGCTCCCGGATCTCCCGGTGACGGCCGCTGTCGACGGCACAACCGCGTCGAAGGTGAACCTGACCGCCAAGAACAAAGGCGCCGCTGCGGGCGATATCGATCTGCAGCTGAACTACCGTGGCTCGCTGGGCGGTGAAGCCACGCCTGCCGGGCTCGGGGTCAGCATCACGGCGATGACCGGTGGCGCCACCAACCCCGCGCTGGTCACTGCGCTGGCGAACCTGGGCGACAAGGAGTTCGATTTCATCGTGCTGCCGTACACCGACAGCGCCTCCCTCGATGCCATCAAGGCATTCCTGAGCACAAAAACTGGCCGGTGGTCATGGTCCAGCATGCTGTACGGCCACGCCTTCGCAGCCTTCCGCGGCACTCTTGCCCAGGCCACCACGCTGGGTACTGCGCGCAACGACGAACACGTTTCCATCCTGCCATTCAACGGTTCGCCGACGCCGGCATATGTTTGGGCGGCCGACCTGGCTGCGACGGCAGCTGTCTCGCTGCGCGCCGACTGCGCCCGCCCGCTGCAGACCCTGGCGATGTCGACGGTGCTGGCACCGCCGCTGGAAAAGCGTTTCTCGATCTCCGATCGCAACGTGCTTCTGTGGGATGGCATGTCTACCTTCACCGTGGCGGCGGACGGCACCGTGCAGCTGGACAACATCATCACCACCTACCAGAAGAATGCCTCCGGCGTGCTGGACGACAGCATGCTGGAAGTGGAGGCGATGTACAACGCCGCATACATCCTGCGACAGCTGCGCGCCGATGTAACGACCAAGTTTGCCCGCATGAAGCTGGTGAGCGACGAGACGCGCGTATTGCCCGGCACGAATACCACGCAGCCGAAGCTGATCCGCGCGGCCCAGATCGCCAAGTACAAGGAAATGGAGGACAACGGCTTCGCGCAGAACAGCGCGAAGTTTGCCGAGAACCTCATCGTTCAGCAGAGCTCGTCGAATCCCAACCGCGTCAACGTCCTGTATCCGGCGGTTCTGATGAACCAGCTGCGTGTATTCGCGGTGCTGTTCCAGTACACCTATCAATAACCCCGCGCGGCCGCCTTGAGCGGCCGCTTCCTCTTCTGGGAGCAAAGAATGAATCTACTCGCAGGAACCTCGTCGGTTTCGGTGGATGGCGTGACCTACCAGCTGGAAGGCAGCCTGAAATACAGCCCGTCGACAGTCAAGCGTGAAACGCTCATCGGCCAGGATGGTGTTCACGGCTACAAGGAAACTCCGGTGCCGGGCTGGATCAGTTTTAGCCTGCGCGACGCAGGCAATCTGTCCGTCGCAGACATCAACCGCTGGCGCGATGTGCTCGTGGTCGGCCAGCTGGCGAACGGCAAAACGGTGATCGGCAACAACATGTGGACCACCGACGCCCAGGAGGTGGATACCACCGACGCCAAATTCGACGTGCGCTGCGAAGGCCCGTCGGTCACTGAACAAACTTCCCGATAACCCATGGAAACCCAAGATCAACACATTCTGGTGCTGAAACAGCCCGTCAAAGTCGGCGATCAGGTGATCGACACTCTCACGCTGAAGGAGCTGCGCCTCCACGAAATGAGCAAAGCGAACAAGCAGACGGATCCCTTCGACAAGATGGCGATGATGATTGCCTTCTCGGCCGGTATTCCGATGAAGGCCGCCCAGGATCTCGCTGTCAGCGACGCCACCGCCGCGGGCGATATCGTCGCTTCTTTCATGCCGGACTCCCTCCAAACTGGCTCCAAGTCGCAGCAGACCTGACCTATTTCTTCAGGTGGGGGCCGTTTGACGTTTGGGGTTTGAGCGTCAGCGAGTTCCAGTTTTGGCTGGAAGAGTCGAACCGGATAAAGAGAAATATTCCAAATGGCCAATAATTTTCAGATCACGATCAGCGCGATCGATAAGACCACGGAGGTGGTGCGCAAGATCAATGCGCAAGTCGATCGCATGATGGCGCCGTTTGATCGTGTGTCGAAATCGGTCAACAACCTGGGCAAAGAAGTTGGCACAAACCGACTGATCAAGGGGATGGGGGGCGTTGCGCGCGCAGCTGCCGACGCCGGGGACAAAATCCGCGGGATCGTCGCGCCACTGGCGGCCATCACCGGCCTCGGATCGATTGCAGGCATTGCCGCGCTGGCGGCGGGGCTGGGTCGAACCCAGCTTGCCTTGCGTAATCAGGCCGTGTCAATCGGGATGTCGACGCAGCAGCTGCAGGTCTGGCAAGGTGTCGCGAAGCTCGCCAGCCTCTCCGCCGACGACATGAACGGAGCGCTTTCGGGTGTCGGGGAAAAGCTCGACAACGCTTTCCGCACGCCGGAGACGGTGCGGGACATGAATGCCATCGGACTGGAAATGCACCGGCTGAAGAATGGTTCCGTAGATACAGCGCGCGCCATTCTGGACATCGCTTCGGCCATGGACCGTCAAGGCAACGTGGAGACGAAGAAGCGGATTGCTGATGCTTTTGGGGTCTCGTCAATTTTTCCGTTGCTTGTGCAGGGCAGGGCGGCTGTCGAGAAGTTCTTCGCCGAGAGCTCACGGCTTACCAAGCCATTTTCGGATCAAGAGATCCAGCGGGCAGCCGCCTACCAAGGCCAGGTCCTGGCTCTTGAGCGGTCCTTTGATTCGCTGAAGAATTCGCTCGGCGTCGCAGTTCTACCGGCCTTTGAGCGTGTAACGGGTGCGGTCTCTCGGCTGGTCGATAGGTACGGCGATGTGATCGCGTCCAATGTAGCTGAGTACGCAGAGCGCATTGCCAACTGGATCGACCGTACCGATTGGAGAAAGGTAGCCAAAGACGTGGGCGATCTGGTCGATAAGCTGGGCGGCGTCAAAACCATCGCCATCGCCCTTGCCGCCATAACGTTTGCCGGCCCCGCGCTTGCCTTGGCGTCCATGGCGACAAACGCCGCCAAGATTGCCATGGTTCTGGCGCCAATCTTGGCGAATCCCTTGGTGGTTGCCGCCGCGTCGGCGGTCTACAGCACCGGGCTCAATACCGGCGAGGATGAAGAGCTGGCACGCCGCCGTGCTTCGTTGCCTCCGCCACCAGGCGCGCCCGCTCGCTCGCCGCTGACATCGCAGACCAGTATTGATGAGCGCAAGACATATCTGATCAGCAAAATGCGGGCCGACGGCTACACCGATCCTCAGATTGCCGGAACGATCGGTAGCCTCATGCAAGAAAGCAATTTAGATCCCGCCGCCGTCAACTCCTCGTCCGGCGCAGCCGGCATCTCGCAATGGTTGGGGCCGCGCAAGCAAGAGTTTGAGCGGCAGTACGGCAAGCGGGTGCAGGACTCTTCGTTCGAAGAGCAGGTGAACTACATGCTGTGGGAGCTTCGCAACACGGAGAAGCGGTCAGGCGGTTTGCTGCGCCGGGCCGACACCGCTGAGAAGGCCGCGCAGATTCATACGTGGGAGTACGAGCGCCCTGGTGTCGCCGAGGCGAACGTCGAACGGCGCCAAGCCAATGCGGCGGCCGTCCTGGCGGCGATGAATACGAGCCAATCGACCATCAGCAACACTGCGGCTGCGTCGCCTCCGCCGGCTCAACCGAGCGCACCTGGTGCCGCGCCGGCTCCTGGGCAGTCGGTGGTGACGGTTCGCTTCGAAAACGCCCCGCGTGGCACCTCGGCTTCGGTGAGGAACGATGGGGCAGTGCAAGCCAAGATTGCGAACAACTCAACGATTGAAGGGCAGCTGTGAGCACATTTAGCGTCGGATCGGTGGTCGGAAGCATTGGAGGCGTGGCACGAGCCGCCTCCAACGTCGCCGACGACATCCTCGGCCTGGTGGGCGGATCGGATGGCTCTTGGCAGCGGTCGCTGAAGCCGGCATCGTATGGAGGAATCAATTTTGGCGTGATTTCTTCGACGACCAGTGGCATCGGCCGCAAGGTCGTTGTGCATGAATATCCGGAGCGTGACGAGGTTTGGGTGGAGGATTTGGGCAAGAAGTCACGGCGTTTCTCGGTGACTGGCTTCTTGGTCGAAAACGATGTGGTCTACAACAGCGGCCCAGTCATTGCGCAGCGGGACGCGCTTGTCGCGGTTCTCGATACCCGATTCGACCAGGTGAAGCCGGGCCTGCAGTTGGTTCATCCGACCTTTGGCAATATTCCGAATGTCTGTTGCATCAATTGTGAGATTCTGGAGCATGCCGATCATGGCGGCTATTTTGAGCTGCGGTTCGACTTCATCATCTCTGGCGCGCGCAAGTATCCCGCATCCTCAACGTCTACCGCGGGCGCGGTTGCCGACGGCGCCAAGAAAGTGCGCGAGGCATCCGCGCTGGACTACATCAGGGACGTTGCCGCCGCTGTGAAGCAAGGCGCCGCGATCGTGAAGCAGGCGATCCGGGTCGCCGTTGCCTTTTATACCAAGGTACTCACGCTCATCAACGACGTACGCCGTGTTTTTCGGGCTATTTCCAACCTTGGCGGGAATTTCGGATCATTGTTTGGTGGGGCGAATGCGGGGTATAGCGCGCGAAATGCAAGTGCTCCGCAAGGGGCCACGGCCGCGTCGCTTCTCGCCGCTGATACCGCATCCCGCACCGCCGTCGCGAATGCCGGCGCTGCTCTTACGGCAGCTGCCGCCAATCCAGCGGATGGGGCCTCGCTGTCAAGCGCCGCCATTGCGGTGGCGCAATCGCTTGCTGCCACTGCAAGCGACCCAGCCGACGGCGTTCGGCTTCTATCGTCTATGGCGCAATACGTGCCGGCGGACCCCACAACCGATTCGCAGGTTGGCGTGGCAATGGCGCAGGTCCAGAGCGCCATGGGAGCTCTGTTTCGCCGAGCAGCGCTGGCGCAGCTTGCAGAGGTGACAAGTTCCTACCAGCCATCTTCTTCGGAGGATGCGCTGGCCGTTCGTGGATCTGTTGCGGGTTTGATCGCCGATGAAATGCAGGTGGCCGGCGATGCCGGTGACGACGATAGTTACCTGGCACTGATGGAGTTGCGGGCTGCAGTGATTGCGGATCTCACCAGCCGTGGCGCTCAGCTTTCAGCGATGCAGGAATTCCGATTCAGGGCTCCGCTCAATTCACTGGCGCTGGCATACCGCGTATATCGGGATGCTGGGCGCGCGACAGAGTTGGTGCAACAAGCCCAGCCAGTGCACCCAGCTTTCATGCCGATGGACTTCAAAGCGCTCGGGGAGTAAGGGTCAGTCGATAGGCGTTGAGAACGAGCGCATTTCTCCATTCACGCACTTGCTTGTGACCATGAAGCGCTTGATGTAGACCTGGCCGTCCTTGCCGCGCTCAAGCCGTCGGACTTCACCTCCAGAGGGTGTAGTGCAGCCAATGGGGGGCTTCGCCAGTTCGCGCTGGCGGGCTTGCTCCTCTGGGTCGATGGGTTGATTTAAAACACCTGCGAGGAATTCGGGAGATTCGGGCCTTGGAGCGTCGAGGATTTCCACTTGGGAGAAGAGACGGCCGTCCGCTTTTCCTGTCGTTATCACCCGAAATTTGGTGTCGCCAGGTACCTTCCGGCATGTACCAGCAGCAATGAGATCGTATGCAGCGTCGTGGGCGGAATGGTTTCGGCGATAGGCGTCTACAGCGGCTTCAGGAGTCGAGCATAAATAGGGCTCTGCCTCAGCTGACGTTTGAAATGGTGCGGCCACTGCGGTACTGCCCAGTAGGCAAAAAATAGATGCGAAAGCGATTTTCATTCGATGAGTACTCCAGATAACGAAGTCCGTCTCCGAGTTGGGACAAAGGAGGTTTTTGGCTGGACTTCAATTAGCGTACGGTGCGGGATCGAGGTTTTCCCGTCCCAGTTCACCCTCGGGATGACGGAAGTATATCCCGCCGAGCTGAACGCGCTGCGAGTGGAGCCTGGGGAGTACTGCGAGCTATTAGTGGGTGACAAGTCACTTGCGCGTGGATACGTTGACCGCTATCACACCAGCTTCTCGGGCAATTCCCACTCCATCCAGATGAGCGGCAGAGGGAAGTGCCAGGATCTGCTGGATTGTTCCGCAGAATGGCCCGCCGGCCAGTTTGTGAATGCGACGGCCTACAGTCTTGCCCAGAACCTCGCCTCGGCCTACGGGAAGTCACCGAGCGGTGATGTGCAGCACCCGATCAACGTGCTCTGCAATGAAGATCCCGCGACGCTCCGACGGCTGCCGCAGTTGAATCTAATCCTCGGTGAGACCGCCTATGAGGTGATCGAGCGAGTTTGCCGCTATAGCTCGCTGCTGGTGTATGAAGATTTTGACGGCGACTTGGTGTTGTCGCGCGCGGGAACCGATGCGATGTCAAGTTCACTGGTTGAGGGCATCAACGTGCAGGCCGCAACCATCGAGTATGGGGCCGATCTGCGCTATAGCGAGTATCGATGCTTTATCCAGTCTATCGCGAATGGCCTGGATGGCGGCGACGGCGGCAATCTGATTGGCGGCTCACGCGACAAGGGAGTCGCGAGAAACCGGAAGCGCTACATTGTCGCCGAGGCCACTGCGGGTTTTGTGGATCTGTGTATCGAAAGAGCGATTTGGGAGCGCAACCACCGAAACGGCAAGTCCGAGGTGATCAAGGTCACCACGGACACTTGGTTCGATGAAGGCGGCGAGCTCTGGAAGCCAAACCGGCTCGTAACGGTCTTTTTGCCGTCCTTGAAGATGAAGGCCCCAGTCACCTGGCTCATCGGTGACGTTGTTTTCAAAAAGGACGGGGAGAGCGGCACGACAGCAGAGCTGACCATCATGCACCCTGGAGCCTATTCGGTGCAGCCGATGGCGCTGCAAACGTCAAATCTGATCGACACAAGCTTACTTTTCGCGGGCGGAAACGCCCCGTACTGGGCGGAATAATGACGGTTGGATCATTCGGAAGGCTCGCGCAGCGAATGCTGTCTAACGTTCTGCGGCTGCGAATCAACACGAGCGACGACAGTGGGCCGATGCAGCGCCTGCAGGTTTGGCTGAACGAGTTGCAGACCGTCGACAACGTCCCATATGCGTCGCACTTCGGCTTTACTTCGCGCGCGCCTGACGGATCAGACTCCATTGTGATGTTTGTAGGCGGAGATCGTAGCAACGGCGTAGTGCTTGGCACGAACCACGCTGAGAGCCGGCCAAGGGGCCTCGTGCAAGGCGAGTCGGCATTGTTTAACCAGGTGGGTATCAAGATTTACCTCAGCAAAGGCGGCCTGGTCATTGAGGGGGCGGGTTTGCCGATAACGGTCAATAACACGCCTACCGTGACGGTGAACGCTGGGACAAAGGTGCAGATGAATACGCCTGAACTGAATGTCACAGGGAAGATCACGGCCGGCGGCGACATCACCGACAACGCCTCCACCAACGGGAAATCAATGGCGAACATGCGTAATGTCTACGATGGCCACGATCACCCAGTTGAGGGAATTCAAGGAGGTAGCGCCACTGTAACTAGCAAGAAGCCGAATCAGCAGGTATAGGCCTGATTCGTAAGACACAAAGCCCGCATTTGCGGGCTTTTTTTATGGGCAAAGCATGGCTGATATCGCTGTCTTCTGGGATTCCGCGGGAAATCGCGGCGACTGGCGTTTTTCCGGCGCCGGCCTCGTCACGGGGAGCCCTATCACCACGGCGATCCTGATTAGCGCATTTAGCGATCGTTTGGCTGCGGTCGACGACGAGATCCCGGACGGCACGGGTGATCCGCGCGGGTGGTGGGGCGACTCAGGCGAGGCCTATCAAATCGGTTCGCGGATGTGGCTCCTGAGGCGGGCAAAGCAGACTGACGAGACGCTGCAACGTGCGTATGACTACCTGGCGGAGGCCTTCAAATGGATGGTCGACGACGGCGTGGTGATCGGATTCGACATCGCAGTCAGGTGGGCGGCGCGCGGTGTTCTCGTCGCGCGCGTTGTAGCGCACCTGAAAGATGGAACCAGCGTGCTTCAAGAGCTGGGATGGAACACTGACGGAGGGGTTTGATGGCTTACGCAAGGCCGAAATTAACGGATCTGCAGTCGCAGGCCACCAACGACATCGAGGCAGCCCAGCCTGGCGCCGACGCGTTGCTGCGCTTCTCGCCGCTGCGGATCATGGGTCGCGTCGCAGCTGGTTTCGCCCATCAGCACTATGGCTACCTTGACTATATCGCTAAGCAGGCGGTCCCCTGGACATCTAGCGATGAATATCTAGTTGGCTGGGGTGCGCTCAAGAAGGTCTGGCAGAAGGCAGCGACGAAGGCAGGCAGCCCGGCGGTCCAATTCCCCGGCGCCAACAACGTCGCACTGGATATCGGCGTCGCGCTTGTTCGGGGGGACGGCGTGCAATACGTGACCACGTCCGCCGGCAATACCGGGACGGCCGGCACGCTCTCCGTCACAGTTGAGGCCGTGGAAGCGGGCGCTGCCGGTAATTTCGACACGGGGACCAAGCTTTCGCTCGCCCAGGCGATCGAGGGGCTTCAATCGACGGGAACGGCTGTGCAGCCGGCCATCGGTGGCGCAGATGTCGAGGCGCAGGATGACTTCTCTGATCGCGTCATGGCCGCCTATCAGAGCTCGCCGCAGGGCGGGGCTGTCGACGACTATCCCGGATGGGCTACGGCGCAGGGCGGCGTGACGCGTGCGTGGTGCAACCCCATGGGCTTTGGCGCTGGAACGGTGGTGCTCTATTTCATGATGGACGAAGTGGAGCAGGCCCACCAAGGTTTCCCGCAAGGAAGTGACGGAGTTGCTACAGCCGAAAAGCGAAGCGGGGTGAAGGCCACGGGAGATCAGCTGCTCGTCGCTAACGCGCTTTATCCTCTGCGGCCGGCGACTGCGCTCCTCTACGTGTGCGCGCCCTTGCCGCATACCTTGAATTTCACGGTGAGTGGCCTCTCGGGCGCCACGGAAGCGACGCGAAAGGCGATCAAGGCCGCATTTTCTGACGTTCTGTTGCGGAATGGCTCCCCCCTGCAGGGGACTATCGACCGAACCGACATCGAAGGAGGCTTGAGTTCGATCGCGGCGGCGGCCGGCGGCGTTATCGATCAGGTTGCCGGTGTGATTGGTGAAGTGACGACCGTATTCCCTGGGAACGTAGCTAGCCCGCTGGGCTATCTGCCGACCCTTGGCACCGTCTCATTCACATGAGGTCGCCATGAGAATTCCAGCCTACACGAGTCAGGATTTCGTGAATGCGCTGCAGGGATTGCTTCCGCCTGGGAGTGTCTGGCCCCGAGATCAAGACTCGGTGCTCACTGCAACGCTTCGCGGCCTGGCTCCGACGTTTGAGCGCCAAGCCTCGCGTGCGCGAAACCTGCTCATTGACGCGAATCCGGCCACGACAGTGGAACTACTGCCCGAATGGGAGGAAACCCTGGGGCTTCCGGATCCATGCGCGGGAACATCGCCAACGATTCAGCAGCGCCGCGCCCAGGTAGTCGCCCGCTTCGCAAACAGCGGCGGCCAATCGATTCGGTATTTCATCAATTTCGCCGCCGACCTTGGATACACCATCAGCACGCGCGAGTTCGCACCGTTCCGGTGTGGGCAGAGCGCGGTCGGCGATCCCGTGGGCGGTGAGGACTGGGCCTACACCTGGGCGATCGTAGCCCCCCTGAACTCGCCGGTGTACTTCAGCGCCGGCCAATCAGCGGCTGGCGAAGCGCTGGCCGCTTGGCAGAACCAAGTCCTTGAGTGCGAGCTCCGGCGCGTGAAGCCGGCGCACACCATCCTGCAATTCTTCTACCTGTGAGGTAATGCATGTATCAAATTGACATTGCGACTGCGTCCTCGACGCAGCCGCCGTCGACGGCCGCCGGTAACGCCGGCTTCTTCACGGACGGAAACCCGGCGCTCGGTGTTCCGGCAACGTTGGTACCGGCTGAGTTTCTGAACACGCTCATGCTGGAGCTGGTCAACGCGGTCAAAGGTGCGGGCCTGACGCTCGCCAAAGCCAACTTCACCCAGCTTCAGCAAGCTATCAAGCGCTATACGCAAGTGGCGGTCGTGCTGGCAGATGCCGGCGGCGCCGCGAACACCTATGCGACTGTCAACGTTCCTGCCTTGGCAGCTGGCGATGTGGTGACAGGTCTGAGTCAGCGGGTGCAGATAGCAAACACCAACACGGGGGCTTCTACATTTGCGCCGGATGGCTTGGCTACCAAGCCCATTTTCGGCTTGGCGAAACAGCCACTGCAGGGCGGTGAGCTGGTGGCGGGTGGTGAGGCTTTGCTGACCTATTCTCAGACCGCTAACGGAGGAATCGGCGCATGGATCCTGGCCTATTGCTCGGGTGGTTCACTCCAGGCCGCGCCGGCGCAGCAGCTCAATCAGCTCATCACGTTGGCGCAGGCGAGCTCACTGGGCGGAACTATTGGTCAATATGGCCTGTTCCCGCTCAACGCGGCCCCCGCCGGCTGGCTGAAAGCGAACGGCGCCGCGATACCCGTTTCGGCCTATGGAATTTTGGCCGCTCAGTTGTATTGCGGCGACGCCGCCAATGCCACGGCTCTCTACGGTTACCGCTGCACGAACCAGTCCACACCGACAACGTCTCGCAGCACCACAGGCGCCTACATCGTGTTGCCGGACGCACGGGGCGAGTTTCTGCGCGCTTGGGACGACGGCCGCGGCATTGATGCAAGTCGGTCTCTGTGGGCATGGCAGGCAGGGCAGAATTTGTCCCACACCCACACGGCAAGCGCTTCGACCGATGGTGGTCACGCGCACAACTACGTGTCAGGCACTCAGGGCGTGGGGTACCAGACCGGCGGTGCCGCGCCAGTGCGAGAGACCTCGGCGATCTCAACCACGGACGTGCAGGGTTATCACAGCCACACCATCACTGTTAATTCCAGTGGCGGTACCGAAAACCTGGTCCGCAACTTGGCCGCGCTGGTTTGCATCAAATACTAAGGACGAACATGCAAGCACCTCAAATCTGGAACTACCACCCGGCCACGTTGGCGCTTCTGCGCACCAGCGAACCTTGTTTCGCTGATGCGGACCCGGAAGTGCCTGAGAACTGGCTGTATCCCGGCTGCACTACCACCGTGGAGCCGGGGCCGGACATCAATGGGAAGTTGCAGACGTTCGACTTGGCTTCTGAAAGCTGGGTCTACAAGGACCTGCCGTCGGGGACGCCGGCTGAAACCCCTGCGGTGGGTGACTCTTCGCCGGAAGAGTTGGTCGCGTCGGTGCAGACCAAACGCGATCAGCTACTGCAGATCGCAGCCCTGCGCATCGCGCCACTCGCCGACGCGAAGGACCTCGGCGAAGCGACACCCGACGAGGATGCGGCACTGACCGCCTGGAAGCAGTACCGCGTCGCGCTGAATCGTGTGACAAAGCAGGAGACCTATCCGCAGACGGTCGTGTGGCCGGATCCGCCGGAAGCCTGATCTCTGCGCATATGCATGCCCGCCCTGAGCGGGCTTTTCTTTGTGCGCCCAGCATGGGCGCACTCCTGCGGGTGCAAGTCCCGCCATGAGCTGGTCACAGTGAATGAAGTGAAGCGCAACTGCATGAGGGTGACCGAGTGTGGGAAGGAAGCGTGGAGCGTAAATCGCGAGCCGATGAACAAGAATCGCATAGAAGGCGC
>WNDX01000142.1 GCA_009914615.1 Herbaspirillum frisingense
GGCTGCACTCGTTTCGGCGCCTGAAGATTCGTTACGAACGCTATGCTCATATCCACGAAGCCTTCCTGTCATTGGCTTGCGCCTTGATTTGCTGGACCCGGTTAAAACAACTTTTAAAATAATTTCGCAACAGCCTCTAAATCGCTTCAGGTCTTGTAAAGAAATGTAATCTTGTCTGTGCTTATCTTTCCGCCGCGCTCCGGCGGCTGCGGCGACCCATGCGCCGTTTCTGCCCGCAAGGCCGAGCGCCAATGCGGCCGGACGTGTAAGGATATGTAATTCCCGGCTTCCGCGATTTTTGATATTTTCCTTATCAATCAATAGCTTACACCATCTTCATCGGCATCCCCGCCAATGTTCGCATCACATGTTCCCCGGGTGCTAATGTCTCGCCGCTGCCTCTGCCGCTGCCGCCCTGCGCGCGCACTCCAGCGGCAACCATCACAGCAGGCAAAACCAACGACAAACCAAGGAGACCTCTGATGCAAACCGTAAAGAAAGCGAGCGCATTTCCCTTCGTGAAACGCGCCGTGGCGCTGGCGGGCTGTGCCGGCGCACTGGCGCTGGCCATGGCCGGCGGCCAGGCCCAGGCCGGTACGCTGACCATCGAAAGCTGGCGCGTGGACGACCTGCAACTGTGGCAAGACGTACTGATCCCCGCCTTCCAGAAGAAGAACCCCGGCATCACCGTGAAGTTCTCGCCGACCGCGCCTACCGAATACGACTCCAGCCTGGCCGCGCGCCTGGCCGGCGGCACCGCCGGCGACCTGGTGGCCTGCCGCCCGTTCGACGTGTCGCTCTCGCTGTATAACAAGGGCCATCTGGAAAAGCTGGACGGCAAGTCCGGCATGGAGTTCTTCGCCCCGGCCGCCAAGACCGCCTGGCAGACCGACGACGGCAAGGACACTTTCTGCATGCCGATCGCCTCGGTGATCCACGACTTCTTCTACAACACCAAGATCTTCAAGGAACTGAACCTGGAGCCGCCCAAGACCGAGGCGGAATTCTTCAAGCTGCTCGACGCCGTCAAGGCCAACGGCAAGTACACGCCGCTGGTGATGGGCACCTCCGAGCAGTGGGAATCGCACCAGGTACTGTTCACCGGCATCGGCCCCAACTACTGGAAGGGCGAGGAAGGCCGCAAGGCGCTGATCTCGGGCAAGGCCAAGTTCACCGATCCGCAATTCGTGGCGGCCTGGGAATATGAAGCCAAGCTGGGCAAGTATCTGCCCAAGGGCGCATCGGCCCAGACCTACAGCGACAGCCAGAACATGTTCGCGCTGGGCAAGGGCGCGGTGTATCCGGCGGGCTCGTGGGACATCGCCTACTTCAACGGCAAGCTGGACATGGGCGCCTTCCCGCCGCCGGTGCCCAAGGCCGGCGACGCCTGCTACATCTCGGACCACAACGACATCGGCATGGGCGTGAACAAGAAATCCAAGAACAAGGATGACGCCTACAAGTTCCTGGCCTGGCTGGGTTCGCAAGAGTTCGCCGATCTCTACACCAACAAGGTCACCGGCTTCTTCTCGCTGTCCAACCACCTGATCTCGGTGAAGGATCCGATCGCCAAGCAGATGATCGGCTGGCGCAAGGGCTGCGCCTCGACCATCCGCGTCAACTCGCAGATCCTGAACCGCGGCACGCCGAGCATGGAAAACGAGATGTGGAACGTCAATTCCCAAGTGCTCAACGGCAAGCTGGAACCCAAGGACGCCGCCGCCAAGATCCAGGCCGGCTTCGCCAAGTGGTACAAGCCGCAACAATAAGCGGCACGCTGCCGCCGGCATCGCCGGCGGCATGACCTAGCAACCGGAAGAAACGGAGCAACGGCGCGCCAAGACGCCGGTTCCGCTTCGCCTGCCTCACCCTCAGGAGACGCAGTGAAAAAAGTCCGCGCATGGCAGCTGGCGGTATTCCTCGCGCCCGCCGTCATCATTTATTCCATGTTCAGCGCCCTGCCCCTGGCCGACACGCTGCGCCTGGGCTTCTACACCAGCAACGATGCCGGCGTGCAAAGCTTCGTCGGCCTCGACAATTACCGCACCATCCTGTTCGACCCGGACTGGTCGGCGGCTTTCTGGAACGCGATGTGGAACAACGTCAAGTTCTTCTGCATTCACATGGCGCTGCAAAACCCGATCGGCCTGCTGCTGGCCACGCTGTTCAGTCTCAAGGGCCTGCGCGGCGCGCGCACCTACCGCACGCTGATCTTCCTGCCCACGCTGCTGTCGGTGGTGATCATCGGTTTCATCTGGCAACTGATCCTGTCGCCGCTGTGGGGCGTGGGCGAGAAGCTGATGGGCCTGGTCGGCCTGGCTGACTGGTTCGGTCCCTGGCTGGGCCAGGAATCCACCGCGCTGCTGACGCTGTCGCTGATCTCGGTCTGGCAATACATCGGCATCCCCATGATGCTGATCTATGCGGCGCTGCTGGCGGTACCCGAAGAAGTGCTGGAAGCCGCGCACGCCGAAGGCGCCAGCGCCATGCGCATCTTCTGGCAGATCAAGCTGCCGCTGATCTACCCGACGCTGGGGCTGGTGACCATCCTGACCTTCGTGGCCAACTTCAATGCCTTCGACCTGATCTATTCGGTCAAGGGTGCGCTGGCCGGGCCCAATTACTCGGCCGACCTGCTGGGCACGTATTTCTATCGCACCTTCTTCGGCTACCAGGCGCAGATCGGCAGCCCGACCATGGGCGCCGCCGTGGCGACGCTGATGTTCCTGGTGATCCTGGCCGGCGTGGGCGCGTACTTCGTCATGGTGCAACGCCGCCTGACCCGCTATGCGCTATAAGCGCAAGGACGACTCGATGCCATCTTCTTCCACTCCCTACGCCGGCTCGGTCTCGCCGGCCGCGCCGCCGACCCTGGTGCAGCGCAGCTTCGGCCCGGCCGGTCACCTGTGGGTGCACTTCGTGCTGTGCATCTACGCGGTGATCGCGCTGTTCCCGATCGCGCTGATCCTGATCAACTCGGTCAAGACCCGCAACGCCATCTTCGAAGGCCCGATGGCGCTGCCCACGGCCGAGACGCTGACCCTGGTCGGCTTCCAGAAAGTCTTGTCGGGCACGCACTTCCTGCTCTACTTCGGCAACAGCCTGGTGGTCACGATCGGCTCGCTGGTGCTGATCGTGCTGTTCGGCGCGATGGCCGGCTGGGCGCTGTCGGAATACAAATTCCCCGGCAACCGTTTCCTCAACTTCTTCCTGGCCATCGGCATCATGATCCCGATCCGCCTGGGCACGGTCTCCATCCTGCAACTGATCGTGGCGCTGGACCTGATCAATACCCGCACCGCGTTGATCCTGGTCTATACCGCCCAGGGGCTGCCGCTGGCGGTGATGATCCTGTCCGAGTACATCCGCCAGATCCCCACCGAGCTCAAGGACGCCGCGCGCTGCGACGGCGTGGGCGAGATCGCCATCTTCTTCCAGGTGATCCTGCCGCTGATCCGCCCGGCCATCGCCACGGTGGCGGTGTTCACCATGATCCCGGCCTGGAACGACCTGTGGTTCCCGCTGATCCTGGCGCCGGGCGAAGACACCCGCACCGTCACGTTGGGCGTGCAGCAATTCATCGGACAGTACGCCACCGACTGGAATTCGGTACTGGCGGTGCTGTCCATGGCAGTGATTCCCATCCTGCTGCTCTATGTGGCGTTCTCGCGCCAACTGATCCGCGGCCTGACCTCGGGCGCCGTCAAGTAACCCATCTGGAATCGACATGGCAAACGTAAGCATCGAAAACCTGCGCAAATCCTATGACGGCAAGGCCGACGTGCTGGCCGGCCTGAACCTGGACATCCACGACGGCGAATTCTGCGTGCTGGTCGGCCCCTCGGGCTGCGGCAAATCCACCCTGCTGCGTATGCTGTGCGGCCTGGAAGACATCAGCGGCGGCCAGCTCGCCATCGGCGGCAAGGTGGTCAACCACCTGCCGCCGGCCGAGCGCGGCATCGCCATGGTGTTCCAGAGCTATGCGCTGTATCCGCACATGACCGTGTACAAAAACATGGCCTTCGGCCTGAAGGTGGCCGGCAGCAGCAAGAGCGAGATCGACGAGCGCATCCGCCACGCCGCCGGCATCCTCAAGATCGACCACCTGCTGGAACGCCTGCCGCGCGAACTCTCCGGCGGCCAGCGCCAGCGCGTGGCGATCGGCCGCGCCATCGTGCGCAAGCCGCGCCTGTTCCTGTTCGACGAACCGCTGTCCAACCTGGACGCCGCGCTGCGCGTGCAAACCCGGCTGGAAATCGCCAAGCTGCACAAGCAACTGGCCGCCACCATCGTCTATGTGACCCACGACCAGGTCGAGGCCATGACGCTGGGCGACAAGATCGTGGTCATGCATGAAGGCCGCATCCAGCAGGCCGGCACGCCGCTGGAGCTGTACCAGCAGCCGCAGAACCTGTTCGTGGCCGGTTTCATCGGTTCGCCCAGGATGAATTTCCTGCCGGCCAAGGTTGTGGAAGCCGGCGCCGACGGCGTGCGCGTGGAAATCGCCGGCGGCGTGCAACTGCGCGCCGATGTGGCGGCGGCCTCGGCGAAGCCGGGCGACCAGGTCACGCTGGGCCTGCGCGCCGAGCAGATCCATGAAAACGCCGACGGCTCGGAGCGCCTGGCCGGCACCGTCAACCTGGTCGAGCACCTGGGCGAAGCCAATTTCCTCTATATGACGCTGGACGGCGGCCAGGACATCGTGGTGCGCGGCGACGGCAACCGCAGCGTCGAGATCGGCGAGCGGCTGGCGCTGTCGGCCGACAGCCACGCCTTCCACGTGTTCGCCGCCGACGGCCAAGCGCTGCGCCGGCTCAGGCCGGGCAACCTGCAATCGTCGCGGCGCCACTGAGACGGCCACCACCATGGCATCCATCGATTATCTGATCGGCATCGACGGCGGCGGCACCAAGACCCTGGCGCGGCTGGCGCGGCCGGGACACGGGACGCTGGCGCAGGCCTCGGGCCCGGGCTCGGCGCTGCGCAACGGCGCCGGAAACGCCTGGCGCGTGATCGACGCCGTCATCGCCGAGGTCTTCGCCAACGCCGGCCTGGCGCGGCCGCAGTCGTCACAACTGGCGGTGGGCATCGGCATCGCCGGCTACAACGTGGCGCAATGGGCGGCCGACTTCCGCGCCGCCGCGCCGGCCTTCGGCGCACTGGAAATCGCCAACGACGGCGTGATCACCCTGCTCGGCGCCCATGAAGGCCGGCCGGGCGCGGTCATCGCCGTGGGCACCGGCACCATCGGTATCGCCTCGGACATCGACGGCGGTCTGCGCGTGGTCGATGGCTGGGGCTTCCCCACCGGTGACGACGGCAGCGGCGCCTGGATGGGCATGCGCGCCGTGCACCATGCGCAGCATGCGCTGGACGGACGCGCCGCGCGCGGACCGCTGACCGAAGCCGTGCTGGCGCTGTGCGTCGAAGAAGTACCGACCGATGCCGCGCGGGACGAACGGGCCACGCTGCTGGACTGGCTGGCGCTGGCTGACCAGGCCGCCTTCGCGCGCGCCGCCCGGCCGGTGGTGGCGCACGCCGGCGACGATGCCGCCGCGCGCGCCATCCTGCAGGATGCGGCCGCTGAAATCGCCTCGATGGCCGCAGCGCTCGACCCGTCGCAGCGCCTGCCGCTGGCGCTGTGCGGCGGCCTGGCCGCGGCGCTGCAACCCCATCTCGACGCGCGCCAGCGGCAACGCATCGTGGACGCCCGTTCCGACGCCACCGACGGTGCGCTGCTGCTGGCGCAGCGCGCTCTGCAATCCACCACGGAAACCGCACCATGAACACCATCAACAACATCCATGGCAACGTCCTGACGCCGCAAGGCTGGGTCAAGGGAGACATCGTCTTCGACGAGCGCATCCGCTCCATCGAAGGCCGGCCGCTGCGGCGCGAACCGCGCATCATCGACGAGGGTGATTACATCCTGCCCGGCTTCATCGACCTGCACGTGCACGGCGGCGGCGGGCGCGACGTGATGGAAGGCGGCGACGCGGTCGATGCGCTGACCCGCCTGCACGCGCGCCACGGCACCACCAGCCTCCTGGCCACCACCATGACAGCGCCGCTGGACGAGCTGGAACGCGCGCTGAAGGCGGTCGGCACGGCCTGCAAGGAGCGTCCCAAAGGCCGCGCGCGCATCCTCGGCGTGCACCTGGAAGGCCCCTATATCAACCCCGGCAAGCTGGGCGCGCAGCCCGACTTCGCCATCGAAGCCTCATTGGAACAGGTCGATTACCTCAACAGCCTGGCGCCGCTGAAACTGATCACCATCGCGCCCGAAGTCGATGGCCACCTGAAGCTGGTCTGCAAGCTGGCCAACCGCGGCCTGAAGGTGCAGATCGGTCACACGCTGGGCAGCTACGACGACGGCGTGGCAGCGCTGGCGCACGGCGCCTCCGGCTTCACGCACCTGTTCAATGCGATGAGCGGCTTTCACCACCGCGAACCCGGCATGGCCGGCGCGGCGCTGGCGCACGCCAAGTATGCGGAGCTGATCCCCGACCTGCTGCACGTGCATCCCGGCGCCATCCGCGCCGCGCTGCGCGCGATCCCGCGCCTGTATTGCGTGACCGATTCCACCGCCGCGGCCGGCATGCCCGACGGCGACTATGCGTTGGGCCGCCAGGTGGTGCACAAGTGCGCCGGCGGCGTGCGCCTGGACGACGGCACGCTGGCCGGCAGCATCCTGACCATGGACCAGGCGCTGCGCAACCTGGTCTCGCTGGGACTGGAAGTCTCGGAAGCCTCGCTGCGCACCTCGACCTATCCGGCCGATTACCTCGGCATGGATGACCGCGGCCGCCTCATCGCCGGCTGCCATGCCGACATCGTCGTGCTGGACCGCCAATTCGCCCTCAAGGCCGTTTATGTGGAAGGAGAAAAGATTGACCTCGCTGATGCTTAAGGAGGCGCGCTCGGCCGCCGATTACGTGGCCGTGCAACTCACGCGCGAGCGCGAACGCTATGCCGAGCTGGGCAGCAAGCTGCGCGCCGCGCCGCCGGCCGGCATCGTCACCGTGGCGCGCGGCAGTTCCGATCACGCCGCCAGTTACTGCGCCTACCTGACCATGGCGCGCCTGGGCCATATCGTGGCCTCGCTGCCGATGTCGCTGGTGACCCTGAACCGCGCGCCGCTGATCGCCAGGAACGCGTTGGCCATCGCCATCTCGCAATCGGGCCAGAGCCCGGACGTGGTGGAACCGATCCGTTATTTCCGCGAAGGCGGCGCCACCACCGTGGCGCTGGTCAACCATGCCGATTCGCCGCTGGGCCAGGCCGCCGAATGGACCATCCCGCTGCACGCCGGCGTCGAATCCAGCGTGGCCGCGACCAAGAGCTTCATCGCCAGCCTGGTGGCGGGCGCGCTGTTCGCCGGCCACTGGCAGAACGACGACGCCTTCCTGCAGGCGATCGACAGCCTGCCCGAGGCGCTGCGCACCGCCGCCGATGCCAACTGGTCGGCGGCAGTGGATGCACTGGCTCCAGCCGACCGCATCATGGTGGTAGGGCGCGGCATCGGCTTCCCGCTGGCGCTGGAGTCCGCGCTCAAGTGCAAGGAAACCTGCGCCATCCAGGCCGAGGCCTTCAGCGGCGCCGAGATCAAGCACGGCCCGATGGCCCTGATCGACGACGGCTATCCGCTGCTGATGTTCGCCACCCGCGGCCCGACCCAGGCCAGCATGGTGCAACTGGCCGACGAGATGCGCCATCGCGGCGCCACGGTCCTGCTGGCGGCGCCGGAAGACATCCCGCAGCGCGATCTCACGCTGCCGGTGGCGGCCACGCCCGATCTCGACCCCATCGTCGCCATCCAGGCCTTCTACGTGATGGCGGCGCAACTATCGGCGGCGCGGGGCATGGACGCGGATCGCCCGCGCCATCTCAACAAGGTCACCAAGACCAACTAAGCGGGAACGTGGGCAAGCGTGGCCTGCATCAAGGCCACCACCTTGCTCGCGCCGCCGGCGAAGGCCAGCACTTCGCCGCTGCACACCGCCAGCGACTTGCCCGAGTTCTGCACGCGCCCGATGGCTAGGAAGCGCTCGCCGATCGCCGGCCGCAGGAAGTTCACCTTGAATTCCACCGTCACCACCTCGCAGCCGGCCGGCGCCCGCGTCAGCGCGGCGTAGCCGCAGGCATTATCGACGATGGTGGTGGTCGCGCCGGCATGCAGGAAACCCTGCTGCTGCGCCAGATGGCGCGAGAACGGCAGTTCGATCCGTACCTCGCCGTCCGCCACCGAGACCAGTCGCGCACCCAGGGTCGCCATCAGGCCCTGGGCGTTGAAACTGGCGGCGATGCGTTGCTGGATGTCGCTCATGCGTGGTCTCCTCTGCTCGTGACATTGCTGTTGGTATCAGTACGGCTTGCGCAAGCATAGCGAGAAAAGCGGAGCGCCGTATCCGGTATCCCGGCCGGCGGCGACGCAAAATAAAAAAGCCGCTCGGAGAGCGGCTTTCCCGATGGACGGCCGATGCCTCAGGCAAGCGCAAGCGTCGCCATGTCGATCACGAAGCGATAGCGCACGTCGCCGCGCTCCATGCGTTCGAAGGCCTCATTGATGCCATCCATGGCGATGATCTCGCATTCCGGCAGGATGTTCTTCCTGGCGCAGAAGTCCAGCATCTCCTGGGTCTGCGCAATGCCGCCCGAGGGCGAACCGGTGATGCGGCGGCGGCCGAGGATCAGCGGCAACGAGTTGAAGTTGCCCATGTCGCCCAACGCGCCCACGATCACCAGCGCGCCTTCCACGTCGAGCAGGCCGACGTAGGGCGTGACATCGTGCGCCACCGGAATGGTGTCGATGATGACGTCGAAGGAAGACACGGCTGCCGCCATCGCTTCTTCCGAGGTCGAGACCAGCACATGCTCCGCGCCCAGTTCATGCGCCTGCGCCGCCTTGTCCGCGGTGCGGGTGATCACCGTGACGCTGGCGCCCAGCCCGGCGGCGAAGCGCACCGCCAGGTGCCCCAGGCCACCGATGCCGATCACGCCCACGCGGCTGCCCGGCCCCACGTTCCACTGGCGCAGCGGCGAATAGACCGTGATGCCGGCGCACAGCAACGGACCGGCGCGCGACAGGTCCAGGCCGTCCGGAATGCGCAGCACGAAATCCTCGCGCGTGACGATGTGCTTGGAGTAACCGCCATAGGTCTGGCTGCCGTCGATGCGGTCGCGGCCGTTATAGGTCAGCGTGGGAAACTCGCGGCACATCTGCTCCTCGCCGCGATGGCATTGGTCGCAGTGGTGGCAGCTATCAACGATGGTGCCCACCGCCACCGCGTCGCCCACCTGGTGGCGGGTGACCGCCTTGCCCACCTGCACCACGCGACCAATGGCTTCATGGCCGGGCACGCAAGGATAGAGGGTGGCGCCCCATTCGCTCCAGTCGTTGCGCGACTGGTGCAGGTCGGAATGGCAGACGCCGCAATAGAGGATTTCAATGGCCACGTCTTCGTCGCGCAGCGCGCGCCGTTCGAAATGGAAGGGCGCGAGCGGGCTGTGCGCGTCGCGGGCTGCGTATCCGATGGTCTTCATCATGGCTCCTTTTGGCTGGGAAGAACTAAGCGCATGCTAGCTGCCGGCAACCGGCTCCGGTTAGCTCGATTCTTCCTAAAGATTGCCCGATTCTCTGAACCGCACGCCGGCCGCTTGCGGCGGCCGCGAAGCGCGCTCTACCATGCGTGCATGCTGCTGACCACCGACCTCCAGGCCCATCAGGGCCGCCGCGACGACGATGAATGCGCCGCCGCGCGCGCCCGCCTGGCTGCGCGCATGCTAGGCTGTCTGCCGGCCGAAGGCGACCACGACAGCCCGGTGCCCGGCCTGTTCCTCTACCGGCGCGACGGCTATTGCCCGCCGGCATCGTACATATACCAGCCCAGCCTGTCGCTGATCGTCCAGGGCAGCAAGCACGTCATCCTGGGTACTCAGGCGTACGAATACGACACCAGCCATTTCATGCTGACCTCGGTCGATCTGCCCACCATCTCGCAGGTGTGCGCGGCCAGCGCGCACTACCCATTCCTGTCGATACTGCTGAGCCTGGATCTAACAGCGGTGCAGGAAGTCGGCGGCGAGATCGATCTGCATGGCATCGCCGCCGGCGACACCGGATCGGGCATGATGCTGGGACCGGTGACGGCCGGCCTGCTCGACGCCGTGGCGCGGCTGGCGGCCCTGGCGGACACCCCGCGCGACATCCCGGTGATGGGCCGCATGGTGCTGCGCGAGATCATCTATCACCTGCTGGTCAGCCCGGCGGGTGCGCAATTGCGGCAGATTGCCATGCACGACACCCGCGGCAACCGCATCGCCGGCGTGATCAACTGGCTGCGCGACCACTACGCCGAACCGGTGCGCATCGAAACCCTGGCCGAGATGGCGGCCATGGGCGTCTCCACCTTGCATCACCACTTCACCGCGATCACGCGCCTGAGTCCCTTGCAATACCAGAAGCAGATCCGCCTGCACGAAGCGCGCCGCCTGCTGCTGACCGAAGCGCTGGACGCCGGCACGGCCGCCTTCCGGGTCGGCTATGAAAGCGTCTCGCAGTTCAGCCGCGAATACCGGCGCCTGTTCGGCAATCCGCCGATGCGCGACATCGCCTTGCTGCGCGGCGGACGGCCGTCCGATGTGGCGGAGCTGACGGTGTTTGCGGCAAAGCTGTAAGCCATCTCGACGCGGGATTGGGGCAGCAGCAAACGCCTCAGATACGAGGCAGGTTCGCCGTCATGTAGCGCCCCGGCGTGGTGCCGAAGGTGCGCTTGAACAGCGCGATGAAGGCGCTGGCATTGTCATAACCCAGCTCCAGCGCGATGGAGGTGACCGGCCTGCCGGCCGCCAGCAATTCCAGCGCCCGCAGCAGGCGCGCGCGCTGGCGCCAGGCGGTGAAGCTGAAACCGGTTTCCTCGACGAAGCGCCGGCTCAGGGTACGCGGCGCGACGTGCGCCCAGGCCGCCCATGCTTCCAGCGTGCGATCATCCTCGGGGCGATCGACCAGAGCGCCGGCAATCCGCTGCAAGCGCGCATCGCCGGGCATGGGCAGCATGAAGGTATCGGCCGGCGCGGCGCCGATCTCATCCAGGATCACCTGCGCCAGGCGCTGCTGCCGTGCTTCCAGCGGAGCGATCTCCCACTCGGCCGCGCGCAGCACTGCCTCACGCAGCAAACCCGTCGTCGCGATCACGCACGGCTGCGGCGGCAGGCCGGCGCAAGCCCGCGGCGAGACATATACCGCCCAGCCGTCGAACGGCCCATGCGAACGCGCCGCATGCACATGCCCCGGCGGAATCCACACCGCGCGCGTGGTCGGCAGCACCCAGGCGCCCATGTGCGTGCGCACGCTCAGCAAGCCCGACAGCAAGCCGATCAACTGACCGGTGGCGTGATGGTGCGGGCCGGATTCACGCGCATCGCTCTGCCGCCCGGCCAGCGCCGCCAGCGGTGGATCCTCGCCGCCGATGAGCGAGGCGCGGGCAATCTTGTGCTTGAGCCGGTCGGGAGTCATGGTGGCGCAGTTGGGTTATTGAATGGCATGGATAGTCTATCACCGCCAGGCGGAGCGACCTTATGCTGTCCGTACCCATGATGACCGGAGCATCGCCATGTCCACTATCCCCGCCGACACCATCGATCTCGACCGCATGTACGCGCCACCGTCCGAGATGATCGTCAAGAGCGTGCTGATCTTGCCCCCGTTTCACGGACACCCCTATAAGCGATTAACTATCGCAATAGGAGGTGGACGATGACCAAGAGCAAGGCAGGCAGAAAGGGGCAGGAGTTCAGCCTGGAGTTCAGGCAGCAGGCACTGTTGCGAGCGGCCACAGAAGGGGTAACCACGGTGGCTCGTGATCTGGGGTTGCAGCCTGCCCAGCTGTACAGTTGGCGCGCCCAGGCGCGGCGGCACGACCAGGACGATCAGGCACAACGCTTGGAGTTGGCCGAACATGCACGGCTCAAACGTGAAGTGGCGCGGCTGGAGGAGGAGAACGCTTTC
>WNDX01000143.1 GCA_009914615.1 Herbaspirillum frisingense
CTTTCATACCGGCTTCGGCTTCCTTGAGTACGCCAATAATTTGCTCTTCGGTAAATCGTTTCTTCATGCTGCCTCCGTATGGGGCAGACTCTACATCATTGCCGTACTAATCTAGGGGAGCAGGTCAGTTACAAGATCGAGTTCATCCAGAAAAAGGAACAGTCCGGCGCGCCTGACTGAAGAAGCCGGCGTCGCACGCAAGAAAGCCCGCATGTCCGCGGGCTTTTTCATTTTCCGTCCGGGCTTCGATCACGCCTCCGGCAATAAAAAAGGCAGCCACGCAGGCTGCCTTTTTTCCTCAAGACCGGGGATGCCGGCGATCAACGCTCGTAGTAATAGGACGGGCGATCATCGTAGCGGTAGGTGCGCACCTCGGTGCGCTCAACGTAGCGCACCGGACGCGGCGGCGGCGCGTAGTAGCGCGGCTGCTCGTAGTACACCTGTTGGGGCGCCTGGTAATACACCTGCTGCGGGGCCTGGTAGTACACCGGCTGCGGCGGCGCCTGGTAGACCGGCTGGGCCGGGACGGAATTGGCGTTGGCGATCAGGGAGCCGATGGCGACGGCGCCGATGATCCCGGCGGCAATCGCGACCCCATCGTTGCCGCGGCCGTGCGCCATGGCTGGCGTGCTGACGACGGCTGCCGAAGCAAGAAGGGTGGTGGCGATCAACACCGATGCGATTTTTTTGCTGGCCATGATTGGCTCCTGTCAAATAAGTCCGCTATCTGTCGCGGCACGATTCAACTATATGTCAGCAAATCTCGAAATCCATCGATTATGAAACTTGGTTACAGTTCTTACGAGTCACACCTCGAATGTGACTTTCTGCAACCGGAACCCGCCTGGAAGCCGCTGAACGCCCTGTTCAGGCCTGGCGGGCGCCCAGCAGGTTGGCCAGCGCCACGAATTGTTCCACCGGCACCGTTTCCGGCCGGGCCTGGGGATCAACGCCGGCTTGCCGCAGTTCATCTTCGGTGAACAGGCCGGCCACGCAGTTGCGGATCACCTTGCGGCGCTGGGAGAAGGCCTTGGTGACCACCTGCTCCAGCAAGGCCTCGTCGCAGGGCATGGGCTGGGCCAGCGGAATCATGCGCACGATGGCCGAATCGACTTTCGGCGGCGGGTCGAAGGCGCTCGGCGGCACCACGAACACCAGTTCCATGTGATAGCGCCATTGCAACATCACCGACAGGCGGCCATAGGCCTTGCCGCCGGGCTCGGCCACCATGCGTTCCACCACTTCCTTCTGCAGCATGAAATGCTGGTCGCGCACCTGCGGCGCGATGGCCGCCAGATGGAACAGCAAGGGGCTGGAGATGTTATAGGGCAGGTTGCCCACCACACGGAGCTTGCGGCCTTCCGGCACCGGGATGCTGGCGAAGTCGAACTTGAGCGCGTCGGCCGAATGCACGGTCAGGCGCGCCTTGTCGAAGCGCTTGTTGAGACGCTCGACCAGATCGCGATCCAGCTCCACCACGTGCAGATGGCGCACCGTATCGAGCAGCAGCGAGGTCATCGCCGCCAGGCCGGGACCGATCTCGACCATGGCATCGTCGGCTTCGGGCGCGATGGAGCGGATGATGTCGTGCAGCACGACATCATCCGTCAGAAAGTTTTGGCCGAAGCGTTTGCGCGGAATGTGTTTCATGGTTTGTCTTGTCGTGTCTTGCGCGGATGCATCAGGCGGAGGCGTCCACGCCTTTCTGCCTGAAGGCCATGTCGGCGGCGGCGCGGATCGCCACCACCATGCTGCCGTGATCGGCGTGCCCCAACCCGCGCGCGGCGAGGTCGAGCGCGGTGCCGTGATCGACCGAGGTGCGGATCAGCGGCAGGCCCAGCGTGATATTGATGCCGTGGCCGAAGCTGGCGAACTTCAATACCGGCAGGCCTTGGTCATGGTACATCGCCAGCACGCAGTCGGCGTCTTCCAGGTATTTGGGCTGGAACAGCGTATCGGCCGGATACGGTCCGCGGGCGTCGATGCCGCGTGCCTGTGCTGCCTGCAGCGCCGGCGCGATCACGGCTATCTCTTCGCGGCCGAGATAGCCGTTCTCGCCGGCATGCGGATTCAGGCCGGTCACCAGGATGCGCGGGCTGGCGATGCCGAACTTGCCGCGCAGGTCGGCCTGAATGATGTCCAGCGTGCGCGCAAGGCTGTCGGCGGTGATCGCCGCCGGCACATCCTTCAGCGCCAGGTGCGTGGTGGCCAGCGCCACGCGCAGGTGCGGCGCGTCGCCGCCGGCCAGCATCATCACCACTTGCGGGGTCTTGGTGACCTCGGCCAGGTATTCGGTATGCCCGGTGAAGGCCACGCCGGCATCGTTGATGGTGCTCTTTTGCAGCGGCGCCGTGACGATGGCGGCGAAGGCGCCGCTCAGCGCGCCTTCCACCGCGATATCCAGCGTCTGCAGCACGGCACGGCCGTTGCGCGCATCGAGCTGCCCGGGCCGCACCGGCTCGGCTACCGGGCAATCGATGATCGCCAGGCAATCGGCCGGGAAATTCGGCAGGCCGCTGTTGCGCCAGGCCTGGATCGAGATCGCCGCCACCCGCATCTGCGCATCGATGGCGTGCGCGGTCTGGGCCAGCAACGCGGCGTCGCCCAGCAGCACGCAACGCACGTCGCGGCGCAGCTCCCAGGCGGCGCGCAGGGAGATTTCGGGACCGATGCCTGCCGGTTCGCCGCAGGTGAGCGCGATGATGGATCGGTTCATGGCGTGAAAGAGAGGGGCTGAAAAACGGGCTTCAAAAATGCAAGAGCCGGCGACAGGGCCGGCTGCTTGCTCGTCGGTGACGCGGGAACGCCTGTCGGCGCTCCCCGGGCGGCCAGCGCCTTATTCGTCGTTGCGGTATTCGACGTAGGCGCGGTCGCGAATCTGGCGCATCCAGTCTTCGGTGGCCTCATCGATCTTGCGCTCGCGGATGGCCTGGCGCGCCGCCTGGCGGGTACGCTCCTTGGAGGCATCATCAGTCTTGCGCTCGACCACCTGGATCAGGTGGAAGCCGAACGGCGATTCGATCGGCTGGCTGACTTCGCCCGGCTTCAATTGATCCATGGCGCGCTCGAATTCAGGCACGGTGTCGCCAGGATACACCCAGCCCAGATCGCCGCCCTTGGATGCCGACAGATCGTTGGAGTACAGCTTGGCCAGTTCTTCGAAGGTGGCCGAACCATGGTCCAGGCGCTCCTTCAGCTCGCTCAGCTTGCGCTTGGCGTCAGCGGCGGTGGTCACCTGATTGACCTTGATCAGGATGTGGCGCACGTGGGTCTGCTGCACCGCCGGCGCGGCGGCCTGGGTACCGCCCGCGGCGCGGCGGCCGACCAGCTTGAGGATGTGGAAGCCATTGCCGCTCTTCAGGATGCCGCTGACCTGGCCGTCCTGCAGCGAAGCCACGCCGTCCAGGAACAGCTGCGGCAGGCGCTCCGCCGGACGCCAGCCGAGGTCGCCGCCGGACAGGGCGTCGGAAGCATCGGAATAGGCCGCCGCGGTCTTGGCGAAATCGGCGCCGGTCTTCAGCTGGCGCAGCACGTCTTCGGCGCGTTCGCGGCGCGACGCCAGTTGCTCGGGCGATGCGTTTTCGGGCACACGGACCAGGATCTGGGCGATGTCCAGCTCCTGGCGCTGGCCGCCAGCATTGGCTTCTGCGGCCAGATAGTTGTCCACCTCGGATTCGGTGACGATGACCTTGTTGTCCACTTCACGCTCGCGCAGGCGCTGGCTCAGGATTTCTCGGCGGATTTCTTCGCGGAACGAGGCATAGACCATGCCCTCGGCTTCCAGGCGGGCGCGGAATTCCGGCATCGACAGCTTGTTCTGCTCGGCGATGCGCTGCATGGCGCGGTCCAGCATGGCGTCATCGACCACGATGCCGCTTTCCTTGGCCATCTGCGCCTGCGCGCGTTCGACGATCATGCGCTCGACCAGCTGGCGCACCAGCTGATTACGTGGCGGTAGCTGCACGTTCTGCGAGGCCATGCGCTTTTCCACGCTGGCCAGGCGATCGCAGACTTCCTGGCGGGTGATGACTTCGTTGTTGACCACGACCAGGATGGAATCGACCGGACGCGGCTCAATGCGCGCGGCCGGCGCGGATGCTGCGGGCGTGGCGACAGGCTTGGCGGCAGCCGGCGCCTTGGGCGCTTGCTGCGGCGTTGTTTCCGACGGCGCCACCGGAATGATGGTGGTCGCGAACTGCGCATGCGCATTGCTGATCACGCCAAGCATGCACAGCAGCGCGGTCACTGTTTTGGTTTTTGCGAGGAGTGGGGTACGCATATTACGCATGAGCTAAACGGTTGGTTCGGAAAAAGTTAGAAGTTGTTGCTGGACATGCTGTCCGGCAGGTTCACATTTTGGTAGCCGGGGACGCTGCTCTTGATCGCATCCATGGGATTGGAACCGATCTTGGAGAAGCCATTGAGTTCGAGCTGGATGAAGAAGCCCGTGGACGCCTTGGTGGACGAGGTCGGGATACGCTGCGCCACGACGCGGAAGACCCAGCAATCGGCCTTGTATTCGAAGCCGGCCAGGCCTTCGGCGACGGTCTTGTCGGGAATCGAGTAGTTGACCCGGCCCACGGCGTAGATGCGCTGCGTCAGCGGCCATTGGCCGGACACGTCCACCTGCTTGAGCGGATCGAGCAAGCCGGTCTGCGGATTCACGTAAGTCCGGTCCAGGCGATATTGCAGGTTCAGCACGCGCTTGGGCGCAGGCTGCCAGCGGATGCCGAAGGTCGAGCGCACCATCTGGCGCAGCGTCTCGCTGTACTGGACGGAGTTGTCGGTCGAGAATTCCTTGGAAATCTGGCCGCCCAGCGCCAGCAACAGATCAGATTTGCTGCCCAACGTCGTGGTAGTCGTACCGCTGATGCCGACCTTGGGATCGGCGAAGTAATAGCGCTGCCCCACGGCCATACGCAAGCGTTCCAAGCCGTTTTCCTCGATGAAGCGCGACGTCACGGCTGCGGTCAGTTGGTTGGCGTCGCTGATGCGGTCATGCCCGGCGAAACGGTTCTCGCTGAATATCTGCGCGAAATTGAAATCCGCCAAGCCGGAGTCGAAGACCGGGAATTGCGACTGATCGCGATACGGTGTACGTACGTAGAACAGGCGAGGCTCCAGGGTTTGCGTCATGCTGCGACCCAGCAGCGCCGATTCCCGCTCAAAGATCAATCCGGAATCCAGCGACAGCGTGGGCAACGTACGCGACAAGCTTGTCGGCTGCCCCGGAGAAACGTTGTTCAAACGATAGCTGGTCGCGTCCAGCATGACCTTGGGTGTGATGAAGTATCCCGGACGAATGATGGGATACGACACCGACTGCGTCACATAGGCACGGTCGCCGCCGATCAGATCGCTGTTGGAAAAGCGGGTGAAATCAGCGACAGTGTTGAAATCGAAGCCGCCGACATCGTAGCGGTTACCGTTGAAGACGATTTGCGGTACGCGGTCATAAGGCTTGGAAATGGGATTGTCGACGTCCTGAAGCAACTGATACTTCGATACCAACGCGGAGACACTCCAGTACGTACTGGAGTAGGTCAAGCTGACGTTGCGCGGCAGCAAGCGCTGCGTGCTACCGGTGATCGAATGAGAGAAGTCGGAGGGGTAATCGTTGTCCGACGCCTTATTGATGTTCCACGCCAATTGAAGGTTGGGAGCCAACGTCTGGCTGTGAATCGACGAGAGCGAATAGCGGCCCGTACCGGTGACACGATCCTGGATGCCCTCGACATAGGTAACGCCTGAATAAGTATCGCCCAGATAGCGCGTTTCCGCGCCAAGCTGCAGACCGCGTCGCGCGATGTACTTCGGAATCAGCGTCAAATCATAATTGGGCGCCAGATTGAAATAGTAAGGAACCGCCAGCTCGGCGCCGCCGGTACTGGTCGCGCCAAAAGTCGGCGGCAGCACGCCCGATTTGCGCTCTCCCGACAGCGGGAACGACATCCACGGCGATCCCAGGATGGGTACGCCCTTGAAATACAGCAGTCCCCCATGCAAGGTACCGACATCACGCCCGCTATCCAGATCCATGGTATCGCCACGCAGATACCAGTCCGGATCCGGCGCCTCGCAGGTGCTGTAGGTACCCTGCGTCACGTGGGCCTGGTCGTCCGAGAGGAAATCGATACGCTCCGCCTTGCCGCGCCCGCCGTTCTTGCCGATCAGATACGTCGGACTGGTCACGAACCCCGCGCCCGAGCCCATGTTCATCTGCGCATGGTCACCGGTGTACTGGTCTTGCAGGCGCTGCATCCAGACGTGGCCGGTGGCCTCGACTTCGTCCTGGATGATGCGGTATTCGGCCTTGTCCGCCTTGATGGTGGTGCTGCCCTTGATCACTTCGACGTCGCGGTCGAGATTGACCTGGCGGTCCGGGCGGCCAGTCATCTGCTCGGCGCTGACGTTGACCGGGGCATCCTTGTCCTCGGCGGGCGCGGCGGCCGGGGCCGGCATCGTCATCTGCGCGTGGACGGTCAGCGGCAGCAGGCTGGACGCCGAAACGACCACCATTGCCGATGAAAACAGACGCGCCAGCCGCCAGTTGACAGTGCGTTCAGATAAAGACTTGGAAAACCGGATCATGAAAAGAGTGGCAAGACACCGTGCAGGCGGATTTTTTGAATTCAATCCCTTATTATATGGGAACTCATACACGTCAAACGAATTCCTCAGATAGTTCATGTCTTCACCTAGTTCTGCCCCCGATCTCCGCCTGTCCGAATTGCAAGCCTGGCTCGATACCCTCACCGATACGCCGGTGCTGTCTTCCACCTTGCGTCCGGCCTCGGCCGACGCCAGTTTCCGCCGTTATTTCCGTGTGGATACGCCCGCTGGCGGCACCGCCATTGTCATGGATGCACCGCCCCCGCAGGAAGACGTTCGCCCCTTCATCAAGGTGGCGGGCCTGTTCGGCGCCACCGGCGTGACGGTGCCCAAGGTCCTTGCCCAGAACGCCGAACAAGGCTTCCTGCTGCTCACCGACCTGGGCTCGACCACCTACCTGAGCCAGCTCGGCGCCGACAGCGCGCACAAACTATACATGGATGCGATCGATGCCTTGGTACTTTTACAAGCGCAAAGCAAGCCCGACGCCCTGCCCGAATACGACCGACCGCTGCTGCTGCGCGAGCTGGAGCTGTTCCGCGAATGGTATATCGGCAAGCATCTGGGCGTGACGCTGACCGAGGAACAGAACGCCGTCCTGAGCAAGACCTTCGACGCCATCCTGGCCAACAACCTGGCGCAGCCCCAAGTCTATGTGCACCGAGACTACCACTCGCGCAACCTGATGGCGCTGCCCAAGGGCAACCCCGGCATCCTCGATTTCCAGGACGCAGTGTACGGCCCGGTCACCTATGACCTGGTTTCGCTGCTGCGCGACGCCTACATCCAGTGGGACGAGGAACTGGTGCTGGACTGGGCCATCCGCTACTGGGAAAAGGCACGCCGCGCCGGCCTGCCGGTGGCGCCGGACATCGACGCCTTCTACCGCGATTTCGAGTGGATGGGTCTGCAGCGCCACCTGAAGATACTGGGTATCTTCGCCCGCCTGTGGCACCGCGACGGCAAGGACGCCTACCTGAAGGACATGCCGCTGGTCATGGAATACACCCTCAAGACCGCGCGCCGCTACGTCGCCTTCACGCCGCTGGTGCGCCTGATCGAGAAGCTGGAGCAGGAACACGCCCCCAAGTTCGGTTACACGTTCTGAGGAAGCGCGCACGATGAAAGCCATGATCTTCGCAGCCGGCCGCGGCGAGCGCATGCGTCCGCTGACCGACACCTGCCCCAAGCCGCTGCTCAAGGTGCGCGGCCGCCCGCTGATCGTGTGGCAGATCCTGTCACTGGTGCGCGCCGGCATCACCGAGATCGTCATCAACCACGCCCATCTCGGCCAGATGATCGAAGAAGCCCTGGGCGACGGCAGCCGTTTCGGCGCACAGTTGCATTATTCCGCCGAAGGCACGGCGCTGGAAACCGCCGGCGGCATCGCCAAGGCGCGCCATCTGCTGGGCGAGGAACCCTTCATCGCCGTCTCCGGCGACATCTGGTGTCCGCATTTCGATTTCGAAGAACTCAAGGGCGTGCTGGAGGACGAAGATCCCTGGGGCAATCCGCTGCCGCTGGACAAGCGCGACGTGGCCTGGATCTATCTGGTGAAGAATCCGTCCTTCCATCCCGCCGGTGATTTCGCGCTCAACAACTTTGCCATCGCCAATGAAGGCGAACACAAGCTGACCTTCGCCAACATCGGCGTCTATCGTCCGCAGATGTTCGACGCCATCGCCCCCGGCGAACACGCCAAGCTCGGCCCGCTGCTGCGCGAATACGCCGCGCGCGGCCAGGTCGGCGGCGACGTCTATCGTGGCGTCTGGCACAACGTCGGCACCATCGATCAATTGGAAGAACTGAACCAGCCGCCAGGAGGATCACGTCCATGAGCTTCAACGCCACGCCCTTCGCCGCCCGCCGCGAACGCCTGATCGCCAGCATGCAGAAAGCCGGCGGCGGCGTCGCCATCATCCCGACCGCGCCGGAAGTCATGCGCAACCGCGACGCCGACTACCCCTATCGTCACGACAGCTACTTTTACTACCTGTCCGGCTTCGCCGAGCCGGAAGCGGTGCTGGTGCTGGTCGCCGGCAAGGAAAACCGCAGCATCCTGTTCTGCCGCGACAAGAACCTGGAACGCGAAATCTGGGATGGCTACCGCTTCGGTCCGCAAGCCGCGCAGCAGCAATTCGCCTTCGACGCCGCCCATCCCATCGAGGAGCTCGACAAAAGCATGCCGGCGCTGCTGGCCGACGCGCCCGCCGTGTATTACGCCCTGGGCCACGACGACAAGCGCGACGCCCAACTGCAACGCTGGCTGCAAGGCGTGCGCGCGCTCTCGCGCAGCGGCGTGGCCGCGCCCGGCTCGGTGGTCGATGTCAGCGTGCTGCTGGACGACATGCGCCTGTTCAAGGACGCCTACGAGATCGACCTCATGAAGCGCGCCGGCGTGATTTCCGCCGAAGCCCATTGCCGCGCCATGCGCATCTCCCGTCCCGGCCTGCGCGAATACCACCTGGAAGCCGAACTGCTGCATGAATTCCGCCGCAACGGCTCGCAGTATCCGGCCTACGGCTCCATCGTCGCCACCGGCGCCAACTCCTGCGTGCTGCACTACCGCGCCGGCGACGCCGAACTCAAGGACGGCGACCTGGTGCTGATCGACGCCGGCTGCGAGCTGGACAGCTACGCCTCTGATATCACCCGCACCTTCCCTGCCAACGGCAAGTTCAGCGGCCCGCAGAAGGAGCTGTACGAAATCGTGCTGGCCGCACAGGTCGCCGCCGTCGCCGAGACCGCGCCGGGCAAGCGTTTCATGGACGGCCACGACGCCGCCGTGCGCATCCTGACGCAAGGCATGCTCGACACCGGCCTGCTGGACAAGAGCAAGGTCGGCTCGCTGGAAGACGTGATCGACAAAGGCGACTACCGCCAGTTCTACATGCACCGCACCGGCCATTGGCTGGGCATGGACGTGCACGACGTCGGCGACTACCGCGACCCGGTCAACGCCGACGGCAGCAAGCCCTGGCGCACGCTGCAGCCGGGCATGGTGCTGACCATCGAACCGGGCATCTATGTGCGTCCCGGCGAAGGCGTGCCGGAGAAATACTGGAACATCGGTATCCGGATCGAAGACGATGCCCACGTCACGCCCAGCGGCTGCGAGATTCTGACCACTGGCGCGCCGACCAAGGTGGAAGACATCGAAGCACTGATGCGCCAGGGCTGAGCCCGCAGCGCTGTCTCCATCGGGCATGCGCCGGATCAATTCCGGCGCATGCCGGTTCGCTACAATGGCGGATCGTCCCATCCCCTCTCACTACTTGGCATTCCCGGCACCATGACACCCGACGACTTCGACCTGATCATCTGCGGCGGCGGCCCGGTCGGCCAAAGCGTCGCCGGACTGCTGGCGCGTCGCGGCCGCGACGCCGCACGCATCGCCCTGATCGACATGAAGGCGCCGGAACAAGCCGCCGCCGATCCGCGCACCATCGCCCTCTCCTACGGCAGCCGCCAGATCCTGGAAGAGCTGGGCGCCTGGGATGCCGTGGGCAAGAGCGCTACCGCCATCGAACAAATCCATGTCTCGCGCCGCGGCCATTTCGGCCGCACGCTGCTGGACCGCAAGGACTACGATCTGCCCGCGCTGGGCTATGTCGCGCGCTATGGCGACGTCAACCAGGCGCTGGCTGCGGCGACCGCGCCGCTGGGCCTGAGCCTGTTCCGCCCTGCCGAAGCGGAGACGTTGGCCGAGGAAGACGACCACGTCACCGTTTCGCTGAAAGACGGGCGCGTGCTGCGCGCCACACTGGCGATCCAGGCCGAAGGCGGCGTCTTCGGCGAGCAGCGGCAAAAAAGCGTGCAGCGCGACTACGATCAGCTCGGCCTCATCGCGCACGTGCGCGCCGACCAGGCCATTCCCCATCGCGCCTTCGAGCGCTTCACCGACGAAGGCCCGCTGGCCCTGCTGCCACAGGACGACGGCTACGCGCTGGTCTGGTGCGTGCGCCCGGCCACCGGCGAAGGCCTGCTGGCGCTGGACGACGCGGCCTTCCTGGCGGCGCTAAACCGCGCGTTCGGCGATCGCGTCGGCCGCTTCACGCGCGTGGGCCAGCGCCATGCCTTTGCGCTGGGCTTGAACGCCAAGCCGGGCCAGACGCGCCGCGTGGTCGCCATCGGTAACGCCGCGCAAACCCTGCACCCGGTGGCCGGCCAGGGCCTCAACCTCGGCCTGCGCGACGCCCGCGTGCTGGCCGACGTGCTGGCGCGCGATCTCTCACCGCAAGCCTTACAGGCCTTCGATCGCCAGCGCGACCAGGATCGCGGCCTGACCATTCGTCTCACCGACCTGATGGCGCGCGTCTTCGCCGGCTCGTCGCAAGGGTCGCCGCTGCAGGCTGCGCTCGGCCTGTCGCTGGGCGCCATCGACCTGCTGCCGCCGGCGCGCGACCTGCTGGCCGAGCAGATGATGTTCGGCCGCCGCTGATCCCTCCGGCGGCGCGAGATTCCTCGCAGGGCCGCGCCGTGAGACAATGCGACATCGCGGCCGGCGCCGCACCAACACAGCCTTCGCATTTGCCATGAAACAAGATCCGCGCTTCAAGAATCTCTTCATCCTCAACCACCCGCTGATCCAGCACAAGCTCACGCACATGCGCGACAAGCGTACCTCGACGCGCACCTTCCGCGACCTGCTGCGCGAGATCACGCTGCTGATGGGTTACGAAATCACGCGCGACCTGCCGCTGACCACCGAGACCATCGAGACCCCGCTGGTGACCTACGAAGCGCCGGTGATCGCCGGCCGCAAGCTGGCCGTCGTCCCGGTGCTGCGCGCCGGCGTGGGCATGAGCGACGGCCTGCTGGAATTGATCCCCTCTGCGCGCGTCGGCCACATTGGCGTCTATCGCGACGAAAACCACCAGCCGGTGGAATACCTGGTGCGCCTGCCCGACCTGCAAGACCGCATCATGATCCTGTGCGACCCGATGGTTGCCACCGGCAACTCCGCGGTGTACGCCGTGGATGCGCTGAAGAAGCGCGGCGTGCCGGCCTCGCACATCATCTTCGTGGCGCTGGTGGCGGCGCCCGAAGGCGTCCAGGTGTTTGCCGATGCGCATCCGGACGTGAAACTGTACGTCGCCTCGCTGGATTCGCACCTCGACGACCATGCCTACATCGTACCGGGCCTGGGCGATGCGGGCGACCGGATCTTCGGCACTAAGAGGCTGTTGCGAAATTATTTTAAAAGTTGTTTTAACCGGGTCCAGCAAATCAAGGCGCAAGCCAATGACAGGAAGGCTTCGTGGATATGAGCATAGCGTTCGTAACGAATCTTCAGGCGCCGAAACGAGTGCAGCC
>WNDX01000144.1 GCA_009914615.1 Herbaspirillum frisingense
GTTTGACTACATTGAGGTTGACTACAATCGGATCCGGCTGCACTCGACCCTGGGCTACCTCAGCCCAGAGCAGTACGAGCTGGCCAATGTCGCTTAGATAGGTGTCCGTAAATCAGGGGCAAGATCAGTCTGTCGCGCATGTTTCTCGGTAGCAAGACGCAAAAGGTGCTGGCCCATTCGACCATCCCGGTCCTGGTGCTGAGATAGATGAAGCTCTGCTATATGTAGGCGAAATATCGCCAGAAACGATCTTCCAAAAACAAAGGCCTGATCCAGCACGGATCAGGCCTTTTTCATTGCAGCCAGGAAACTCAGTTGCCGGACGGCGGGTTCATGCCCTTGGGCAGCAGCACCCACATCATCCCGCGCTGCTTCATCGAACCGGCCTTGTCCTCGGCCTCGTCGCCGAAGCCCCAGAAATAGTCGGCCCGCACCACGCCGCGGATGGCGCCGCCGGTATCCTGCGCCACCACCAGGCGCTGCAGCGGGCGGTCGCTGTTAGGCTGGGTGGTCGCCAGGAATACCGGCGCGCCCAGCGGCACATGCTGCGGATCGATGGTGATCGAGCGCTGCGGCGTCAGCGGGATGCCCTGGGCACCCTTCGGCCCCTTGGACGGATCGGGCAGCTTCTCCTCGCGGAAGAACACATAGCTGGGATTGGCGTTCAGCAATTCTTCCTTGCGCGCCGGATTGGCCTGCACCCAGGCCTTGATGTTCTGGGCCGACGCCTGCGACAGCTCCATCTCGCCCTTGTCCACCAGGTAGCGGCCGATCGACTTGTAGGGACGGCCATTCTGGTCGGCGTAGGCCAGGCGGATGGTTTCCCGGGATTCCGGCAGATAGACGCGGCCCGAGCCTTGCACCTGCAGGAAGAAAGCTTCGATAGGATCGTCCACCCAGACGATTTCCTTGCCGGCCAGGCTGTTGGACTGCATCAGCTCGCCGCGGGTCGGATAAGGCACGACCTTGCGCCCCACCACCTTGCCGCGCAGGCGCAGGTTCTTCAGTTCCGGATAGACGCTGGCCAGGTCGATGGTCAGCAGATCCTCCGGCGCCTGGTACAGCGGTGTCTGCTAGGGACCGGCACGGCGGCGCGAGCCCTTCAGCAGCGGCTCGTAGTAGCCCGTGACCAGGCCGGTATCGGTGCCGTCGGGGTTGAATAACTGGTAAGGCGTGAAATAAGTCTCGAAATACGAACGCAGGAAGCCCAGATCGGAGGCATTCACCTGCTGCGCCGCGCTGCAGGCGGCGCGCCACTCCGGCTTGCGGATCAGCGCCGAGCAGGAGGATTGCAGCGCCGGCCAGGCTTCGCGCAGGTCGTCGTCGTTCCAGCCGGGCAGTTGCGCAAAGCTGGTGGCGCGCATCGCGGGACCGGGCTGGGCCACCGGCTTGCCCGGCGGCGGGGTGGTGGTGGCCGGCGGCGGAGTGGTCTGGCAGGCGGCCAGCAGCACGGCGACCGAGACCGCCATTGCGGGTACACTGAGGCGCTTGAGCGCGGAAAAACGTACAACGCGTGTAAAACGATTCAATAACATCGGAGACTGGTTCATGTTGTGGTTGATTCTGGAGGCCTGCGCCGCCTTCTTTGTCCTGGTTTTCATCGTCTGGTGGACCATGTTCTCGGGACGCAAGGAAAAGAACGGGCGGCCGGTGGCGCCACAAAAGGCACGCGACAAGAAAGACAGCGGCGGCGGGTAAAAAATCCACGCGCCGCATCCGGCCTTCATCCCTGCTTCATATAGAGGAGAGAAAAGCGACCGCCGCGAGCCGGCTCAATGCAGCGTGCGCGGCAGCGAGAGCACGAATTCGGGAATGCGCGCGTCGAACTGCTCGCCATCCTCGGCGACGCAGAAATACTCGCCGTGCATGGTGCCCTGCGGCGTCTTCATGGCGGTGCCGCTGGTGTATTCGAACTGCTCGCCCGGCTGCAGGAAGGGCTGGTGCCCCACCACGCCCAGCCCGCGCACCTCTTCGACGTGGTTGTTGGCGTCGGTGATGACCCAGTGGCGCGAGATCAGCTGCGCCGCCACCGTGCCGGTATTGACGATGGTGATCGCATAGGCGAACACGTAGTGCGAACGCGATGGATCGGACTGTTCCTCCAGATACTGGGTCTTGACCGTCACCGTGAACTCATACGCTGCCATGTGGATGTCCTATATTGTGGTTATCGTTTGCCGTCGGCGCCGGGCGTGCCGCGGACACCCCAGATTGCACACGAATTCAGCACGCAACGCAAGCCGCCACGTTTCGTCAGCTCATCGGGGCCGTCCAAGAGAGTAAAATAACGCCTTTTGCGGCCCCGTGCAGAGGCCCGCCGTCGATCAAGCCATCCTTATCATTCCAGCCATGCCGACCTACCGTATCGCCCCCAGCATCCTGTCCGCCGATTTCGCCCGCCTGGGAGAGGAAGTGCGCAATGTCGTCGCCGCCGGCGCCGATTTCATCCACTTCGACGTGATGGACAATCATTACGTACCCAACCTGACCATCGGGCCGCTGGTATGCGAAGCGATCCGCCCGCACGTGCAGGTGCCCATTGACGTGCACCTGATGGTCAAGCCGGTGGATCGCATCATCCCCGACTTCGCCAAGGCAGGCGCCAACCTGATCACCTTCCACCCGGAAGCCTCCGAGCACATCGACCGCTCGCTGCAACTGATCCGCGACAACGGCTGCAAGGCCGGCCTGGTGTTCAATCCGGGCACTCCGCTGCATTACCTGGATCACGTGATGGACAAGCTGGACATGGTGCTGATCATGTCGGTCAATCCCGGTTTCGGCGGCCAGTCCTTCATTCCCGAAGCCTTGAAGAAGATCGCCGAAGTGCGCCGCCGCATCGATGAATCCGGCCGCGACATCCTGCTGGAAGTGGACGGCGGCATCAAGATCGAGAACATCGCCGCCGCCGCCAAAGCCGGCGCCGATACCTTCGTGGCCGGCTCGGCCATCTTCGGCAAGCCCGACTACAAGGCCGTGATCGACGCCATGCGCGCCGAGCTGGCCCAGGTCTGAACCTCCCGTCCCGATTCGATCCAAGGTTTCCCGCGCTCATGACCAAGCTGAACAACATCAAGGCCGCCATCATCGACCTCGACGGCACCATGCTGGATACCGCGGCCGACTTCCACGTCGCCGTCAACCGCATGCGCGCCGACCTCGGCCTGGCGCCGCTGGCGCAGGAAACCATTGTAAATTTCGTCGGCAAGGGCACCGAGAACCTGTTGCGCCGCGTGCTGGCCGTGGATTACGCCGAAGACGAGGCGGCGCAGTACTTCCAGCAGGCGCTGGATTCCTATACCGAGCACTATCTGGCGATCAACGGCGATTATTCGGCGCTCTACCCGGGCGTGCTGGAAGGCCTGCAAGCCATGAAGGACAAGGGCCTGCGCCTGGCCTGCGTGACCAACAAGCCGGTCTCGTTCACGCTGCCGCTGCTGGACAAGAAGGGCCTGCGCGGCTTCTTCGACGTGGTCTATGGCGGCGACTCCTTCCCCAAGAAGAAGCCCGATCCCATGCCGCTGCTGCAGGTGTGCGCCGATTTCGGCCTGCCGCCGGCGCAGGTGGTGGCCATCGGCGACTCCAGCAACGACGCCCAGGCGGCGCGCGCGGCCGGTTGCCGCGTGCTCAACGTGCCGTATGGCTACAACCACGGCGAATCTATACACGATGTCGATTCGGATGGTATAGTTCAAACGCTTCTTGAAGCAGCGCAGCAAATTTCGGTGGATTGACGCCCTGTCACTACACCGGTCAACACACCAAACCGCGACCAACACATCCATGTTTCGCAACAACAAACGCACCGCCCAACCTACAGCCGCCCCTGAGGCCTGGCTGTGGCGACGCTGGCAATTCCAGGCTCAGTAACTGACGCCTGCCCCGGCCGCACGCGCGACCGGGACGTTTGTTGTAACACCGCATCCCCTGCAATTCCATCAACGAAACCGCTGACGAGAGTCCGCACCCAGCCACGGCCGTACGTGCGCATTGCGCGCGCGCAGCCGCAAGAGGCCAGGGCTGCGTGTTCTACAATAGCGGTCTGGAGTGAAACATGACCGAACTCGAATTCAAATCGCTGGCCGCCGAAGGCTATAACCGCATCCCCCTGATCGCCGAAGCCTTCGCCGACCTGGAAACCCCGCTGACGCTCTACCTGAAGCTGGCCCAGAGCCACAACGCCGGCAAGAACACCTTCCTGCTGGAGTCGGTGGTGGGCGGCGAACGCTTCGGCCGCTACTCCTTCATCGGCCTGCCGGCCTCGACCAAGATCCGCTGCAGCGGCAATCGCATCGAAGTGCTGAAGAACGAAGCCGTGATCGAGACCGCCGAAGGCAATGCGCTGGAATTCATCTCGCAATACCAGGCGCGCTTCAAGGTGGCGATCCGCCCCGGCATGCCGCGCTTCTGCGGCGGGCTGGCCGGCTACTTCGGCTACGACGCGGTGCGCTACATCGAGAAACGCCTGGAAAACACCGCTCCCAAGGACACCCTGGGCCTGCCGGACATCCAACTGCTGCTGACCGAAGAACTGGCCGTCATCGACAACCTCTCCGGCAAGCTCTACCTGATCGTCTATGCCGATCCGACCCAGCCAGAAGCCTTCTCCAAGGGCCGCCAGCGCTTGCGCGACCTGCGCGCGATGCTGCGTCGCCCGGCCGATGCCCCGGTCACCACCGGTTCGGTGCGCACCGAGACCGTGCGCGAATTCCCTAAGGACGAATATCTCAAGGCCGTGGCCCGCGCCAAGGAATACGTGATGGCAGGCGACCTGATGCAGGTGCAGATCGGCCAGCGCCTGAAGAAGTCCTACGTGGATTCGCCGCTGATGCTGTACCGCGCGCTGCGCTCGCTGAACCCCTCGCCTTACATGTATTTCTATAACTTCGGCGACATGCAGATCGTCGGCGCCTCGCCCGAGATCCTGGTGCGCAACGAATCCATCGGCGAAGGCCAGAAGAAGATCACCATCCGCCCGCTGGCCGGCACCCGCCCGCGCGGCTCGACCATCGAGCGCGACGAGCAACTGGCGCGCGAGCTGCTGGCCGACCCCAAGGAAATCGCCGAACACGTGATGCTGATCGACCTGGCGCGCAACGACATCGGCCGCATCGCCACCACCGGCAGCGTCAAGGTCACCGACCAGATGGTGATCGAGAAATACTCTCACGTGCAGCACATCGTCTCCAACGTCGAAGGCATCCTCAAGCCCGGCATGTCCAACCTCGACGTGCTGAAAGCCACCTTCCCGGCCGGCACCCTGTCGGGCGCGCCCAAGGTACGCGCGATGGAGATCATCGACGAGCTGGAACCCACCAAGCGCGGCATCTACGGCGGCGCCTGCGGCTATCTCTCCTTCGGCGGCGAGATGGACGTGGCGATTGCGATCCGCACCGGCGTCATCAAGGACGGCACGCTGTACGTGCAGGCCGCGGCCGGCATCGTGGCCGACTCGATACCGGAAATGGAATGGGAAGAAACCGAAAACAAGGCGCGCGCCGTGCTGCGCGCAGCCGAACAAGTGCAAGACGGCCTGGACGGAGAAATCTAAATGCTGCTGATGATCGACAACTACGACTCCTTCACCTACAACCTGGTGCAATACTTCGGCGAACTGGGCGAAGAAGTGCTGACCATCCGCAACGATGAGATCACGCTGGATGACATCCGCAAGATGAACCCCGAGCGCATCTGCCTCTCCCCCGGCCCCTGCAGCCCCAAGGAGGCCGGCATCTGCGTCGATCTGCTCAAGGAATTCTCCGGCAAGCTGCCCATCCTGGGCGTCTGCCTGGGCCACCAGGCCATCGGCGAAGCCTTCGGCGGCAACATCATCCGCGCCAAGCAAGTCATGCACGGCAAGACTTCCAGGATCGCGCACACCGGCGTGGGGGTGTTCAAGGATCTGCCGACGCCCTATACGGTGATCCGCTACCACTCGTTGGCCATCGAGCGCGCCACGCTGCCCGATTGCCTGGAAGTGACCGCCTGGACCGACGATGGCGAAATCATGGGCGTGCGTCACAAGGAATTCGACCTGCAGGGAGTGCAATTCCACCCCGAATCGATCCTGTCCGAACACGGACACGCACTGCTGAAGAATTTCCTGACCGGCAGCGCGCACGCGTAAGCGCGTCCGGCCACATCGACTCCAAGGGAAACAAAATAATGGCAATCACCCCGCAAGAAGCGCTGCTGCGCTGTATCGAACACCGCGAGATCTTCCACGACGAAATGCTGACGCTGTTCCGCCAGATCATGAGCGGAGAAATGTCGCCGGTCATGATCGCCGCGCTGACCATGGGCCTGCGCGTGAAGAAGGAAAGCATCGGCGAAATCGCCGCCGCGGCCCAGGTCATGCGCGAATTCGCGACCAAGGTGCCGATGGCCGACACCACCGGCCTGCTGGATATCGTCGGTACCGGCGGCGACGGCGCCCACACCTTCAATATCTCCACCGCCTCCATGTTCGTGGCGGCGGCGGCCGGCGCGCGCGTGGCCAAGCACGGCGGGCGCAGCGTATCGTCCTCGTCCGGCAGCGCCGATGTGCTCGAAGCGCTGGGCGCCGACATCAACCTGCAGCCCGAACAGGTCGCGCAGTCGATCGCCCAGACCAACATCGGCTTCATGTTCGCCCCCAATCACCACGCCGCCATGAAGCACGCAGCGCCGGTGCGCAAGGAACTGGGCGTGCGCACCATCTTCAACATCCTCGGCCCGCTGACCAACCCGGCCGGCGCCCCCAACATCCTGATGGGCGTGTTCCATGCCGACCTGGTAGGCATCCAGGTGCGCGTGCTGCAACGCCTGGGCGCGCAGCATGCGATCGTGGTCTGGGGCCGCGACAACCTGGACGAAGTCACGCTGGGCGGCGCCACCATGGTCGGCGAACTGGTCAACGGCGAGATCCGCGAATACGAGATCCATCCGGAAGACTATGGCCTGTCCATGTTCGCCAGCCGCAATCTGCAAGTGGCCAATGCCGCCGAGTCCAAGGACAAGATCTTCGAAGCGCTGGCCGGCGAGCCGGGCCCGGTGCACGACATCGTACTGATCAACGCGGCGACCGCGCTGTATGCCGCCGGCAAAGCGGCATCGATCGCCGAAGGCATCGAAACGGCGCGCGCCATCATTGCCTCGGGCGCCGCGCGCGCCAAGCTGGATCAGTTCGTCCAGGTGACGCGCCAGCTCGGCGGCAAGCTGTAATCCATCCACCAGGAGACCGACCATGATCGCCCCCCACGACCTGCTGATCTTCGCCATCGCCTCGCTGGTGATGGTGCTCACGCCCGGACCGAACATGGTCTATTGCGTCTCGCGCTCGATTTGCCAGGGCCGCGCGGCCGGCATGATTTCGCTGTGCGGCGTGGCGGTCGGCTTCCTGGTGCACATGGCGGCCGCGGCCTTCGGACTGACGGCGCTGTTCCTGGCCATTCCCATGGCCTATGAGATCGTCAAGTTCATCGGCGCCGGCTACCTGCTGTGGCTGGCGTGGAATGCCGTCAAACCCGGCGGCAGCTCGCCGTTCCAGACGCGCGACCTGCCCCACGACTCGCCGGCCACGCTGTTCCGCATGGGTTTCCTGACCAATGTGCTCAATCCCAAGGTGGCGGTGTTCTACATGTCGCTGTTCCCGCAATTCATCCATCCCGACCACGGCAGCGTGCTGCTGCAAAGCGTGGTGCTGGGCGTGGTGCAGATCGCGATCAGCTTCTCGGTCAATTCCATGATCGTCTTCTCGGCCGCGGCCATCTCCGGCTTCTTCGCCCGCAACCAGGGCTGGCTGCGCGCGCAGCGCTACCTGATGGGCGGCATGCTGGGCGCGCTGGCGGTGCGCCTGGCGCTCGACGAACGCAAATAAACCTTTAGGAATCCCATGTCCGACATCCTCAACAAGATCCTCGACGTCAAGGCGGAGGAAATCCGCGCCGCCAAGAAACAGCGCGACTTCGCCAGCCTGCGCCGCGACGTCGAATCCGACAGCGAACTGCGCTCGGAACTGCGCGGCTTCGAAAGCGGCCTGCGCGAGAAGATCGCCGCCGGCCAGGCCGGCGTGATCGCCGAGGTCAAGAAGGCCTCGCCCTCCAAGGGCGTGATCCGCCCCGATTTCAAGCCGGCCGAGATCGCCGTCAGCTACGCGCAACACGGCGCGGCCTGCCTCTCCGTGCTGACCGACGAGCAATTCTTCCACGGCTCGCCCGACTACCTGAAGCAGGCGCGCGCGGCCTGCCCGCTGCCGGTGCTGCGCAAGGATTTCATGATGGACCTGTACCAGGTCTACCAGGCCCGCTCCTGGGGCGCCGACGCCATCCTGCTGATCGTGGCCGCGCTGGATCACGGCCTGATGGCCGAACTGGAAGCCTGCGCCCACGAACTGGGCATGAGCGTGCTGGTGGAAGTGCACGACAGTGCCGAGCTGGATGCCGCGCTCAAGCTCAAGACCCGCCTGCTGGGCATCAACAACCGCAACCTGCGCACCTTCGAGACCACGCTGGACACCACGCTGGGCCTGCTGCCGCGCATTCCGCCGGAAAAGCTGGTAATCACCGAATCGGCCATCGCCACGCCGGACGACGTCAAGCGCATGCGCGACGCCGACGTGCATGCCTTCCTGGTGGGCGAAGCTTTCATGCGCGCGCCGGAACCGGGCGTGGAGCTGGCGCGGCTGTTCGCGTAAGCCACGCGATCTCCGACCGCCCCGCTCTCTCTCGTAAAAAACACCGTCGTCCACGCCTGCGCGGGGACGACGGTGTTTTTACATCCATTGCCACTACAGCATCAGGCCGAGAAACCGCCATCGATCATCAAGCTGGCGCCGGTGATGTAGCCGGCTTCCGGACCGGCGAGATAGGCCACGAAGCTGGCGATCTCTTCTGCCTTGCCGTAGCGCGCCAGCGACATCAAACCCTTCAAGGAATCGGCGAACTCGCTGTTGGCCGGATTCATGTCGGTGTCCACCGGGCCGGGCTGCACGTTGTTGACCGTGATGCCGCGCGGACCGAGGTCGCGCGAGAGACCCTTGGTCAGGCCGACGATGGCCGACTTGCTCATGGCGTAGGCGGCGCCGCCGGCGAACGGCATGCGGTCGGCGTTGGTGCTGCCGATGGTGATCACGCGGCCGCCTTCCTTCATGTAGCGCACGGCTTCCTGCGTGGCGACGAACACGCTGCGCACGTTCACGGCCAGGGTGCGGTCCAGGTCTTCCAGCGAGAATTCTTCGATCGGACCCAGCGCCAGCACGCCGGCGTTGTTGACCAGAATGTCCAGACCGCCGAACGTCTCGGCGGTGATGCTGATGGCTTGCTTCAGTGCAATGCTATCCGAACTGTCGGCCTGGATCGCCAGGGCGCGACCGCCGGCCGCTTCGATCTCCGCGACCAGCGCCTGAGCCGGCGCCGGTGAGGTGACGTAGGTGAACGCCACGGTGGCGCCTTCTGCTGCCAGACGGCGGACGATGGCGGCACCGATGCCGCGCGAGCCGCCTTGCACGAAAGCGATCTTGCCGTTCAGGGAAGTCGTGTTGGTTGGCTTGTTCATGATCTTGCTTCTTGTTTGGTTGAGGGTGAACCCGAGTGGGTTGAAGCAAGTATCCTCAATCGATTATGTTGCGACTAGCCGGCAATCACTATCTTCTTTTTAAACCAAAGGTTTAAAATCGAGCGAATATTCACTTCTGCGCGCCACCGGCGGCACCCCTCGCCATGGAAACCATGTCCAGCATCGAATGCTTTGTCACCGCCGCCGACGCCGGCAGCTTCTCGGCCGCCGCGCGCCGGCTCGGCCTGACGTCGGCGGCGGTCGGCAAGAATGTGGCGCGACTGGAAACCAATCTAGGCGTGCGCCTGTTCCATCGCAGCACCCGCAAGCTAACGATGACCGAAGCAGGCGAGCGCTTCCTGCTGGAAGTCGGCGGCGGACTGGAGACGATCCGCAATGCCATCACCAATCTTGCCAGCGCCGGCGGGCAGCCGGCCGGCATCCTGAAGGTCAGCATGGGCACTGGCTTCGGCCGCGAATATGTCGTGCCGCTGCTGAGCGACTTCCTCGGACGCTATCCCGGCATCTCACCTGACTGGCATTTCGACAACCGTCCGGTTGACCTGATTGCGGAGAGCTTCGACGCCGCCATCGGCGGCGGCATCGAACTGTCCCCCGGCGTGGTGGCGCGCGAGCTGGCGCCGGCGCACCGCGTGTTGCTGGCATCGCCCGCCTACCTCGCCGGTCACCCGCCCCTGCGCACGCCGGCCGATCTGCCGCAGCACGACGGCATCCTGATCCGCTCGCCGCAGACCGGCCGCATCCGGGCCTGGACGCTCCGCGACCGCGCCGGCGAACAGGCGCCGGTGGACTTGAAGGTGAAGATGACCATGAGCGACCCTAACGTCGCCTGCGAGATCGCTGAAAAGGGATTGGGCATCACGCTGGTGGCGATGCCGCATGCGGTGATCTATCTGGAACGCGGCACGCTGGTGCGCGTGCTGCCGGACTGGTACGTGGATGGCGGCATGCTCTCGCTCTACTTCACGGCGGCGCGGCTGATGCCGGCAAAGACACGGGTCTTCGTTGACTTCATCGTCGAACAGTTCCGCCGCCAGAAGCTGGCCGAGCGCTTCTCCGCCGTCAGGTAAGGATCAGCGCCTGGCCGCGCCAGGGCGCACGCCTCCGCCGATATTGCTGCCGGCATCGCGCGCCAGGCCGCGATAGCCCAGCACCGAGATCAGCGTGACCACACCCGCCAGGGCGAACGCCCACTGGAAATCGCCCAGCGTGAAATGCGCGCCGGCATCGATGGACTCGCCCCGCACATAAGCCGCGATGCGCAGCGCCAGCGCGCCGAAGGCGATGCCCATGCCGATGGTCATCTGCTGCGCCACGCTCCACAACGTACTGGCCGAGGACTTGCGGGCGTCGCTGATGTCGGCGTAGGCCAGCGTGGCCAGCGTCGAGAACTGCATCGAACGCGACAGGCCGTAGCAGAAGATCACCGCCAGCGTCATCGGCAGCGGCGTGCCGGGCGTCAGCAAGCCGCAGGCGATGATCAGGCAGCCAGCGATCGCCGCGTTGTTCACCGCCACGCGGCGGAAACCGAAACGCTGCAGGATGCGCGTGGTGAAAGCCTTCATGCCCAGGTTACCGAGGGCGGTGGCCAGCAGCAGCAAGCCAGACTGGAACGCCGTCAGGCCGAAGCCGATCTGGAACATCAGCGGCATCAGGTAAGGCACGGAATCGATACCGATGCGGGTGAGCGAGCCGGTGATGACGGTGACCGAATAGGTCGGTATCTTCAGATTGGAAAAGTCCAGCAGCGGATGTTCGGTGCGCTGCATATGGCGCCAGGCGAACCAGCCCAGTACAACGCCCAGCGCGACGAAGCCCAGCGCGACCTTGATGTTGGCTTCCATGTGGCTGGCGATCTCGGTGCCGTAGAGCAGCGAGGTCAGGGCCGCGCCGGAGAGGAAGAAGCCAACCAGATCCAGCGGCCGCTTGCTAGCGCCGTGCTCGTTGCGCACCACCGTCATCACGGCGGCCAGCGCCGCGATGCCGAACGGCACGTTCATCAGGAAGATCCAGTGCCAGGACGCATAAGAGGCTGTTGCAAAATTAAATTTCGGGGCTGTTAACTTCCCCGACTTGATGTTAACTTCCTGTCTTGTTTTTCCTGACGGGATGCGATGCCTAAAGAACTTGTCGACGATGAATTGTGGTCACTCA
>WNDX01000145.1 GCA_009914615.1 Herbaspirillum frisingense
TGACCGTGGTAGCCAATACTGCTCGCGCGAGCACCGCGCCCTGTTGGAGCAATACGCTTTGATCGCCAGCATGAGTGCCAGAGGCAACTGCTACGACAACGCAGCAATGGAGAGTTGGAACCACAGTCTGAAGGTCGAGGCCATCCATGGTGAACACCTCGCCACACGGGAGCAGGCCAAGGCTCATGTGTTTGACTACATTGAGGTTGACTACAATCGGATCCGGCTGCACTCGACCCTGGGCTACCTCAGCCCAGAGCAGTACGAGCTGGCCAATGTCGCTTAGATAGGTGTCCGTAAATCAGGGGCAAGATCAGCGGTTGAAGCCCAGGCATTCCGACGCTTCCCACTGGGTCTTGGGCACCGCCTGGATGCAGCCGCGCCAGATTTCGCCGAGGAAGGCCGCGCAGTAGATCGCAAACGAAATGCCGGCCGCGACCAGCGGCGTCAGCTTGAAGCCGGCGATCGCCAGGCCGAAGTAGGCCACGAACAGGATCACCAGCAGCGGAATGCCCTGGATGACCTGGATGTACCAGCTGGCGATGGAGCGCAGCGCCTTGTTGGGCGACACGCGCCACAGTGCGATCACGATACCGGCCACGCCACCGAAGACGAAGGCGACCAGCGACAGGATCACGGTCCAGACCGCAGCCTGCAGGAGATATTCAACGTGTAAGAAGCTGAATGAATTCACGACCTGGTCTCCTTACAGATTGGTGCCGAGCTTGCGCTTGCGGACGAAGGCGACCTGGCTGATCAGCCAGAATGCCGCGCGGAACAGGAAGGACAGCGCCAGGTAGGCCACCGCGATCACTGCATACACCTCGAAGCTGCGGAAGGTTTCCGACTGCACCAGGTTGGCGGTGGCGGTCAGTTCTTCGGCCGAGATCTGCGAGGTGATGCTCGACGCCAGCATCAGCAGGATGAACTGGCTGGTCAGCGAGGGATAGACGCGTTCCACCGCCGGCAGCAGCACCACGTGCCAGTACACGTGAAAGCGCGACATGCCCAGACATTCGGCTGCCTCGATCTGGCCGGGATGGATGGAATTGATGCCGGCGCGCATGATCTCGGTGGTGTAGGCGCCGACGTTGAGGGTCAGCGCGATCACGGCGGCGGTCTCGGCGGTGAGCTTCCAGCCGATGCTGGCCAGGCCGAAGAACACCAGGAACACCTGCACCAGCAGCGGCGTGTTGCGGATGATCTCGACGTAAGCCTTCACCAGCCCGTGCAACAGCCGGTTCTTGCTCTTGTACGCGATCGCGCAGATCGTGCCGACCACGAAGCCGAGCACGATCGACAGGGCGGAGAGCTGCACCGTCAGCCAGGCGCCCACCAGCAGGCGATCCCAGTTGGCGAACACGCTCATGAAATCGAATGTGTAATTCATTGATACTCCGGGTTTGCGGACAGGAGGGGATTACGCGATGCGGCGGCGGCATGGCGCCGTCCCTGGCCGGGTGGGAGCGGGGTTCTGCATGAGGTGGTCTCCTTTCTTGTTTGCCTGAGGTCGGGGCCTGGCGTGCCGTCGGTGCGGGAAAAGGATCCGGCTACCGGTGAGCGGCCTCTTGTCGGGCCTGATGCCAGGTGGCTTGGTGTTGCGGGTGCTGATATCTGTTCTTGCCGCTTTGCGGCGCGCTCGCTTACAGCGCCTTCACGCCGCCGGGGCGGAACCGGGTGGGCGCCGCCGCAATGCCGTTCACCAGCGGCGCGCCGAAATCCGGGATGCTGATCTCGAAACTGTCGCCCGGCTCGGTGCGCACGCTGGAGGCGAACGACAGGTTGGCCGCGCCCATGAAATGCGCATGCACGTCGCCCGGCCGCAGGAACTGGTTGTACTTGAAGTGGTGGTACTCCAGGTTCTCGATGGCGTGGCACATGTTGTCCTGGCCGGTCAGGAATTCCTGTTCCCAGATCACGCGGCCGTTGCGACGGATGCGGGTCATGCCGGTCAGGTGCGCGGGGGGCGCGCCCACCAGCAGTTCCGGGCCGAAGGAGCAGAAGCGCAGCTTCGAATGCGCCTGGTACAGGTAATTCCTGCGCTCCATCACATGGTCCGAGAATTCGTTGCCGATGGCGAAACCGAGGCGGCGCGGGCAGCCTTCATCGTCGATCACGTACAGGCCGACCAGCTCCGGCTCCTCGCCGCCATCCAGCGCGAAGTCCGGGCGGGGGAAGGCCTGCCCGGGCGCGACCACGATGCTGCCGTCCCCCTTGTAGAACCATTCAGGCTGCGCGCCGGACTGGCCCTTGGCCGGACGGCCGCCTTCGACGCCCCATTCCAGCATGCGCTGGGTGTCGGTCTTGTCCATTTCCTCGCTGTCCAGGCGGCGATGCATCTTGTCGCGTGTCGAGGCGCTACCCAGGTGGGTGATGCCGGCGCCGGAGATCATGCAGTGCGCCGGATCCTCGTGATCCAGCGGCGCCAGGATGCGTTGTTCGTCGAGAATGGCCGCGTATTCTTCGGATGGGCCGGCATTGAGCAGTTGCGCCTGGCGTTCCAGGCCATTGCCGTTGCGTATCGCCGCCAGCGCCAGTTCGCGCATGGTGGCGACCTGCGCCAGCGCCTGGATGTTCGTTCCGTGGACGATGCCCACGCGGCGCGCGCCTTCGCGATCCGTGAATTGAATCAGCCTCACCTTGTCTCCGATGCTAGTTCTTGTTGCTCACAGCGCGATCTCCGTTATGGTCGGCTGTTGCGGAATCGGACTGGCGCTTTACCGTGCGTCGCTGCGTGGTGGACGGCATCGCGGGATTCGCACCCGGCAGGATTATGCTGCGCTGCCAGATCGATTCTGCAAAAGTCTCCTGAGCTTTTTTCACGCATCGCTTTGGCGGCTTGATAGATGCGCTAGCATTGTGGTTTTTCGTAGGACCGAATATAAGAGGCTTGAATAACGATGTCTAATGAGCTTAATTCATCGGGTGATAACCAACTCCAGACCAACGGCGGGGAGCTGCCTTCGGTCGGTTCCATCGTCAGCCGCCTACGTTTTCGCCAGGTCGCGCTGCTGACGGCGCTCGACGAGCAAGGCTCGCTGCACAAGGCGGCCGAAGTCATGCACATGACCCAGCCGGCGGCCACCAAGGCGCTGCATGAAATGGAGGACGCGCTGGGCGTGACCCTGTTCGATCGCTCGCCGCGCGGCATCGAAGCCACCGAACTGGGCCGCTGCGTGATCCGCTACGCGCGCCTGATCCAGAGCGACGTGGCCAACCTGCGCGACGAATTGCAGAACATGATCAGCGGCCGCGGCGGCCGCCTGGCCATCGGCACCATCATGGGCGCGGCGCCCTTCGTCACGCGCGCGCTGACGCGGCTGCGCGAGATCCAGCCGGACGTTTCCATCGAGATCACCGAAGACACCAGCGCGCGGCAACTGCTGCTGCTGGATCAGGGCCGCATCGATCTGATGATAGGGCGCTCCTCGGTCAGCTCCCAGCCCAACCTGTACAACTACGAGATGCTGCGCGGCGAACCGATGTGCATCGTCAGCGGCGTCGATCATCCGCTGGCCATGGCCCAGAAGGTGCGCCTGCAGGAATTGTCGGACGCATCCTGGATTTTGTATTCCAGCAATATGCCCATGCGCATCTGGATCGAGCATGAATTCAAGCTGGAAGGCGTGAAGGTGCCGGGCAACGTGATCGAGACCGCCTCGCCCTTCGTCACCGTGACCATGCTGGCGCAGTCCAACATGGTGGCCGTGATGCCGCTGGATATTGCCCACTTCTTCGCCGCCAAGCAGATGCTGGGCATCCTGCCGGTGAGCCTGAAGACGCGCATCGAGCATTACGGCATCGTCACCCGCAAGAACACCACGCTGTCCTCGCTGGCCAAGATGTTCATCCAGATCCTGCGCCAGCAAAACTGAGCCAAACGGATTTAGGGGTTATTTCCGGGTTTGTTCTCGGCCAGCGCGGGGCCGTCGCCATGTTTTGATGGCGGCTGCCCGGGTTTTTCTCCGTCATAGGGTTTTCCCCGATTCCTTGCAGGTGTTTTTTCCTGTTAGCCTTCGTTCGCGGCCGGGGTGGCCGTTCTTCCGGTTTGCCTTCATGAATTTGCGTCTTCCGCTTTGTTCCGCCGTGCGCTCCACAGCGTCTTCCAACCGATCGTCCGTCGTCGCGCGCGGCTTGCTGGCCGCCGCCTGCATAGCCGGGGCGCTGGCGCTGGCCGGCTGCGCCGGGCAGAAGCGGGCGCCGTCGCCCGAAGCGGCCGCCAAGCAGGCCCGGCTGGACCAGGCGCTGGCGCTGTTCTCGACCAATCCCCCCGACGGCCTGCCGTCGGGCTGGGAGCCGCTGGTCCTGACCCGCAAGAAGAAAACCACCGAATACCAGTTGATCGGCGACGCCGGCCGCACCGTGCTGCGCGCCTACGCCGACCAAGCCTCGTCGGGCCTGCGCCACGAGGTCAACATCGACGTCAACAAGAAGCCCTGGCTGACCTGGAGCTGGAAGACTTCGGCGCTGATCCCCGGCGCCGACAACACCCAGCGCGAAACCGAGGATTCGCCGGTGCGCATCGTGCTGGCCTTCGACGGCGACCATGACAAGCTCTCGCTGATGGACACCATCCTGTTCGACACCGCCAAGCTGCTCACCGGGCACGACCTGCCCTATGCCACGCTGATGTACATATGGGAAAACAAGGCGCCGGTCGGCACCGTCATCGCCAACAACCGCACCGGCCGTATCCAGATGATGGTGGCCGAAAGCGGCCCGGCCCATGTCGGCCAGTGGGTGCAATACCAGCGCAACGTGGCCGAAGATTATGAAAAGGTATTCGGCGAAAAGCCGGGCCGGCTGATCGGCGTGGGCGTGCTGACCGATACCGACAACACGCTGCAGAAAGTGGAAGCCTGGTATGGCGATATCCGCCTGCTGCGCGAGGCCGACGGCGGCGAGTGACGCCGCAGCCGGCCATGCCGCTGACATCAAAAAGGCCTGCCGGATGAATACCGGCAGGCCTTTCTTGTTTGTCTGGATGCTGCCCGATCAGACCCCGCGCCACCAGGCGGCGACGTGGCCCCAGAATCCCTTCGGCCCTTCGGTGAACAGCCAGGGCTTGTTCGCCTTCAGACGCCCGATCATCTCCGCCTCGGCCTTTTCCGACACATTGCCGTAGGCGCGCCCCAGCTTGAGCAGACTGCGCAGCGCGCCCAGCTTTTCGCGTGCCGGCAGGCCGGAGGCGTGCTCGATGGCCACGTGCGTTTCGCGCAGTTCCTGCACCATGGCGTGCGCCAGTTGCGAGGCCGGCGACTTCAGCTTTTCCTGCACCACTGCGATGCTGGTGGAGGCCGACTTGATCTGCGCCGCCAGCACATCGATCTGCGTCTCGTCGCCCTTGGCCTGCTTGATGATGGCCGTGGCCCATGCCTTGGACGCCGCCACCAGGTCGTCGGTGCCCCAGTCGTGGCGCACCGCGATATGGAAGCCGTAGCTCGACGCCTGTTCGATCAGGATCGCCACCACGTCCGGGAATTCCTTGTCCATCGCGCGCTTGGCCCAGGCGTACTGGCCGGAGATCATCATGTGATGCACCGCCTCCTCGGTCAGGAAGTGCGGATTCTCCGAGACCTTGGCCAGCAGGTAGGCGTCGAAGGAGGGGGCGACAAAGCCGGAATCGACCTTGGTGGACAGGCGCACGAAGTTCTTGTAATCGCGGTCCAGCGATTCGAAGACGTCGTCCTTGAGGTTGAGCTTGATTTGTTTCATGGACCTTCCCCCGAACAGGTTCGATGTTGCCGTGCCGTCAACGTCATGCGGCAGGCAAAGTTGTCGTTTCGTTATGATGCCGTCGAAATACGGCGCGAAGACCTATTATCGGCACTTTTGCGCAAAAACTTTATCTCTGGCAACCTTGCTGTGGATATTCCCGAATGCAGAGCTTACTCAGAAAAGGCGCGCTGCGGGAGCATCCTGCGCTAGTAGGCACGCAAGCCATAGCGACGGCGCGTTTCCTCGTCCGGGAAAAGGAAATCCCTGTACACCGTCCATGCCGCGTCGGCGCGAATCTGCGTGGACGTCTTGCAACCACGGCAGAGTCTGGCGTAGATGCCGGCGATCAGCTCTTCGAGACCATTGGGATCGCTGACGTAGATGTAGTTGCGTTGTTCCCGGCCGCCGGCCGCGGTGCCTGCGTAGATGCTGCGCGTCTTGCGCGCGATGGCAGCCGCCAGCGCTTCCGAGATCCCGTCAAGCCGGTTCTGGTCGTCCAGGTCTGGCAGGCCGTCGGCGCGACCGGATGGGTAGGCGACGCCGGTGACGACGACATAGGGAAAGCCGGAAACAGGAAAGATCCGGCGCAAGCCCATGTCCAGCCGTACGGCATAAGGATGGCCATCGCGACTGCCTTCGTAGTTCCACCACTCGGCCGAATCCAGCGCTTGCGCGAACGGCGCCGGCGCGATGAGCAACAGCAGCAAGGCAAGCGCGATTCGTTTCATGGGCGACGCCGGTCAGGATGGGAGTGGACTGCTCAAGCGGCGGCCAGCAACACGATCAACGCCACCAACGCCGGCAAGCCCTGCACGTACAGGATCGAACGCTTGGCCGTCAGCCCGCCGTAGATGCCCGCGATCAGCACGCAGAGCACGAAGAACAACTGCACCGGGCGCTCGCCGGTGGCTGCGCTCCAGAACAGGCCGGCGGCCAGGAAACCGTTGTACAGGCCCTGGTTGGCGGCCAGCACGCGCGAGGCTTCGGCGGCTTCCTTCGATTGGCGGAAGGTCTTCAGGCCGATGGGGTGGGTCCACAGGAACATTTCCAGCACCAGGATCCACACGTGTTCGATGGCGATCAGGATGAGCAGGGCGGTGGCGAGCAATTGCAAGGTTTTCTCCTTTTGTCGTTATCGGTCAACGCCGCCCGTGGGCGCGTCTCCGCGATCATGCCCGAAAGCGTGCGGCCCGCCAACATTGCCGCTTTGCCGGCAAGGCCGCCACACGGCTGTGGCAGCCGCGCCACCATGGGCTTGGCAAGCCGATGTGGCTGCGGATAGAATGCGGCCTCGGGCGCGGCAGGGCGCCTGGTCCCGCGAAAGCCGATGCACCTGCCGTCTGCAGCACACTTCCATTTCTGGAACACAGACGTTGAACCTTGATAGTCGTGGCGGGAAACGACGCATGAAAGGAAACGTAATGTGGTCAACCCAATTCCCCCACGCCATCCATGCCGCTGAATCCGGTTTCGGCGGTACTTTGCCCAACAGCGATTTTCTGCGGCGCTACGCCAAGCGATTGTTGCGCGCCGCGCGCAGCGAACGCAGCAGCGAAGCCTTGCCCATCCTGCGCCGCATCGTCGCCATGCAGGTGACGCCGGAGATCTCGGTGGCAGAGCTCTACCCGCTGCGCGCCAGCCTGCAACTCAAGCACGTGCTGCACATGCTGGCCCGCGAACTCGGTTACCCGAGCTGGGAAATCTGTTCGCACAAGGTCGATCCACAGCCGTCCGCGCTGCTGGACCGCTATCGCTTCGAGCTCGGCATGTTCCGCGATTTCCAGACCAACTGGTTCCCCGACATGGAGATCGCGCGCGACTGGCAGCGCGAGCACGGCGGCTATCTGATCGCCTATGGCCGGCAGGCCGTGGCCATTCTGCACTGACGCGGCCGGGACAAGCTTCGCCATGAAAAACGGCGCCGGGATGAACCGGCGCCGTTTTTCATCGCGGCGTCTGGCCTGCGGATACGCTTACTTCGCCGCCAGGAATTTCTCCGCCAGCCGCACCCAATAGGTCGCGCCGATGGGCAGCAGATCGTCGTTGAAGTCGTAGCTGGGGTTGTGCAGATTGCAGGGGCCCAATCCATGGCCGTGGTCGCGGTGGCTGCCGTCGCCGTTGCCGAGGAAGACGTAGCAGCCCGGCTTGTGCTGCAGCATGAAGGCGAAATCCTCGGCGCCCATGGTCGGTTCGGTACGGGCATCGACGTGATCGGCGCCGAACTGTTCGGTCAGCACCTCGACGGCGAAGGCGGTTTCCTTTTCGTGATTGATCAGCGGCGGATAGTTGCGCTTGAAGCGGAAATCCACGCTGGCGTCGAAGGCCGCCGCGGTGTGCTCGGCGATCTCCTGCATGCGGCGCTCGATCATGTCCAGCACCGGGGTGCTGAAGGTGCGCACGGTGCCGATCATGGTGGCTTCGTCGGGAATGACGTTGGTGGCGCTGCCGGCGTGGATCTGCGTGATCGACACCACGGCCGGATCGTTCGGGTTGGCGTTGCGCGAGACGATGGTCTGCCAGCTCTGCGCGATCTGCACCGCCGTCATCACCGGATCGATGGCCTTGTGCGGCTGCGCGGCGTGCGAACCCTTGCCCTTGATGGTGACGTGGAACTCGTTGCTGGACGCCATCTGCGGCCCCGGCGTCACGCCGAAATGGCCGGCCGCGATGCCGGGCCAGTTGTGCATGCCGAACACGGCGTCCATCGGATACTTGTCGAACAGACCATCCTGGATCATGCGCTCGGCGCCGCGGCCGCCTTCTTCGGCGGGCTGGAAGATCACATACACGGTGCCGTCGAAATGGCGATGCTGCGACAGGTAATGCGCCGCGCCCAGCAGCATGGCGGTGTGGCCGTCGTGGCCGCAGGCGTGCATCTTGCCCTCGTGCCTGGACGCATGGGGGAAGGTGTTGAGCTCGGGCATGGGCAGCGCATCCATGTCGGCCCGCAGGCCGACGGCGCGCGGGCTGTCGCCGTGCTTGATGATGCCCACCACGCCGGTCACGCCCAAGCCGCGCACCACCGGGATGCCCCATTCGGTGAGCTTTTGCGCGACCACGTCGGAGGTGCGCTGTTCTTCATAGCTGAGCTCGGGATGGGCGTGGATGTCGCGGCGGATCTTCTGCAGTTCGGCGTGGAACTGGACGATGGGATCGATGAGTTTCATGGGGCGGGTGCGGGTCAATGATGGCAGTGCGCCTATCTTACTCCGCCTGGGGAATGACGATATGTCCGTCTGCTGGTTGAGAGGCCGTTTGCCTATCGGCCGTCTGCCTGTTTTGCAGACGCCTCCTCGTTTCACCGTCGTCCTGACGAAGGCCGGGACGACGATGAAAGTCCGTCATCAATGCCAGCAGCGATCAGGACGCCAGCCGCTTCACCAGCCTGTAGATGAATTCCCGCCCTTCATACAGGCGCGGAATCTCGATCCGCTCATCCAGTCCGTTCGTGCGCAGATCGGCCGGATCGGTGAACAGGCCGGACACGCCATACATCGGCACGCCCGCATTGCGCGCGAAGCGGCTGTCGGTGGCGCCGGTGCTCATGAAGGGAATCACCGGCACGCCCGGCCACATCTCTTGCGTCAGGCCTTCCACCACCGAGGAAATCTCCGGCGTCATCGGCGACACCGGGCTGCGCGTGGGCGGGGCCAGTTGCTGCATGCTGATCTTGTCGTTGCCCAGTACCTGCTTCAACTGGCGCTCGACCTCGGCCGGATCGTCGAAGGGCAGCATGCGGCAATTGACGGTGGCCTTGGCCGATTGCGGCAGCGCGTTCTCCGCATGGCCGCCGCTGAACATGGTGGCGGTGCAGGTGGTGCGCAGCTGGGCGTTGTACAGCGGCACGGTGGACAGGCGGTCGGTCACCGCGACATCGGTGCTGCCGTTGCCGACCGCGCGCATGTCCTCGGCCTGCTGGCCGCTGGCGAATTGCGCGCTGCGCGTGAAGTAGGTCTTGGTCACGTCGGCCAGTTTGACCGGGAAGCGGTAGGCGCCCAGCCGTGTCAGCGCGGCCGACATCGCATAGATGGGATTGCTGGTGGTGGGCAGCGAGCTGTGGCCGCCGACGTCGCGCAGTTCCAACTGGTAGGTGGTGTACAGCTTCTCGGCCACTTGGACGCGGTGCAGCTTGGGTTTGGCGCCTTTGCCGTGATACAGCTCACCGCCGCCGCCCTCGTTGATGCCCAGCTCGGCCTTGAGCAGTTCCGGCCTGTTCTTGAAGAGCCACCAGGCGCCGTTGCTTTCGACATCGCCGCGCTCCTCGTCGGCGGTCAGCGCCAGGATGATGTCGCGGGTGGGCTGGAAGCCTTCGCGCTTGAGCTGCGACAGGATGGAGACGAAGGCCGATGCCATGGCCTTGTCGTCGATGGAGCCACGCGCGGTGAAGTAGCCGTCGTCTTCCTTCAGCTTGAAGGGATCGGTCTTCCAGTCTTCGCGCTTGGCCTCCACCACGTCGATATGCGCGATCAGCAGCAGCGGCTGCTTGCTGCCGTCGCCTTTCCAGCGCAGCACCAGGTTGCCCTTCTTGGGGAAGGGTTCGATGATCTGGATGTCGCCTTGCGCAAAGCCGGCTTTCACCAGTTCGGCCTGCATCGCCTGCGCAGCGGCGGTGGTGCTGCCGGCGGAGTGCGTGGTGTTGATTTCCACCAATTCCTTGTAGATATCGTGGAAGCGCTGCTGTTCCGGCGTGAGTTGCTGGGCCGAGGCGCCGGCGCACAGGGCCAGCGCGGCCAGCGAGGTCAGTGCAGCGAGCCGGGATGGCCGCAGCGGGGAAGGGAAGGGCATGAAGGTCTCCTTGAGGATCGTTATGGATGAACCGGGTGCGGCGCCATGCAAGCCGCGCGATCCATTTTCCACAAGGAAACGGCGCGCGGCAACCGGAAATTCCTTCGCGCTTCACCTCGCGGCCCGCGCAATTTTGTTCAATACAGCCCGACGTGGGCGGCCTAGCATGCGTTTCTTTCCTGATGAGGCGTGGAGGCGCATCGATGTCTTCTTCCGAATTCCTGCTGCTGGCGGGCGCGCATCTGCTGGCGCTGGCTAGCCCCGGCCCCGATTTCCTGCTGCTGGTGCGTGGCGCGCTGCGGCACGGGCGGCGCAACGGCATCGGCGTCAGCCTGGGCATCGCGCTGGCCAATGGCATGTATATCGCGCTGGCGCTGGGCGGCTTCAGTCTCTTGCAGCACAACCCGGCGCTGCTGATGGCGATGAAATGGCTGGCCGCGATCTATCTGGCGTGGCTGGGCTGGCGGTTCATGCAGTCGAGCCTGCAAGCGCCCACCTTGCCGGATGGCGCGCCGGAAGCGCAGGACAGGCGCGCCGGGTTTGCCGCGGGCATGGGGGCGGGCTTTCTCTCGGCCGCGCTCAATCCCAAGAACGGCATGTTCTATTTCGGCCTGTTCACGCTGATGGTGGACGGAGAGACCGGCCTGTCGCGCAAGCTGCTGTACGGGCTGTGGATGTTCTGCGCGGTGTTCGCCTGGGATGCGGCGCTGGTGTGCGCCGTCTCGCAGCGGCGCGTGATGACTTGGCTGCGCCGCGGCTTGCCGATGGTGGAGCGCGGCGCCGGCCTGTTGCTGATGGTGGCGGCCGCTGCCCTGGCGCTGGCGCGGGTGTGAGTGTGAGGCCTGGGGTGTTCAGGTCTTGCTGTATTGCAGCGGCGTGGCCGCCACCCGCGATTTGAAGGCGCGGTGGAAATGGCTTTGGTCGGCGAAACCGGTGTCGTAGGCTGCATCGGCCGCGCTGGCGCCTTGCTGTAACAGCGTACGCGCCTGGTTGATCTTCATGTCCAGTTGCAGGGCATGCGGCGTCAGACCATAGCGGCGGCGGAACTGGCGGATTGATCTTGCCCCTGATTGACGGACACCTATCTAAGCGACATTGGCCAGCTCGTACTGCTCTGGGCTGAGGTAGCCCAGGGTCGAGTGCAGCCGGATCCGATTGTAGTCAACCTCAATGTAGTCAAACACATGAGCCTTGGCCTGC
>WNDX01000146.1 GCA_009914615.1 Herbaspirillum frisingense
AAGCGTTCTCCTCCTCCAGCCGCGCCACTTCACGTTTGAGCCGTGCATGTTCGGCCAACTCCAAGCGTTGTGCCTGATCGTCCTGGTCGTGCCGCCGCGCCTGGGCGCGCCAACTGTACAGCTGGGCAGGCTGCAACCCCAGATCACGAGCCACCGTGGTTACCCCTTCTGTGGCCGCTCGCAACAGTGCCTGCTGCCTGAACTCCAGGCTGAACTCCTGCCCCTTTCTGCCTGCCTTGCTCTTGGTCATCGTCCACCTCCTATTGCGATAGTTAATCGCTTATAGGGGTGTCCGTGAAACGGGGGCAAGATCACTATAACTTCACCGGCATCAGCGGACACTCCGCTTCCGCCACTGCGCTCTATCTTTCGGTCGCAGTCTTGTTGACCGAAGGCAAACCGGAGCGGCAACGCATGATTGCCGTCGCGCTGGCCGCTGCACTGGTATTGAGCGTCGGTCTGTCGCGCTTCATCATCAAGGTGCATTCGGCTTCCGAGGTCACCACTGGGTTACTGTTGGGCGCCCTCGCCGCCTGGTGGTTCTGCCGCGGCCTGGAACCGGCGGCACGCGTACTGCGCGGCCGCCTCATGCTGGCGGCCTTTGCTGCGTTCATGCTAATGGGAACAGCGGGCCAGCCCGCCCCCACCCATCAGCTCCTGCAGCAGATCGCGCAGTCGCTTTCCGGACGAGATCAGGTTTATGTGCGCACCACTCCCCTGTAGCTGCACATACGTTCAGGCAAAAAAAAGCGCCGGATATCCTTCGGCGCTTTGGTTTTTCATACCGCTCAGGCCAGCACTCCCGCGGCATCCGCGATGTGGCGCTCACGCGCCTTGCGCTTGCGCACCACAAGCAGCCCACCGATCATCAGCAAGCCGGCCAGCATCGACAGATAGGCTTGCGGTTCAGGCACGACTGCCACCGCCGGCAGATTGCCATTGAAGGCCTGCAGGTGGATTTCGCCGTTCTGCGCGAGCGATTTCACATATACGCCGCCTTCGATATTCTGATTCAGGGTCAACGCCGCATTGGTGGCCAGGATGGATCCGCCGAACTGGCTATTGATGGTCAGGCTGCTGGCGTTGTAGAAATTCCAGATGAGGGTCTTGCCCAGCGATTGCGCCTGACCCCCAAGAAAGTTCGCGGCGATCGTGGCCGACGCGATGCTGGAATTGATGACGATGGTCGAAGCACCGTTGGTGGTGAACGAGAATTCGCCGGCGCTGAAGACCTGCTGGCTCATGCCGCTATCCAGGTTGAAGACTGCCACGCCGGACGCGTCGGCCACCGCATTGAAGCTGGCCTTGCCGCCGCTGAAAGAGATGGTGCTACTGCCCGACAGACCCTTGAGCTGGCCGGACAAGCCATTGAGCGTCGAGGCGAAATTGGTGGAGCTCGCCGCCTGCTGGTTGGTCTGCATCAGCGCGCTGGGCGACGCATTGAGGCCGCCGTTGAAATTGCTGCCGCTGCTCCCGCCCGACACATAAGCCGGGCCATTCAGGTTGCTGCCCGACACCGAGCCGCCGATATAGCTGGAGCCCGAGTTCACGGTGGAATTCGTGACGCTACCGCCGATCACCGCACCCAGGCCGTTGACGTGCACATTGGAGATACTGCCCATGACGGTCAGCCCGGCGTAATTGGACGCAGCGGCGTCACCGGCATGCTGGACGAAATCACCACCGGTCAGCGAACCACCGACCCAGGCACGACCGTCCACGTGAGAACCCGAGGTGGCATCACCCAGCACCACGAGATTGAATTGCGTGAGCACCTGCGCCGCCGATAGCGACGTCGTCGCCATGGCATGACCCGCAAAAGACAGCGACAAAAAGGCAGCGACTGCTGCCAGCAGAGACTTGTGGCGACCCGACATTGCAACTCCCGTGAGGAGACGACTATTTTTATAAGAGCTTCTTTTTGCTTCTTTTTGCTTCTTTTTTCTTACCGATCCGGCGCTGCCGATTGCATCGCCCCTTCCCCGGTTGCGATGCAATAATTTCAACAATTGTAAGCTCATCCGCAGCTGCTTATCAAGCGGAAAACCACGCCCAGCAAGAGTTTCCGGGGCGCAATCAAAATTTGCGCAAGGCAACATGAATAACATTTCCAAGCCGCAATGCTGGGTGCGCATGAAATCAGCACGGCAAGATGCGACTTGTCAGCGCCTCACTTCCCTCTCACCAGATACAGCGCCTGCGCATCATAGCCGTCGAGTTTCTTGCGTAACTGCGGCGTCACCGGAGCCAGCACCTCGAAACCGCTGGACCGCCAATACGGCGCCGATCCATGCACGGCGACGAGCGCGGCGCACGCATACGATTCGCGCGTCATCAATTCCGAAAGCAGGTTCATCAACGCGCGCCCGAGGCCTGCGCCGCGCGCGGCAGGCAGCAGAGCGACATCGTGCAGATAGAGACAATCCGCCTGCGCATCCAGACCATGCAACAAGCTGTCGAGCGCCGGCGGATGACCGAGCCGCGCCGGATGCATGACGGCATAACCCAGCGCACTGGCGTCGATTGCCCGCGCGATCCAGCATCCTTGCGGATACAGCGCGAGACGCTCACCGAAGACTTCGCGCCGCTCGAAAAAACCCTCATGCACCACCGACGCGATGGCCATCACCTCATCCAGGTCGTCCGGCCTCATCGGCCGCCATGTTTGATGCATATGATTTCCTTTTTCTTGAAGAGGCATCGCGCCTTGCACACTCGGCACGTGCCGTGTTCTCGCCCTCTCACGTGACGCCTCACGATGCGGCCGTAAAAAAACCGCTGACTAGCAGCGGTTTCTTTTTGCATGCGCCGCGCGTGCGGCTTATGCCTGAGCGTTGGGGCGCAGTATCTGCAGCACGTCGAGCAGCTCGGCGCGCACGCGTTCGATGCCCTCTTCGTCCAGACTGATGACCGGACGCTGCGGAATCTCCGGCTGCTCCGGCTCATTGCTGCCATCGAGCTTGTTGCGGGCGCCGCTGATGGTGAAGCCTTGCTCGTACAACAGTTCGCGGATGCGGCGGATCAGAAGCACTTCGTGATGCTGGTAGTAGCGGCGATTGCCGCGGCGCTTGACCGGCTTCAACTGGGTGAATTCCTGCTCCCAGTAACGCAGCACGTGCGGTTTCACGCCGCACAGTTCGCTGACTTCGCCGATCGTGAAATAACGCTTGGCGGGAATCGGCGGCAAAACGATTGCCGCGGGTTTATTGACGCGATCGTTCATAGATTAGACGGGCAGTTCAACGGCGCGACCGCTGGAGAGCTCCACCATTTCCTTCAATTTCTGGCTGGCGTGGAAAGTGACGACGCGCCGTGCCGTGATGGGAATTTCCTCGCCGGTCTTGGGATTGCGGCCGGGGCGTTGCGGCTTGTCGCGCAACTGGAAGTTGCCGAAGCCGGACAGCTTGACGGCCTCGCCGCGCTCCAGCGCATTGCGGATCTCGTCGAAGAAGGTTTCCACCATGTCCTTCGCTTCGCGCTTGTTCAGACCGACCTGCTCAAACAAAAGTTCGGCCAGTTCAGCCTTGGTCAGCGTGGGCAGGTTCTTGTCGGCCTGCGAACGCGCCTGCGATTCAAGTACGGCGCGATGCAGATCGGCGTCCAGCACGGATTGAAATTCGTTCGAATTCACGTTGTTCATGGCGATGAATGACTAGGCCTGTAATACCGATTCCGGTCTGTTTTATTTTTGCTCGCGGGGATCACATCAGGCACGCAATCTGGCGCCGAGCTTTGCGCTCGCGGCTGTCACCAGTGCACTCATCGCAACGTCGACCTTGTCATCCTGAAGGGTGTTTTGAGTATCTTGCAAGGTGAACCGGAACGCAAGGCTTTTTTCGTCGTTTTCCAAGCCCTTGCCCTGATATTCATCAAATAAAACAATGGCTTGGATGATAGCGCACGCCGGATTGGACTGCTTTTCGGCGGCAAAGATATCCAGCAATTGCTGGGCTGCCACCGGCTGCTTGACCACCAGCGCGATGTCGCGGCTGACCGCCGGGAATTTGGAAATTTCGGCGTAGGTCGGCAGGTCGCGCTGCTGCAGTGCATCAGCATCGACTTCGAACACCACCGGCGCCAGCGGCAGATCGTACTTCTGCTGCCACTTGGGATGCAGTTCGCCGATCACGCCGATCACCTTCTCACCCAGCATCACCTGCGCCGAGCGCCCCGGATGCAACGCCGGATGTTCTGCCTTGGCAAAGCGCAGCACGCGCGGCGCGAACAGCGCTTCCAGATCGGCCTTGACATCGAAGTAATCGACGTTACGGCTGGCCTGGCCCCACTGCTCTTCCACCACCGGACCATAAGCCAGCGCGCCGACGCGCTTAGGCTGGTCGAAACCGGCCACCGACAGCGGACCATCGGCGACCGAGGCGTTCTTGTGGAACACCGCACCGATTTCGAACACGCGCACACGCGGCGCCTTGCGATTGATGTTGTAGCGTGCATTGGCGACCAGGCCGGCGATCAGCGAGGAACGCATCACGTTCATCTGGCTGGCGATCGGATTCAGCAGCTTGATGGGATCGGTGTTGCCGGCGAAATCCGCCTCCCAGACCGTTTCGACGAAGCTGAAGTTGACCACTTCCTGGTAGTCCTGATCGGCCAGCAGGCGGCGGATCGCAAACAGCGAGCGGGTGTCTTCCGGCGCGATGCGCATGGCATTGGCAGCCACCGGCGGCAGCGTCGGGATGTTTTCGAAACCGTAGACGCGCGCGACTTCCTCGATCAGGTCTTCCTCGATCTCGATGTCGAAGCGATAGGACGGCGGCGTCACCGAGAACAGACCCGGCTCCTGTGTGAACGACAGACCCAGACGCTTGAAGATGTCCGACACGATCTCATCGGTGATGTCCACGCCGATCACCTTGGCGGCACGCGCGGTGCGCAGCGTGACGGCGTCGCGCTTGGGCAGATTGACGATCTGGTCGTCGATCGCGCCAACCTTGGTGTCGGGCGTGCCGCAGATTTCGATCAGCAGCGCGGTGATGCGCTCGATGTGATCGACCACGGTGGCGAAGTCCACACCGCGCTCGAAACGATGTGCGGCATCGGTCGAGAAGTTATAGCGGCGCGCGCGGCCCTGGATCGCCTGCGGGAACCAGAATGCGGCTTCCAGGTAGATGTTGGCGGTGTCCAGCGACACAGCGGTGGAATCGCCGCCCATGATGCCGGCCAGCGATTCGATCTCCTTGTCGTCGGAGATCACGCCGACCCATTCATCGACGTCCACGGTATTGCCGTTGAGGAGCTTGAGCGACTCGCCCTTGCGCCCCCAGCGCACATCCAGGCCGCCATGGATCTTGTCCAGGTCAAACACGTGCGAAGGACGACCCAGTTCCAGCATGACGTAGTTGGAGATGTCCACCAGCGCCGAGATCGAACGCTGGCCGCTGCGCTCCAGGCGCTGCTTCATCCATTGCGGAGTGGCGGCTTTGGCATTGAGGCCGCGGATCACACGGCCGGCGAAACGGCCGCACAGGTCGGGCGCGGAAATGCGCACCGGCAGTTTCTCGTCCAGGCTCGCTGCCACCGGCTGGAAGACCGGCGCCTTCAGCGGCGCGCCGGTCAGCGCCGACACTTCGCGCGCCACGCCCAGCACCGACAGGCAATCCGCCTTGTTGGGGGTGAGCTTGATGGTGAACTTGAGGTCGTTGAGCTGCAGGTAATCACGGAAATTCTGGCCGACCGGCGCATCGTCGGGCAGCTCCAGCAGGCCGCCATGCTCTTCCGACAGCTTCAGCTCGCGCGCCGAGCACAGCATGCCTTGCGACTCCACACCGCGCAACTTGCCGACCTTGATCTCGAAGGGCTTGCCGTCCGGCCCCGGCGGCAGCACGGCGCCGACCATGGCGCACGGCACCTTCAGGCCGGCGCGCACATTGGGCGCACCGCAGACGATGTTAAGGATGGTGCCGGTGTGGACGTTGACGCGGCACACGTTGAGACGGTCAGCGTCGGGATGCTTGCTCACTTCCAGCACCTCGCCCACCACGACGTTGGTGAACGGCGGCGCGACCGGCTCGACTTCTTCGACTTCCAGACCGGACATCGTCAGCAAATGCGAGAGCTCATCCGACGTCATGTTCGGATTGACCATCGTGCGCAACCAGTTTTCAGAGAATTGCATGATTCAGACTTTCAGCTATCAGCCAGACGCGCGCCGCGGCCTCGCGCGGCGCCCTTCGTGATCGGTTTAATTGAATTGCTTCAGGAAGCGCAGGTCGCCTTCGTAGAACAGGCGCAGGTCGTTGATCCCGTAGCGCAGCATGGTCAGGCGCTCCAGGCCGGAGCCGAACGCGAAGCCGATGTACTGCTCGGGATCCAGGCCCATGTTGCGCACCACGGTCGGGTGCACCTGGCCGGCGCCGGAGACTTCCAGCCAGCGGCCTTTGAGCGGACCGCTGCCGAAGGCGATGTCGATCTCGGCCGACGGCTCGGTGAACGGGAAGTAGGAAGGACGGAAGCGCACCTGCAGGTCGTCGGTCTCGAAGAAGGCCTTGACGAAGTTGAGGTAGACGCCCTTGAGGTCGGCGAAGCTGATGTCCTCGGCAATCCACAGGCCTTCGACCTGGTGAAACATCGGCGAGTGGGTGGCGTCGCTGTCAACGCGATACGTGCGCCCCGGCGCGATCACCTTGATCGGCGGCTTGTTCATGCGGGCGTAGCGCACTTGCATCGGGCTGGTGTGGGTACGCAGCAGCAGCGGCTTGCCCTGGGTGTCATTGCCTTCGATGTAGAAGGTGTCTTGCATCGAACGCGCGGGATGGTTTTCCGGGCTGTTCAATGCGGTGAAATTGGTCCAGTCGGTTTCGATCTCGGGGCCGTCGGCCACGTCGAAGCCGATCGAGCGGAAGATTTCCTCGACGCGCTGCCACGAGCGCATCACCGGATGGATACCGCCCACGCCGCGGCCGCGGCCCGGCAAGGTGACGTCGATGGCTTCCGCATTCAGACGCGCGTGCATCTGGGCATTGGCCAAATCATCGCGACGCGCGGTCAGCGCATGTTCGATCTTTTCCTTGGCGACATTGATGATCGCCCCTTGCACCTTGCGCTCTTCAGGCGCCAGCTTGCCCAGTCCCTTCATCTGCTCGGTGATCTGGCCGGTCTTGCCCAAGTACTTGGCCTTGGCATTTTCCAGCGCTGCGGCATCTTGCGCGGCGGTGAAATCGCTCTGCGCTTGCGTGACGAGTTGGCCCAGGAGTTGGTCTAGGGGATTCATGCGGTAAGTCTCGCTCCAATCGAAAATCCGACGACGAAGTCGAAAAAGGAAAATCCACGAATCGGTGGATCAAAAACATACGGGGCATCGGTTTTACACCTTTGCCCCGCAGGATTTTGCAGCGCCGGCTGCTGTACTGACTATGCGATGTTGCACTCAGCGGCCGGCCACCGCATCAACACGCTGACGATTAGGCGGCAGCGATGTTGGCCTTCACCTGGTTGACGATGGCGGCGAAAGCAGCCTTGTCGGTGACAGCCATGTCGGCCAGAACCTTGCGGTCCAGTTCGATCGCAGCCTTCTTCAGGCCGTTCATGAACACGCTGTAGGTCACGCCGTGCGAACGCGCTGCGGCGTTGATACGGGCGATCCACAGGGCACGGAACACGCGCTTCTTGTTACGACGGTCACGGTACGCGTACTGGCCAGCGCGCATGACTGCTTGCTTGGCGATACGGTAGACGTTTTTGCGGCGACCGCGGTAACCCTTGGCGAGGGCGAGGACTTTCTTGTGACGGGCACGCGCTGTTACCCCACGTTTGACTCTAGGCATAGTAGCTCCTTAATTGAGTGTGAGGTTAAGCGAACGGCAGCATCGCGCGAACGGAATTCAGGTTCGTCTCGTGGACGCCCTCGGTACCGCGCAGTTGACGCTTGTTCTTGGTGGTCTTCTTGGTCAGGATGTGACGCTTGAAGGCTTGACCGCGCTTGACGGTACCGCCCGGGCGAACGCGAAAACGCTTCTTCGCGCTGCTCTTCGATTTCATCTTAGGCATAGCAACTCTGTCCTTCCGGACAGCTCCATTTTTTGATGATTGCAGGTGGCAGCAATGCTCGCTGCTCTTTGATGCCTGCTCTCACTTATTTGACGGCGCGGGATTTTCACCCTCGCCGCTTTTGCCCGACACATCTGACTGCATCCGGCAAATCCTTTGTCGGCCTTACGCTGCACCGTTTTCACGGCGCGGACGTCATCGGGAGATGACGTCCGGATACGGCTAACTGCGATTACTTCTTTTTCTTCGGCGCCAGCACCATGATCATCTGGCGGCCTTCCATCTTGGGAAACTGCTCGACCTGGCCATACGGTTCCAGATCGGCCTTCAGGCGCTCCAGCATGCGCATGCCGATTTCCTGGTGGGCCATTTCGCGACCACGGAAACGCAGCGTGATCTTGGTCTTGTCGCCCTCTTCCAGGAACTTGGTCAGGTTGCGCAGCTTGATGTTGTAGTCGCCATCGTCGGTACCTGGACGGAACTTCACTTCCTTGACCTGGATGACCTTCTGCTTCAGCTTGGCTTCGTGCGCCTTCTTCTGCTCTTGGTACTTGAACTTGCCGTAGTCCATCAGGCGGCACACGGGAGGCTGCGCGGTAGGCGCAATCTCGACCAGATCCACTTCCGCCTCTTCCGACAGACGTAAAGCTTCCGCCAAACTGACGATGCCCAGCGGCTCGTTGTTGACACCCGATAAGCGCACTTCCGGCGCAGTGATCTCGCGATTCAAGCGATGCGACGACTTGTCAGTAGCTATTGCCGTTTCCTTTTAAAAACCAATAAATTAAGCCGTGCTGTTGCGCTGGGGGAGGAAGCCTTCGGCTTCCCCTTGTCAGGCTTTGGTTTCCACCTCGTTCTTGAGGCGTTCCACCAAGGTGTCGATGGACATCACGCCCAGATCGACATTGCCCCGCGCACGCACGGCCACTGTGTTGGCATCCCGTTCTTTATCGCCGACAACCAGGATATAGGGCGGCTTCTGAATGGAATGCTGCCGTATTTTATAGGTAATCTTCTCGTTGCGCAAATCGGTCTCAACCCTAAACCCTTGTTTTTTCAGCGTTTGTGCAACGTTGGCGACATAATCGGCCTGCGCATCGGAAATGTTCAGGATGACAACTTGCGTCGGAGCAAGCCACAGCGGCATGGCGCCGGCGTGGTTTTCGATCAGGATGGCGATGAAGCGCTCCAGCGAACCGACGATCGCACGGTGCAGCATGACCGGCACCTTGCGGTTGTTGTCTTCCGTGACATATTCCGCCCCCAGGCGCGCCGGCATCGAGAAATCGACCTGCATGGTGCCGCACTGCCAGGAACGGCCGATCGAGTCCTTCAGGTGGTATTCGATCTTGGGACCATAGAAGGCGCCCTCGCCCGGCAACTCCTCCCACTCCGAACCGGAGGCGCGGATGGCTTCGCGCAGCGCGTTTTCGGCCTTGTCCCAGACCTCTTCCGCGCCGATGCGCTTTTCCGGACGCAGCGCCAGCTTCACTGCCACATCCTTGAAGCCGAAGCAGTCATACACTTCGCGCACCACTTTGTTGAAAGCCGCGACCTCTTCCTGCACCTGATCTTCGGTACAGAAGATGTGACCATCGTCCTGGGTAAAGCCACGCACGCGCATCATGCCGTGCAGCGCACCCGACGGCTCGTTGCGGTGACATTGACCGAACTCGCCGTAGCGCAGCGGCAGGTCGCGATAGCTGTGCAGACCGGAATTGAAGATCTGGATGTGGCCCGGGCAATTCATCGGCTTGAGCGCATAGGCGCGATTTTCCGACTCGGTCGTGAACATGTTGTCGCGATAGTTATCCCAGTGGCCGGTCTTTTCCCACAACGAGCGATCCAGGATCTGCGGCGCCTTCACTTCCTGATAGCCGTTGTCCTGATAGACGCGGCGCATGTACTGCTCGACCTGCTGCCAGATGGTCCAGCCCTTCGGATGCCAGAAGATCAGGCCCGGCGCCTCATCCTGGAAGTGGAACAGATCCAGCGCGCGGCCCAGCTTGCGGTGATCGCGCTTCTCGGCCTCCTCCAGCATGTGCAGGTAGGCTTCCTGGTCCTCCTTCTTGGCCCAGGCGGTGCCGTACACGCGCTGCAGCATTTCGTTGTTGGAATCGCCGCGCCAATACGCGCCGGCCAGCTTCATCAGCTTGAACACCTTCAGCTTGCCGGTGGACGGCACGTGCGGGCCGCGGCACAGGTCGGTGAACTTGCCCTCGGTGTACAGCGAGACGTCTTCATTCTGCGGAATGGAGGCGATGATCTCGGCCTTATAGTCTTCTCCGATGGACTTGAAGTAAGTCACGGCCTCGTCGCGCGGCAGCACCTTACGAGTCACCGGCTCATCCTTCTTGGCCAGCTCGGCCATCTTTTTCTCGATGGCTTCGAGGTCTTCCGGAGTGAAGGGGCGCTTGTACGAAAAGTCGTAATAGAAGCCGTTGTCGATGACCGGACCGATGGTCACCTGGGCGTCGGGGAACAATTCCTTGACGGCATACGCCAGCAAGTGGGCGGTCGAGTGACGAATCACTTCCAGGCCGTCAGCGTCCTTGTCGGTCACGATGGCCAGATCCGAGTCCTGCTCGATCAGGAAGGAAGTATCGACCAGCTTGCCATCAACGCGGCCGGCCAGCGCGGCCTTGGCCAGGCCGGCGCCGATATTGCCGGCGACCTGCGCTACCGTGACCGGGCCATCGAATTGGCGTTGGGAACCATCGGGAAGACGAACTGAAACCATGTTGCACTCCATGTCGGCAGCCTCGCTGCCTTGCCTGTTTGGGTATTGATGTCGAAATGACGGACGAAAAAAACGCGGACCAGCCGCGCTTTTTCATGAGACGAAAAAGAACCCGACTAGCGTCGCTCGAAAACCTCGGTAGTAGTTCGCGGTGTCATAACCGGTTTGCCTTTCTCGCTCTTACAGAATATGTGTGGGTCGATCGCTTCGCCGCCGCCCTTTCGGGACGCTATCCGGCGCAAGCTGCAATTATAGCAAATTAATTCGCTCGCCTCGCCAAGTCTTCCCCTTGCGGCAAGACAAGTCATACAGACAACCAACGGCTTGAAAATGAGTCACGCACGAGGCGAAACCATACTTAAATTCCAGCAACATCCGTTCCATTCGATTAACACTTCAAAATTCTTCATCTTTTACAAATGCAAATGAGCTCTTTTAACGCGCGACTGTCATAAAAACATAGCCGGGCGCATGCTAGGATCTGCCTTGATTCACGGAGAACAGCACCATGCCTGACGCAAACAACTGCATCGAACACGTGACGGTCATCAATAACGTCGAATACACGCTGCAAAGCCGCACAGTGGAGCTGGGCAATGGTGAACGCCATCAGGAATACCGGGTCTTGCTCAGTTGATCTTGCCCCCGTTTCACGGACACCCCTATAAGCGATTAACTATCGCAATAGGAGGTGGACGATGACCAAGAGCAAGGCAGGCAGAAAGGGGCAGGAGTTCAGGCAGCAGGCACTGTTGCGAGCGGCCACAGAAGGGGTAACCACGGTGGCTCGTGATCTGGGGTTGCAGCCTGCCCAGCTGTACAGTTGGCGCGCCCAGGCGCGGCGGCACGACCAGGACGATCAGGCACAACGCTTGGAGTTGGCCGAACATGCACGGCTCAAACGTGAAGTGGCGCGGCTGGAGGAGGAGAACGCTTTCCTAAAAA
>WNDX01000147.1 GCA_009914615.1 Herbaspirillum frisingense
TTTGACTACATTGAGGTTGACTACAATCGGATCCGGCTGCACTCGACCCTGGGCTACCTCAGCCCAGAGCAGTACGAGCTGGCCAATGTCGCTTAGATAGGTGTCCGTAAATCAGGGGCAAGATCAACCATCTCCATCGACGACTTCGGCACCGGCTATTCCTCGCTGGCTTACCTGAAGCGCTTCCCGGTCAATACGCTGAAGATCGACAAGTCCTTCATCAACGACATCCCCGATGATCCCAACGGCAGCGCCATCGTGCAGGCCATCATCGCCATGGGCCATGCGCTGAACCTGAAGGTGGTGACCGAGGGCGTGGAAACGGAAAAGCAGCTGAAGGCGCTGCGCGAATTCGGCTCCGATGAATACCAGGGCTATTACTTCAGCAAGCCGGTGCCGTATGCGCAGTTCCTGCAATTGCTGCTGGCGCAGCAGCAGGCCAGCCTGCAGGAGAAAGCACAAGCCCTGCCCGAAGTGCAGGCCGACGGCAAGCTGGTCTGAATCATCCGGCGCAAAACGTGGAATACTGGCGGCCGGTGCATCTCACCCTGCGCCGCACCGCGCTCACCAGGATACCTTCGATGCCACGCCCGCTTGCCCGCTCTTCCCTTGCCGCCCTACTGTCATGCGCGCTGATGGGTGCAGCCCCTCTCTCCGTGCAGGCACAGGAAACCGATACGGTCGAACTGCCGCTGATCTCGGGCTGGTTCGAGGGCAAGCCGGTGCGCTATGTCACCACCGACGTTTCCGACCGCCAGGCCGCGGCCGAGATGGGCGCCAACTACGTGCCCCGCCTGGCCAATGCCATCCCGCCGCAACCACCCACGCCCGGCCAAAAAAGCGCGGTGGAACGCATCTATTCCTTCGTCAACGTCCGCCAGGGCGGCGTGCTGCCGTCGTTGCCCCAGCCCACCGGCAGCGCCAATGCGGATCCCAATTATTCGCCGCTGTGGCAAGTGCACAAGGTGATCTGGCAAGCCGGCAGGACGCCGCGCGTATTGAAGTCGGAAGAGGAGATTCTCGCCGCCGAGGAAGCGGGCGAGGTGGCGATAGAAAAGACCGGGATCATCGTCAATTGCCCGGTGGTGATCTCGGACTACGGCAGCCTGCCGCATGTCCGCGTAAAGCTGGGCGGCGCCGCGCAGCGCTGAAAGGCGACGGCGGCGCGCCTTGCCTAGTTGGATCGCAGCCGATCCACCTGGTAGAGCGCCGGGAACAGGCGTATCCACAGCAGCACGATGAAGATGGTGCCGATGCCACCGATCAGCACCGCCGGCACCGCGCCGAACCAGGCCGCGGTGAGGCCCGACTCGAATTCCCCCAATTGATTGGACGTGCCGATGAAGACCGAATTCACGGCCGACACGCGGCCGCGCATTTCATCGGGCGTCTCCAGTTGCACGAAGGACGAACGCACCACCACGCTGATCATGTCGGAAGCGCCCAGCACCACCAATGCCAGCAGCGACACGGCAAACGAACGCGACAACCCGAACACGATCGTCGCCAGGCCGAACACGCCGACCGCCACGAACATGGTGCGCCCCACCCGACCGCGCAGCGGATTGCGCGCCAGGATCAGCGCCACCGCCAGCGCCCCGACCGCCGGCGCCGACCGCAGCAGGCCCAGGCCGGCCGAACCGGTCTGCAGGATGTCATGCGCGTACACCGGCAGCAGCGCCGTGGCGCCGCCCAGCAACACGGCGAACATGTCCAGAGAAATGGCGCCGAAGATCGCCGGCTTGCTGCGGATGAAGGCCAGCCCCGCGAACACCGACGACAGGCTGGCGCCGGTGGGCTTGGTGCCCGTCGCCGGTGCTGCCTGCGGCGGACGCTTGATCAGGGTCAACAGCAGGCTGCACAGCGCGAACAACACGCAGCTGCTGGCATACACCACCACCGGGCCGGCCACGTAGAGAAAACCGCCCACCGCCGGGCCGATGATGATGGCGAACTGCGTTGCCGATGCCGATCCCGCCACCGCGCGCGGCAACAGCGCCGGCGGCATCAGGCTGGGCAGCATGGCCGACATGGTGGGCTTGGAAAAGGCGCGCCCGGCGCCGATCACGAAGACGATGGCGAAGATGATCTCGCGGTTGAGCCAGCCGCCGATGCTGCCCAGCGCCAGCGCGGCGGCCGCCAGCGCCTCTACCAGCGCGCTGATGCGGGCGACGTTGCGGCGATCATGCTTGTCGGCGACGTGGCCGACCACGAACACCAGGATCAGCGACGGGATGAACTGGACCAGGCCGACGATGCCGAGGTCGAAAGCACTGTGCGTGAGCTGATAGATCTGCCAGCCGACGGCGACGATCTGCATCTGCAGCGCGATGGTGGACGCCACGCTGGCGCACCAGAAGAGTTTGAAAGGAGTATGGCGGCGCAAAGGCTGGTCGCCGCCGTCGGCCGGACCGGCCTGGCTGGAAGTGGAGGAAGATGACATGCAACGGTACTGCGTAAGGATGGCGATCTTGATGCCGGAAACCACCTGCGGTCTCCGGTATCGGCGTAGGCGGGAACGGTCTTGGCGCCGCCCCGGCCGCGCCCTGCAATGCCGGGCCGGCGCGGATATACTACCCGATCCCGCAGCCGCCGGCATGCCGCACCGCGCCGCAGGCCGGCGCCACGACAACAAGGAGAGAACATGCAGTATCGCCAACTTGGCCGCACCGACGCCAAGGTCAGCCTGATCACGCTGGGCACCATGACCTGGGGCCAGCAGAATACCGAGGCCGAGGCCCATTCCCAGCTTGATTACGCGGTGGAACGCGGCATCAACCTGATCGACGCCGCCGAGATGTATCCGGTGCCGCCCAGGGCCGAGACCCAGGGCCTGACCGAACGCTATCTCGGCACCTGGCTGAAGAAATCCGGCATGCGCGACCGCTTGCTGATCGCCACCAAATGCACCGGCCCGGCCCGCAAGCCGCATAATCCGCGCCATGTACGCGGCGGCATCAACGACCTCGACCGCAAGGGCCTGACCGACGCGCTCAACGGCAGCCTCGAACGTCTGCAGCTAGACCACGTCGATCTCTACCAGCTGCACTGGCCTGATCGCAGCGTCAACAGCTTCGGCCAGCTCGGCTACCAGCACGTGGCCGACGAAACCACGGTGCCCATCGCGGAAACGCTGACCGTGCTGTCCGAGTTCGTGAAGGCCGGCAAGATCCGCTACATCGGCCTGTCCAACGAAACCTCCTGGGGCGTGGCGCAGTTCCTGCGCGCGGCCGAGCAGCATGGCCTGGAGCGCATCGTCACGATCCAGAATCCGTACAGCCTGCTCAACCGCACCTTCGAGATCAACCTGGCCGAATTCGCGCACCGCGAACAGGTGGGCCTGCTGGCCTATTCGCCGCTGGCCTTCGGCATGCTGAGCAGCAAGTACCTGGACGGCGCGCGCCCGGCCAATGGCCGCCTGACGCTGTTCGACCGCTTCGTGCGCTACACCAGCCCGCAGGCCGAGCGCGCCACCGCCGATTACGTGGCGCTGGCCAGAAAGCATGGCCTGGATCCGGCCCAGATGGCGCTGGCCTTCGTCAACAGCCGCCCCTTCCTGACGTCCAATATCATTGGCGCCACCACGATGGAGCAGTTGCGCAGCAACATCGACAGCCTCGACGTGCAACTGAACGACGAGGTGATTGCCGGCATCGAAGCGATCCACAAGAACCAACCCAACCCTGCGCCCTGAACGCTTTCACTCCGGCATCAGGAAAGACAAAACCGGCCCTCGGGCCGGTTTTTTCATGGGCGCGCCTGCCGTTCAGTCGCCGGCGCTGTGCGCTGCCGCCGCCTGCGCCGCTTCCTTGCGTGCGCCGTAGCGCTGCGCCAGGATCGCGCACACCATCAGCTGCAACTGGTGAAACAGCATCAGCGGCAACAGCACCATGCCGATGGCGCCGCTGGCGAACAGCACCTTGGCCATCGGCACGCCGGAAGCCAGGCTCTTCTTGGAGCCACAGAAGACGATGGTGATCTCGTCTTCCTTGTTGAAACCCAGGCGGCGGCTGCCATACGTGGTGATGACCATGATCACCGCCAGCAGCACGGCGCTGATCACCAGCAGCGCCACCAGCATGGTCAGCGGCACCTGGCGCCATAGTCCCTGCACCACGGCTTCGCTGAAGGCGACATAGACCACCAGCAGGATGGAGCTTTGATCGACGAACTTGAGCCAGGACTTGTTGCGCTCGATCCAGCCGCCTATCCAGCGGCGCGCGATCTGGCCGGCGACGAAGGGCAGCAGCAACTGGTAGACGATCTTCAGGATGGAATCCAGCGAGGAATGCCCTTCCCCGCCGTTGGCCACCACCAGCACGCTCACCAGCAGCGGCGTGAGGAAGATGCCCAGCAGGTTGGAGGCCGAGGCCGCGCAGATCGCCGCCGGCACGTTGCCGCGCGCCACCGAGGTGAAGGCGATCGAGGATTGCACGGTGGACGGCAGCACGCACAGGAACAGCAGGCCGAGATAGAGCTCGGGCGTGATGAACCAGGTCAGCACCGGCTTGAGCGCCAGACCGATCAGCGGAAACACGGCGAAGGTGCAGAGCAGCACGGTGACGTGCAGCTTCCAGTGGGTGAAGCCGGCCACCACCGCTTCGCGCGACAGCTTGGCGCCGTGCATGAAGAACAGCAGGCCGATCATGAAGGTGGTCAGGCCGTCGAAGGCAACGGCGACCTCGCCGGTGCAGGGAAATACGGAGGCCGTCGCCACCACGGCGATCAGCATCAGGGTCAGGTTGTCGGGCAAAAAGCGCGGGCGGGCCATGGAATCGTCTCTTGTTCTGGATGACATCCGGACGGCGGCCGCCGCCGGAAACCCGCTATTTTACGTGACCGGTGCCGCGCTGGCTTGCACCGTGCTCAGGCCTTCTTGACGAACTCGGTCTTCAGGCCCATGGAGCCGAAGCCGTCGATCTTGCAATCGATGTCATGGTCGCCCTCGACCAGGCGGATGTTCTTGACCTTGGTGCCCATCTTGACCACGCCGCCTCCGCCCTTGAGCTTCAGGTCCTTGATCACGGTGACCGTGTCGCCGTCCTGCAGGACATTGCCGGCGGCGTCGCGCCAGACGCGTGCGACTTCGGCGGCGCCGGCCTGCTGCGGGCTCCACTCGTGCGCGCACTCCGGGCAGACGAACATGCCGGCATCCTCATAGGTGAATTCGGACTGGCATTGGGGGCAGGAAGGCAAGGCGCTCATGGAAACTCCGGCAGGAAAATGACAAAGGGGCGGATTGTACTCCGGCCCTTCCGGCGGCCGCCATGATCCCGCGCAGCTTATCCATGAAAAAACGGCAGGCTTCGCTGCGAAGCCTGCCGTTCGTACGGTATTGACACCTCCCGGCGCGGATTGCCTTACCAGCGCCAGAACATCAACAGCCAGGCGTAGTTGACCAGCGCCAGACCGCCGATCAGCGGTAGCGTGGCGATCACGCGCAGCGGCCACGAGGCGGTATGACGGGCCACGACCTTCCATGCCAGCAGCAGGCTCCACAGCGTCATGACCGACAGCAGCGTCGCGCGCACGTCGTTGGCCCAATACACCGGCCAATGTTCGGCGCGCAGCAGGCTGATGGTGGTGGCCGACAGGCCGACGAACACGCCGCAGCCGGCCAGCGGGATCAGCGCCTGTACCAGATGGTTGAAGCGGCTCCAGTCCCACTTGCCCAGCAGCCGGGTGGACAGCGCGAACATCAGCGAGACGCCGGTACCCAGCACGAGCGCGGTAGCCATGATGTAGCCCACCACCATGGCGCCATCCAGCCAGGTGAAGACGTCGCTTTGCTGCGGATAGTTGGTCAGCAGCCACCACGGCGCCTGGGTGCCGAAGGGCCACATGATGTCGCGGTCGATCAGCCAGGTCGCGATGTCTTGCTTGATGGCGATGAACCAGGGGCTGGCCGTCCAGTGGAAGGCGCCGATGGCGATGCCCAGCAGGCCGTACAGCACCAGCGCGCTTTCCCACAGGTTGTTCTGGGTCTTGCCGAACTTGACCACTTCCACCGTCGGCGCGCGGAAGGTCAGCTGGATGGCGTCGCGATGGCCGCTGCAGCGTCCGCACATGTGGCAGTCGGAAGCGCCCTTCATGTTGCGCAGCGGCACCAGCGGCGCGCAATTGATGGGAATGATCTTGTGCTCGGGATGATAGGAGGCGCGCCAGGCGTCCTCATCGACCTTGTAGTGCAGCGGCGCCAGCTTGGCCAGCAGGCCGAATACGCCGTTGACCGGGCACAGGTATTTGCACCAGACGCGCTTGTCGCGGCCGTACAGGTAGCCCACGATGATGGCGCCGACGGTGGAGCCGCCCAGCACCAGCAGTACCGCCTTGGGATATTGATAGACGCTGACCATCTGGCCGTACACCGTGGTCAGGGCGAACGCCACGAAAGGCCAGCCGCCCCAGCGCATCCATTTGGGGATGGCCTTGCCGCGGCCGTGCTTGCTGGCGAATTCGGTCAGCGCCCCTTCCGGGCACAGCACGCCGCACCAGACGCGGCCCATCAGCACCATGCTGACCAGCACGAACGGCCACCAGATGCCCCAAAAGGCAAACTGCGCGATCAGCGTGAGGTTGGACCAGAGATGGGCCGTCTCGTCAGGCAGAGGGAGGAATACCGGGACCAGGATCAGCAGCGCGTACACGGCCACCACGATCCATTGCACGCCACGGATGAATGCGCCATTGCGGCGCATCCATTCCCCCGTACGCGAGAGCAGTGTCGGCGATTGCGTACAGGTAGTCATGGCTGGCTCAAACTGCTTCTTGCCTCTTCGGCTGCGGCTTCGGTTTGCGGTAAAGGGCCGAGCATACCACAACCCAATAGACCGCATAGACGATCACCGAGAGCAGCGCCGGACGGGCACGGTAGCCGGTCAGCGTGGAAATCAGGCTGCCGAGGGTGGACGAGTCGTCCAGCAGCGCAGAAGTGTCCCACACGGGCGCGGTCAGGGTCATGGTCCAGTCGGCCGAGGCCAGCGCGTCCGAACTTTCCAGCAGCACGTCGAACAGCTTTTCGACACCGGTCACCAGCAGGCCGGCAGCCAGCAGCAGCAAGATCACTTCGGTGACCTGGAAGAAACGGCGCCAGGAGAAGATCTTGCCGCCCAGCTGCAACAGATAGAAGGTCAGGAAGGCCAGGCCGAAACCGATCACGCCGGCCAGCACCAGCGACGCCGTGCTGGCGTCCTGCTGGCCCAGGCCGATGCCGTAGAGGAACACCGCCGTCTCGCTGCCCTCGCGCGCGATGGCCAGCGCCACCAGCAAGAACACACCCCACCAATTGCCGCTCTCATAACTGGACTGCATGGAGCTTTCCATGTCCTTCTTGAGCGTGCGGCCGTGCTTGCGCATCCAGAACACCATTTGCACGATCAGCACGGCGGCGATCAGGACGATCGCAATCTGGAAATAGGTCTGGGCGTCGCCCGCCAGCAGTTCCGAGAAGCCCAGCAATGCGGCGCCCAGGGCGGCGGCCAGCAGCACGCCGGCCACCACGCCGCCCCACAGGTACGGAATCCCGCGGCGCGCGCCAGCGTCGCCGTTTTTCAGCCAGGCGTAGAGAATCCCGACCACCAGAAGCGCCTCGACGCTTTCGCGCCAGACGATGAACATGACCTGTCCCATTGAAATCCTTCCCTTGCAAAGCTTGCTGTAACAAACCATCCGGTCCGCCTTCCGCGATCCGGCGACGCCTGTCTTCCTCGCGTCCCGCGCATCGGGGCCGGCGTTGCCGCCCCTTGTCTGGCGCCGTATCCGGGCGCGCTCCGGTACGGCATCGGCGATGGGCCGCCAGCCGGCGGCCGCCCGCTTATTTGGCGACGAGCACGCCCTGCGGCATGTTCAGGTGGAAGTCGTCGAAGAACTTGTACTCACCCGGACGCAGCGGGGCAATCACCACGAAGGACTGGGCGCCGGGCGCCAGCACCTTTTCCTTGCGCAATTCGATGCTCTCGAACTCGGCGGCGGACTTGCCGATGTTGTGGATCTCGATCTTGATGCGCTGGCCGGACGGCACCTCGATGCGCGGCGGGATCAGCTTGCCGTCCTGCATCTCCAGCTTGAAAGTAGGCAGATCGGCGGCCGACGCCAGCGACGCGCCCGCCATCAGCACGGCGGCGATCAGGGTCAGTCGGGCTTTTCGTACGAACATGGACACTCCGGAACTCTGAACTCTGAAAAAGGGAAACCGGCTGCACTGAAGATCGCGAGATCCAGTCAGCCGGCGTCGAATGGCGCGGTGTGCGGCCTCAAGCGCCACGGCCCGGGACATGCCTCACCCGGGCACCGCGGCAGCCTGTCAGTAGCCGCCCTTCTTGCCGATGCCGGCGAAGGTGAAGTCATAGGTCAGTTCGAAGGTCTTGAACCACGGACCGACGCCGGTTTCCTTGTCAACGTGGCGGCCGAAGTGCGCGTGCTCGTTGGCTTGCGGCGAGGAGATGGTCAGCTTCAACTTGTACTTGCCCGGGCCTTCCAGCTTGACGTTGTCGCCATAGTGCGGACCGTCGTTGGCCACCATCGGCATCATGTCGCCCTTGATGGACTTGGTGGAGCCGGCCTTGGTCAGTTCATACTTGATGACCAGGTAGGGCATCCAGTCGCCTTCGGCAAAACCGTTCGGGTTCTTGGCCACGGCGCGGATGTCCGCTTCCAGGTGGATGTCGGACTCTTCCGCCTTGCGCATCATGCCGTCCGGTTCCATCTTGACCGGTTGCAGATAGACGGCGTTGACTTCGAAGCCGTTCTGGATCTGCGGCTTGCCGATCGGGTATTCGGCGGCCATGGCGGCGCCTGCGACGCTGGTCATCAGCGCGGCAGCGATAGCGAGTTTTTTGATGCCCATCATTTTCGTATTCTCCTGGTCGTCAAATGATAATGATTAGCATTAAGTGTAACACCGATTGATGCCGTACGGAATGCCCGTCGGCCTTTATCGCCATTCAGCCTCCAAGCGGCCGGCACGGCCATGAAAAAAGCTCCCCGAGGGGAGCTTTGTCAGGAGAAGAAAACGGGAAGGTTCTCAGAACTCTTCCATCTCCATTTCCAGCTTCTTCACGTTCGCCGCATCGGCCTTGATGCGCGCACTCTGCGGCGTAACGTCGATGGCGCGGGCCGCGCTCATGGTCGGCGTCGTCACCGCGATAGGACCGGACAGGCGATTGGCATCCAGCTTGAACACGCTGACCACCCGTTCCAGCGTCTCGGCCTGCTGCTGCAGCGCGTGAGCGGCAGCGGCAGCTTCTTCCACCAGCGCGGCATTCTGCTGAGTCCCCTGGTCCATCTGCGAGATGGCCTGGTTGACCTGCAAGATGCCGGCGCTCTGCTCCTGGCTGGCGTCGGCGATGTCGCCCACGATCTGGGTGACGCGTTCCACGCTGTCAACGATCTCGCTCATGGTGGTACCGGCTTGCTCGACCAGCTTGCTGCCGGTGCCGACCTTGTCCACCGAGTCATCGATGAGCGATTTGATTTCCTTGGCAGCGGCGGCCGAACGCTGGGCCAGCGAACGCACTTCGGACGCCACCACGGCAAAGCCGCGGCCCTGTTCGCCGGCGCGGGCCGCTTCCACCGCGGCATTCAGCGCCAGGATGTTGGTCTGGAAAGCGATGCCGTCGATCACCGCGATGATGTCCACGATCTTGCGCGAAGAGTCGTTGATCGAGTTCATGGTCGCGACCACCTGGCGTACCACGTCACCGCCCTGCGAGGCGATGGACGAGGCCGACAGCGCCAGCTTGTTGGCTTCGCGGGCGTTCTCGCTGTTTTGCTGCACCACCGAGGTCAGTTGCTCCAGGCTGGAAGCACTCTCTTCCAGCGCGGCGGCCTGCTGCTCGGTGCGCGCCGACAGGTCGGCATTGCCGGCGGCGATCTGGCGCGCGGCCACGGTCACCGAATCGGTCGAGGTACGCGTGGTGGCGACGACATCGACGATGCGCGCCAGCAGCTTGTTGAAGGCGGCGGCGGTGCGGCCGATTTCATCCATGCGCTCCACCGGCACCGGGCGCGACAGATCCAGGGTCTGGCTGACGTGCTCGAAGGTGCTCTGGATCTTGCCGAGGCTGCGGCTGACGTTGCGCAGCACCTGGATGGCCAGCACGGCGGTCAGCAGCATGGCCACCACGATCACGGCGATCATGGTGCGGAAAGCGAAGACATAGGCCTCGTCGCTTTCGGCCTTGATGGCGTCGATCATCTTGCGGCCGATCAGGATGTGATCGTCGAAGCCCTTCTTGGCCGCGCCGGCCGAGATCGCCAGTGGCGTGCCGGCTTGCAGCGTGGCGCGCACCCCGTCCATGTCGTTGGCGTAGGCGGCCGCGAAGAACGGCACCAAGGCCTTGCGGTAAGCCTCGATGTTGGCCTTGTCGGCCTGGATCAGGGCGCGGTCCTTCTCGTCGAAGATCAGGTCGCGTTCATAGTGAGCGAATTCCTCGTCCAGCGATTTGTTGGAGGCATCCACCGCCTTTTGCAGTCCGCTCTTGTCGGTCAGGTTGGCAAAAACCGACAGGCGATAGCCGGCCAGGCGCGAATCGGCCAGGTAACCCTTGAGCAGGTTCAGGCTGTCCATGCCCGGGATGATGCGGTTCTGGATCAGCTCCAGGCGTTGCTGGGAGCGCTGCAATTGCCAGAGGCCGTCGGCGCCCACGAACAGCAGCGCCAGCAAGGCTGTCGATAAGGTGAGAATCAGGCGCTTGGTGATCGTCATGATGAAAAGTCCATGAAATGAAATTTGATGAATCCCGGAGTCTTCCCCGGAGCCGTTTTGTCCCTCTGCCACGATGCCTGCGGCCCTCGCCGGCTGTTTTTCTTGCCTTGCCCGGCTGATCGGAATGGACTGCGTATTGCGACTTCGCAATGCCGCCCTCGCCGCTTACGCGGCCAGCGGCGCTTCCTTCGCGGGCACGCCCAGCGCATCGCCGTGCAGGCGGCAGAAATCGAGACCGGCGCGGTAGCCGACATCGAACAGCAGTTGCATGTTGGAGGAAGACCAATCCAGCACCTGCGGCCAATGCTGCTCGGGCACGCCCTGCATCAGGTCAACCTTGAGCATCTTGCGGCGCGGCTTGCCGGTGGCAGGATCGATGTTGTGCTCGAGTTCGAACAGTCGCTGCTCGGCCTTGGAGATCTTGACCAGCGGCGTGATGATGGAGCGCACCCAGGCGTCGTAGAGGTTGCGCGGCTTGCGGATCAGGCGGTCTTCGCCCAGGATGTCCAGCACCACGAGCGTATCGACGTCGCCTTCGCGCGCCGGCGCGCCATCTTCGCCCGCGATGAAGGGAGTGAAGTTCAGCGTATCCAGCGCCGCGCCTTCGATGTAGTTCTCGCCGTCGATTTCGGTCGGCGCGTACAGGAAGGGGAAGGACAGCGAAGCCCGCACGTGGGCCGCGGTGATCTCGTCCTTGTTCCAGATCTGCATGCGATGGCGGTCGATGTTGTAGGCGTTGATGTAGAACTCTGGCCTCATCTTGGCGACCGCGTCGAAATCGATCGACTGCTCCAGGAACGGCTGATCTTGCCCCTGATTTACGGACACCTATCTAAGCGACATTGGCCAGCTCGTACTGCTCTGGGCTGAGGTAGCCCAGGGTCGAGTGCAGCCGGATCCGATTGTAGTCAACCTCAATGTAGTCAAAC
>WNDX01000148.1 GCA_009914615.1 Herbaspirillum frisingense
GACCGTGGTAGCCAATACTGCTCGCGCGAGCACCGCGCCCTGTTGGAGCAATACGCTTTGATCGCCAGCATGAGTGCCAGAGGCAACTGCTACGACAACGCAGCAATGGAGAGTTGGAACCACAGTCTGAAGGTCGAGGCCATCCATGGTGAACACCTCGCCACACGGGAGCAGGCCAAGGCTCATGTGTTTGACTACATTGAGGTTGACTACAATCGGATCCGGCTGCACTCGACCCTGGGCTACCTCAGCCCAGAGCAGTACGAGCTGGCCAATGTCGCTTAGATAGGTGTCCGTAAATCAGGGGCAAGATCACCCGATGCTCAAGCGCGAAGTGTGCGGCGGCGATGCATCGGCTTCGTTCAACCGCGCCGACTTCGGCATCGACTACGGCGCGAAGTACGGCTTCTCGATGGAAACCAAGCTGGCTATCCAGGTGGAAGCGGTCAAGACCAACTGACCATCACCCCACCTGATCACCACAAGCCGATGCCATACTGCATCGGCTTTTTTATTTGCGCATCTTGCTCGCGATCATGGAGCACGCAGCCCGCAAGCTGCATAATGGCTCGCATTCGCCGTTTTGCCTCTCTGCAAAACTTTTTAAAACGCGCTAATCTAGCGCTGTTCCATGAGGAGCAAGTAGCATGTCGATAGCAGACCTACGTAAAGATTACAGCCGCGCCAGTTTGTCCGAACTCGAAGTCGCCGCGGATCCGATCGCCCAGTTTGCGACCTGGTTCGATGAAGCGACCAAAGCAGAACTACCCGAACCCAACGCGATGAGCGTTGCCACCGTCGGGCACGATGGAAGACCGTCTTCGCGCATCGTACTGATCAAGCACTTTGACCAGAATGGCTTTACCTGGTTTACCAACTACGACAGCCGCAAGGGAAAGGAAGTCGAAGCCAATCCGTACGTAGCGTTGTTGTTCCACTGGGTCGAACTTGAACGCCAGGTTCGCATCGAAGGAAAGATCGAGCGCGTCACGCGAGAAGAAAGTGATGCGTATTTTTCCAGCCGTCCGCTGGCCAGCCAACTGGGAGCGCTTGCCTCCCATCAGAGCCAGACGATCGCCGATCGCGCCACACTGGAACAACAATACGAAACGACGAAGCAGCAATTCGGCGACCACCCGGTCCGTCCCGCGCATTGGGGCGGCTACCGGGTCATCCCTGATCGCATCGAATTCTGGCAAGGCCGCCCATCGCGCATGCACGACCGCGTACTGTACACACGGACCGACAGCGGAGAATGGCAGCGGCTGCGCCTGCAGCCCTGACGAAGAACAGATTCCTGGCAGGGCTGTTGAGCATTCACGTCACTAACGCGGAGGAAAATCGTGTTTTGGGAAAAGAAGCTTGACGCCTGGGTAGCAAATATTCGCAACGCATCGGCCCTGCCCTTGAGGCTGGTGCTGTGGAACGGACAGCAATACGACTTCAGTACGGGCGCGCCCGAGGTCACGCTGAAAGTGCCGCAGGCATCAGCCATCACCTCGTTGCTCAACCCCTCTCTCGCCAATCTGGGCGAAGCCTACGTCGAAGGCAAGATCGAAGTCGAAGGCGCGGTGAAGAACATCATCAGCGTGGCCAATGCGCTGGCCTCCAATACGCTGAAGGCCGAAGGCAAGCTGGGCCGCATGGTGCGCAGCGTGACCCACACCAAGAAGAAGGATGCCGAGGCGATCCAGTATCACTACGACGTCTCCAACGACTTCTACAAGCTGTTCCTCGATGAGAACATGGTGTATTCCTGCGCCTATTTCGAGAACGGCGACGAAGACCTCGCCACGGCGCAACTCAAGAAGATCGATCACATCCTCAACAAGATCCAGCTCAAGCCCGGCCAGACCTTGCTCGACATCGGCTGCGGCTGGGGCGCTCTGGTCCTGCGCGCGGCGCAGAAGTACGGCGCCAAGTGCGTCGGCATCACGCTGTCGAATAACCAGTATGAACTGGCCAGGGAACGCGTCGAGCGCGCCGGGCTGTCGGACCGCATCGAGATCCGCCTGCAGGATTATCGCGATGTGACCGGCACCTTCGACCGCATCACAAGCGTGGGCATGTTCGAACACGTCGGCATCAAGAATCTGCCGGCTTACTTCCGCCAGATCAACAATCTGCTGGCCGACGGCGGCATGGTGATGAACCACGGGATCACCACCACCGACATCGACAACGGCGAATCGCCCTACGGCGCCGGCGAATTCATCGACAAGTACGTGTTCCCGGCCGGCGAGCTGCCGCACATCAGCGTGGTGCTCAAGACCATGCAGGAAGGCGGCCTGGAAGCCTTCGACGTCGAGAACCTGCGTCGCCATTACGCCAAGACCTGCGGCATGTGGGCCGACAATTTCGAAGCCAACACCGAGGCCATCCACAAGGTGACCGACGAGAAGCACTTCCGCATCTGGCGCGTCTATCTGGCCGGCAGCGCCTACGGCTTCGAGCGCGACTGGATCTCGCTGTATCAGGTCGTTTGCACCAAAGCGGATACCAGCTCGCAGACGCTACCGTGGTCGCGCAACTACATCTACAACGCTAAGTGAGTCACACCATCCGTCCCGTTCATAGCAAAACGAGGGGACGGATCGGCGAGTCGAAAAGCAAACGGGCATGCGCTTGCATGCCCGTTTGCTTTTTCCACCGATATCCACCGATATCCGCCGATGTCAGCGACGCATCATCTCATTCAGGCTTGCTCTTCTCCGCAAACACTTCGCGGAATTTCGCCAGCTTGGGCGCCACCACGAAGGCGCAATATCCCTGGAAGGGATGCTGCTGGAAATAGTTTTGATGATAATCCTCGGCCTTGTAATAGGCCTGCGGCGCGCTCAGCTCGGTCACGATGGGCGCATCCCACACCAGCGCCATCTCGGCGATGACGTGCCTGGCCGTATCGTGCTGCTGTTCATCCTGGTAGTAGATCACCGAACGGTACTGGGTACCGACGTCGTTGCCCTGGCGGTTCAGCGTGGTCGGATCATGGATGGTGAAGAAGATCTCCAGGATTTCGCGATAGCTGATCTTCTGCGGATCGAAACTGAGCTTCACCACTTCCGCATGGCCGGTCTGGCCGCCGCAAACCTGCTCATAGCTGGGATCGGCGACGCTGCCGCCGGTGTAGCCGGATTCCACCGCCTCGACGCCCCTAACCTGCTGGTACACCGCCTCCAGGCACCAGAAGCATCCGCCGCCGAGCACTGCGATTTCGTTAGCCATATCGACCTCCCGTTTTAAGTTGCCTATGCTGAAACTCTAACGCAAAACGGCCCGAACCGTCGGTTCCGATGTTGGCGTGCGCCAATATTGGCCTGGATACCACGCTTGCGGGGCGCGCCGGAGGCAGGAGTCGCCCGTATCCGTTATCATGTGCATTTACGCGCGCCGCTACCGGCAGCTCCCGGCGCCGCCTCGAAACAACACCATACCTCTTGATGCACACACGCTTTCCGCGCGCCGACGCGCGTCAGTTCGACGCGGCGCATTTCCGCCAGGCCTTGTCCCAGTTCGCCACCGGCGTCACCGTCATCACTACCCGGCTGGCGGACGGCAGCCTGCTGGGCCTGACCGCCAGCTCCTTCAACTCGGTCTCGCTGGATCCGCCCCTGGTGCTGTGGAGCCTGGGCACCAAGGCCAACAGCATGCCGGTCTTCTCCGGCAATTCGCACTACGTCATCAATATCCTCAGCGCCGACCAGGCGCATCTGGCCCAGCAGTTCGCCAGCAAGAAGGACGACCGCTTCGAAGGCGTCGCCTATTCGCTCTCGCGCACCGGCCAGCCGGTGCTGGACGGCGTGTCGGCCTGGTTCGAGTGCCATAACCGCAGCCAGTATCCGGAAGGCGACCATGTGATCTTCGTGGGCGAGGTCGAGCATTGCGAGGTCGATCCGCAGTCCGCGCTCGTGTTTCACGGCGGCCGCTTCATCAAGACCGAAGACGTCTGAGCGGGCGCTCCCGCCCCCTCTTCCGTCCCTCGATGATGGACGAAAAAAAAGCGCCCGCGGGCGCTTTTTTCTTTGACCGCGATCAGCTTAGAACTTGTAGCCGACGGACAGGAAGGTCACGATCGGGTTCAGGGTCAGGCTGGTGGTCGAGTGCACCTTGGCGCCGGTCGGCAGCGTGGTGGTGATGTCTGCATCGGTCTTCAACGGCAGGTAGGAGACCGAGAAGTTCAGCGACCAGTTCTTGTCGAAGTTGTAGGCCGCGCCCAGGTTGAACACCGGCGCCCACGACGAGCTCAGGTCGGCGCTCGACTTCGAGGCGCCCGACAGGCCGCCGGTATAGCGCAGCGAAAGCGCCTGCTGGAAGTTGTTGGTCAGTTCGATGTTGTCGTACCAGACATAGCTCACGCCGGCACCGACGAAGGGACGGAACTTGCTGTTGCCGTCGCCGAAGTACCACTTGGCGACGATCGCCGGGCTCCACTGCTTGGCCTTGCCGATTTCACCGACGCTGGACAGCGAACCGGAGCCGTTGAGGTGGAAGGTCGGCGGGATGCCCAGGTCGGCGGTCAGCGCGAAGTTGTCGGTGAAGAAGTGGGTAAAGGCCAGGCCGACGGTGTCGGCGTTGCCCACCGAGGCGCCGGAGCCGGGCAGCGGGCCGGCCGGGGTCTTCAGCGTATCGCTCGAATCCTGCGGCGCCAGGTGGAACCAGCCCAGATTCACCACGTTGCTGCCAGCGGTTTGCGCCATGGCCGGAGCCGCGCAGGCGGCCATCACGGACAACGCGGCGATTTTCGGCAAAAAGGAAAATTGTTTCTGCATTTTCTGTCTCCAAGAGTTGCGGGCATTCATTGCCCGGATTTTTATTCCTGCCGGCTGGCGTCGGCGGGATGTTTCCCAACGGTTTATTTACCGTCTTCTAATTTTTTGCGTAACTCAGGGTAACTCACGCCCCCATCGTACTTACAGCCGTCAAACAAAAAGAACGCGCGTGCTATTCTCGGAAGATATTATGCCAGCTTTGTGACAATTTGTATAGAAGATGTCTCTGGGTGTCTTGTTTTGGCAACCGGTACTGACCGGGAAGTCAGTACCGTGGCGGATGGCAGAGCGTCGCGGGGAAATGCCGGAAGCTCAGCCGCCGGCGAGACGCGCGAGGATGCCCTGCGAATCGAAGGCCGCGCGGCGCAGGCGGTCGTTCACCCCCTGCCATTCGGCCGTCGCCGGCAAGGCTTCGACCACGATGATGTCGGCGCCGGCATGATCCATGTCGCGCAAGGCGGCGTAGAGATCGTGCGCATAGGCGCCGGCGCCCTCGGGCATGGCGCGGGTCACCGCCACCTGATGCCCGCGCTGCAGGCGCGCGATCAGGGCCACCTTCTTGCCGGCGGCTGCCAGGCGGGACAACACCTGCGCCAGATCGTCGGCGGCCACCAGCACCACCGGCGTATGCGGCGCATAGTGCGCGTCCAGCGTGCCCGACGCGCGTGGCGCGGCGGCGTCGGGGCTGGCCGGCGTCACGCCCAGCACGGCCGCGATCTGGTCGGCGCTGATGTGGCCCGGACGCAGCAGCACCGGACCATGGGTATCGATGCGGGACAGATCGACGATGGTCGATTCGATCCCGACTTCGCTCTGGCCGCCGTCGAGGACGTAATCGACCAGGCTATCTTCATCGCCACCGAATTCTTCGCGCACGTGCTCGGCCGTGGTCGGGCTGACGTGGCCGAACTTGTTGGCGGAAGGCCCGGCGATGCCGCCCTTGCCGCCGCGGAATTCACGCAGCAGCGCTTGCGCCACCGGATGCGAAGGACAACGCAAGCCCACCGAATCCTGGCCGCCGGCAACGGCGTCGGGAATATGCGGGGCGCGCTTGAGAATCAGCGTCAGCGGCCCCGGCCAGAACGAGGCGATCAGGCGGCGCGCTTCCACCGGCACCGAGGCGGCCCAATACGCGATGTCGGCTTCGGGGGAAACGTGCACGATCACCGGATGGTTGGTCGGGCGCCCCTTGGCAGCGTAGATGGCGGCAATTGCCGCGGGATTCTCCGCATCGCCGCCGAGGCCGTAGACGGTCTCGGTCGGGAACGCCACCAGCCTGCCCTGCTCCAGCTTGCGCGCAGCCAGCACGATGGCCGCGGCGTCGATCTGCGGTTCGGAGGCAGTGCGCTTGTCGTCGTTCATCGCCGGCTCCAGGCGCTCAAGCGGCGATGCCGAGGATGGCGCAGGCGGCAGCGAGCTGCTTCTGTGCATCGTCGATGGTGGCGCCGGTGAAGGTCACGTGACCCATCTTGCGGCCGCGGCGCGCCTCGGCCTTGCCGTACAGATGCAGGTGAGCGCCGGGCAGCGCCAGCACCTTTTCCCAGGCCGGCTCGCGCAGCGTCTCGCTGTCGTTTCCGCCTTCGTACCAGACGTCGCCCAGGATGTTGAGCATCACCGCCGCCGAATGCTGGCGCGTGTCGCCCAGCGGCAGGCGGGCCATGGCGCGCGCCTGCTGTTCGAACTGGCTGGTGGCGCAGGCATCGATGGTGTAGTGGCCGCTGTTGTGCGGACGCGGGGCCATCTCGTTGACCACCAGCGAGCCGTCCTGCAGCACGAAGAATTCGATGCACAGCACACCCACGTATTGCATCGCGCCGATGATCTGCAGCGCCGCCTGCTGCGCGCGCTCGGCAGCCTCGGGCTTGATGTTGGGACCGGGCACGGTGGTCGTGAACAGGATACCGTCGCGGTGCACGTTCTCGGCGATCGGATAGACCACGGCCTGACCGTCGTCGCCGCGCGCCACCAGCACCGACACCTCATAGGCTAGCGGCAGCATCTTTTCCAGCACGCAGGTCACGCCTTGCATGCCGGCGAAGGCGGCGCGCACTTCCTCATTGGTGCGTACGCGCACCTGGCCCTTGCCGTCGTAGCCCATGCGGGCAGTTTTCAGGATGCCCGGCAACAGGTCGTCGCCGATGCCATCGATGTCGGCGTCGCTCTGGATCACGCGGTGCGGCGCCGGCAGCACGCCGGAACGGGTGCCGCATTCGGTGAAAAAGGCTTTTTCTGCGGTGCGGTCCTGAGCAATCGACACGCCCGAGGCAGCCGGCGCGACGAAGGTCTGGCCCGCCAGCACGGCCAGGCTGTGCGCCGAGACGTTTTCGAATTCGGTGGTCACCGCGGCGCACAGCGCGCCCAGTTCGGCCAGCGCCTTGGCATCGTCATAGGGCGCGGCCAGCAGGCGGTCAGCGACCTGGCCGGCCGGGCAGTCGGTATCGGCTTCCAGCACCGCCACCTTGAAGCCCATGCTTTGCGCGGCATGGGCGAACATGCGGCCCAGCTGGCCGCCGCCCATCACGCCCAACCAGGTGGCGGGGGTGGTGGAAGGCACGGCGGGCCGGGCTTGTTTCGGGGACTGCTGGGTCATACGGGCAACTTCATGTCGAGAGCGACTTGCGTCTGGGTCTTGCGGAATGCGTCAAGCTTGGCGGCCAGCGCGTCATCGGTGGTGGCCAGGATGGCGATGGCCGACAGCGCGGCGTTGGCGGCGCCGGCTTCGCCGATGGCGTAGGTCGCCACGGGAATGCCCTTGGGCATCTGCACGATGGACAGCAACGAGTCCTCGCCGCGCAGATACTTGGAGGGTACCGGCACGCCCAGCACCGGCACGATGGTCTTGGCGGCCACCATGCCCGGCAGGTGGGCGGCGCCGCCGGCGCCGGCGATGATGGCGCGCAGGCCGCGCGCGCGCGCGGTCTCGGCGTAGTCGAACATCTGGTCCGGCATACGGTGCGCGGAGATCACCTGCGCTTCGAACGGCACGCCGAAATCCTTCAGGATGGCGACCGCGTTCTGCATCACGTCCCAGTCGGAGGACGATCCCATGATGACGCCGACCAGCGGCTTGACGACAGTGCTCATGACTCAGTCCTTCAGCTTGTTGCCGGTCAGGCGTTCCAGCGCTTCGCGGTACTTGGCGCCGGTCTTCTCGATCACGTCGGCCGGCAGCGGCGGCGCCGGCGGAGTCTTCTGCCAGCCGTCGACGGTTTCCAGGTAGTCGCGCACGAATTGCTTGTCGAAGGACGGCGGCGAGATGCCGACCCGGTAGCTGTCGGCCGGCCAGAAGCGCGACGAATCGGCGGTCAGCACTTCGTCCATCAGATGCAGCACGCCGTTGTCGTCCAGGCCGAATTCGAACTTGGTGTCGGCGATGATGATGCCACGGGTGGCGGCATAGTCGGCGGCGGTGGTGTACAGGGCGATCGCGGTGTCGCGGATCTTGGCGGCCAGCTCGGCGCCGATGCGCTTTTCGGTTTCCTCGAAGCTGATGTTCTCGTCATGCTCGCCGAGGTCGGCCTTGGCGGCCGGCGTGAAGATCGGCTGCTCCAGCTTGGAGGCCTGCTGCAGGCCGGCGGGCAGCTTGATGCCGCAGATCGCGCCGGTCGCCTGGTAATCCTTCCAGCCGGAACCGATGATATAGCCGCGCACCACGGCTTCCACCAGGATGGGCTTGAGGCGCTTGGCCACCACGGCGCGTCCGCGCACCTGCTCCACTTCGCCGGGCGCCACCACCGATTCGGGTTCGACGCCGGTCAGGTGGTTGGGCACGATGTGGCCCAGCTTCTCGAACCAGAAGTCGCTCATCTGGTTCAGAACCTTGCCCTTGCCGGGAATCGGCTCGTTCATGATGACGTCGAAGGCCGACAGGCGGTCGGTCGTCACGATCAGCAACTTGTCGTCGCCGACGGCGTAGTTTTCGCGGACCTTGCCCGTGCCCAGCAGCGGCAGGGAAGTGATCGAGGATTTATACAGACTGCTCATGGTGGTCTTCCGTAAAGTCAAAAACCGGAACCGCCATTTCAGGGCGATTCCGGCCGGTTGGTGCAGGTGCGGGACAGCGGCTTACTGGACGATCTGCGCCAGTTCGCCGCTCTTGTACTTCTCAGCGATCTTTTCCAGCGGCAGGGCCTTGATCTTGCCGGCCTGGCCTTCGCAGCCGAACGACAGGTAGCGGGCCTTGCACACCAGCTTGGCGGCTTCGCGCGCCGGCTTCAGGTAGTCGCGCGGGTCGAACTTCGAGGGATTCTCGATGAAGTAGCGACGGATCGCGGCGGTCATCGCCAGGCGGATGTCGGTGTCGATGTTGATCTTGCGCACGCCGTGCTTGATGCCTTCCTGGATCTCTTCGACCGGCACGCCGTAGGTTTCCTTCATGTCGCCGCCGAATTCGCGGATCTCGGCCAGCAGTTCCTGCGGCACGGAGGAGGAACCGTGCATCACCAGGTGGGTTTTGGGGATGCGGGCGTGGATTTCCTTGATGCGATCGATCGCCAGGATGTCGCCGGTGGGCTTGCGCGAGAACTTGTAGGCGCCGTGCGAGGTGCCGATGGCGATGGCCAGCGCGTCGCACTGGGTCTGCTTGACGAAATCGGCCGCCTGGTTGACGTCGGTCAGCAGCTGTTCGCGGGTCATGGTGCCGTCGGCGCCGTGGCCGTCTTCCTTGTCGCCCTTCATGGTTTCCAGCGAACCGAGCACGCCCAGTTCGGCTTCCACGGTCACGCCGATGGCGTGCGAGAACTCCACCACCTTGCGCGAGACTTCGACGTTGTACTCATAGCTGGCGACGCTCTTGCCGTCGGCTTCCAGCGAGCCGTCCATCATCACCGAGGAGAAGCCCGACTTGATCGCGGCCATGCACACCGCCGGCGACTGGCCGTGATCCTGGTGCATCACGACCGGGATATGCGGATAGGCTTCCACGGCCGCCGAGATCAGGTGGCGCAGGAAGGCTTCGCCGGCGTACTTGCGGGCGCCGGCCGAGGCTTGCATGATCACCGGCGCGCCGACTTCATCGGCGGCCTGCATGATCGCGGTGACTTGCTCCAGGTTGTTGACGTTGAAAGCTGGCAGACCGTAGCCGTTTTCGGCAGCGTGGTCCAGCAATTGACGCATGGATACGAGAGGCATGATGAAAACTCCAGAACGATGAAAAATCAGTACTCGCCGACCTTGAGGATCTTCAGGGCGTTGGTGCCGCCGACCTGGCCGATGGGCTCACCCCAGGTGACGACGACGAGATCCCCCTTCTGCACCACGCCCTTGGCCAGCAGCAGATCCTGCGCGCCCTTGAGCATGGTTTCGGTGTCGGCGCATTGCGCCAGTTCCAGCGTGTAGACGTTGCGGAACAGCGCGGCCTTCTGGCGCGTGCCGACATTGGGGGTAATGGCGAAAATCGGGATATCGATGTTGTGACGGCTCATCCACAGCGCGGTCGAACCGGATTCGGTCAGCGCCACGATAGCCTTCACGCGCAGGTGATGCGCGGTGAACAGCGCGCCGTAGGCGATCGACTGGTCCACGCGGGTGAAGCGCTGGTTGATGAAATCGGCATCGACCTTGGCTTCTTCCGAGCGCTCGGCTTCCTGGCAGATGGCCGACATGGCTTCCACCGTCTCCACGGGATACTTGCCGGAGGCGGTCTCGGCCGAGGTCATCACGGCATCGGTGCCGTCCAGCACGGCGTTGGCGACGTCGGAGACTTCCGCGCGGGTCGGCACGGCGTTGACGATCATCGACTCCATCATCTGGGTCGCGGTGATGGTCAGCTTGTTGGAGGCGCGCGCCATCTTGATCATGCGCTTCTGCAAACCCGGCACGGCGGCGTTGCCGACTTCCACGGCCAGGTCGCCGCGGGCCACCATGATGCCGTCGGATGCGTCGAGGATCTCCTGCAACAGCGGGACCGCTTCGGCGCGTTCGATCTTGGCGATCATCATCGGCTTGTGGCCGAACGGCTCGGCGGCGACGTTGGACAGCTGGCGCGCCATTTCCATGTCGGTCGCGTTCTTGGGGAAGGACACGGCCACGTAATCGGCCTGGAAGCTCATCGCGGTCTTGATGTCATCCATGTCCTTGGCGGTCAGCGCCGGCGCGGACAGGCCGCCGCCCTGGCGGTTGATGCCCTTGTTGTTGGACAGCTCGCCGCCGATGCGCACCACGGTGTGGATCTCGTTGCCCATCACGCGCTCGACCGTCAGCACGATCAGGCCGTCGTTGAGCAGCAGCACGTCGTTGCCTTTCAGGTCGCGCGGCAGCGCCTTGTAGTCCAGGCCGACGCGTTCCTGGTTGCCCATCTGGCAGTCGGCGTCGAGAATGAACTTGTCGCCGTTGGCCAGCATGACCTTGCCGTTCTCGAACTTGCCCACGCGAATCTTGGGGCCTTGCAGGTCGGCCATGATGGCGACCTTGGTGCCGCACTCGTCGGCCACTTCGCGCACCAGGGTGGCGCGGTCGATATGGTCTTGCGGCTTGCCGTGCGAGAAATTCAGGCGCACCACGTTCACGCCGGCGCGGATCATGCGGGTCAGGGTTTCGCGGTCGCTGGACGCGGGGCCGATGGTAGCGACGATTTTTGTTGCTCTGGACATGAAAACCTTCTGGTTGCGACTTAGAGGCTGTTGCAAAATTAAATTTCGGGGCTGTTAACTTCCCCGACTTGATGTTAACTTCCTGTCTTGTTTTTCCTGACGGGATGCGATGCCTAAAGAACTTGTCGACGATGAATTGTGGTCACTCA
>WNDX01000149.1 GCA_009914615.1 Herbaspirillum frisingense
GAAAGCGTTCTCCTCCTCCAGCCGCGCCACTTCACGTTTGAGCCGTGCATGTTCGGCCAACTCCAAGCGTTGTGCCTGATCGTCCTGGTCGTGCCGCCGCGCCTGGGCGCGCCAACTGTACAGCTGGGCAGGCTGCAACCCCAGATCACGAGCCACCGTGGTTACCCCTTCTGTGGCCGCTCGCAACAGTGCCTGCTGCCTGAACTCCAGGCTGAACTCCTGCCCCTTTCTGCCTGCCTTGCTCTTGGTCATCGTCCACCTCCTATTGCGATAGTTAATCGCTTATAGGGGTGTCCGTGAAACGGGGGCAAGATCAGTGGACATCAACGCTTCACGCAATCCACGAAGTAATCGCGGCGGCCGTTGACTTCACGCTTGACCAGGCCATGCACGTCGGTTTCGAAGCCGGGGAATTTCTCGTTGAAATCACGCGCGAACTTGAGGTAGTCGACGATGGTCTTGTTGAAGATCTCGCCCGGGATCAAGAGCGGAATGCCCGGCGGGTACGGGGTCAGCAGGATCGACGTCACGCGGCCTTCCAGTTCGTCCAGCGGCACGCGCTCGATTTCGCGGTGGGCCATCTTGGAGAAGGCGTCCGAGGGCTTCATGGCTGGCTGCATGTCCGAGAGATACATTTCGGTGGTCAGGCGCGCTACGTCGTAGGCATGGTAGGTCTCGTGGATCTGCTGGCACAGGTCGCGCAGGCCCAGGCGCTCGTAGCGCGGGTTGCGCTGGGCGAACTCGGGCAGGATGCGCCAGATCGGCTGGTTCTTGTCGTAGTCGTCCTTGAACTGCTGCAGCGCCGTCACCAGCGTGTTCCAGCGGCCCTTGGTGATGCCGATGGTAAACATGATGAAGAAGGAGTACAGGCCGCACTTCTCGACGATCACGCCGTGTTCGGCCAGGTACTTGGTCACGATCGAGGCCGGGATGCCGGTCTTGCCGAACTGGCCGTTGAGCGCCAGGCCGGGGGTGACGATGGTGGCCTTGATCGGGTCGAGCATGTTGAAGCCCGGCGCCAGATTGCCGAAACCGTGCCAGTTGTCCTCGGCCTTGATGACCCAGTCTTCGCGCTCGCCGATGCCGTCGTCGGCAAACTTGTCCGGGCCCCAGACCTGGAACCACCAGTCATTGTCGAATTCCTGGTCGATCTTCTTCATGGCGCGGCGGAAGTCCAGCGCCTCCAGGATGCTTTCTTCCACCAGGGCGGTGCCGCCGGGGGCTTCCATCATGGCTGCGGCGACGTCGCAGGAAGCGATGATCGAGTACTGCGGCGAAGTCGAGGTGTGCATCAGGAAGGCTTCGTTGAAGGCGTCCTCGTCCAGTTTCACGGTCTCCGATTCGCGCACCAGCACCTGCGAGGCTTGCGACAGGCCGGCCAGCAGCTTGTGGGTCGATTGGGTGGCGAAGATCATCGACTTCTTGGCGCGCGGGCGGTCCTTGCCGATGGCGTGCATGTTCTTGTAGAAGTCGTGGAAGGTGGCGTGCGGCAGCCAGGCTTCGTCGAAGTGCAGGGTATCGATTTCACCGTCGAGCATCTCGCGCAGGGTCTCGACGTTGTAGACCACGCCGTCGTAGGTCGATTGCGTGATGGTCAGGATGCGCGGCTTCTTGTTCTTGGCTTCGCGGGCGAAGGGGTTGGCTTCGATCTTCTTCTGGATGCTTTCCAGCGTGAACTCTTCCAGTGGGATCGGGCCGATGATGCCCAGGTGGTTGCGGGTCGGCATCAGGAACACGGGGATCGCGCCGGTCATGATGATCGAGTGCAGGATGGATTTGTGGCAGTTGCGGTCCACCACCACGATGTCGCCCGGCGCCACGGTCGAGTGCCAGACCATCTTGTTGGAAGTCGAGGTGCCGTTGGTGACGAAGTAGCAGTGGTCGGCGTTGAAGATGCGCGCGGCGTTGCGTTCCGAGTTGGCGACCGGGCCGGTGTGGTCCAGCAACTGGCCCAGTTCTTCCACGGCGTTGCAGACGTCGGCGCGCAGCATGTTCTCGCCGAAGAACTGGTGGAACATCTGGCCCACCGGCGACTTCAGGAAGGCCACGCCGCCCGAGTGGCCGGGGCAGTGCCAGGAGTAGGAACCATCGTTGGCGTATTCCACCAGTGCGCGGAAGAACGGCGGCGCCAGGCCGTCGAGGTAGGACTTGGCCTCGCGGATGATGTGGCGGGCCACGAATTCCGGCGTGTCTTCGAACATGTGGATGAAGCCGTGCAGTTCGCGCAGCACATCGTTGGGGATGTGGCGCGAGGTGCGGGTCTCACCGTACAGGTAGATGGGGATGTCGGCGTTCTTGTGGCGGATCTCGCCGACGAAGGCGCGCAGGGCCTTGAGCGCGAAATCGGTTTCCTCGTCAGAGCCCGCGCCCAGTTCCTCGTCGTCGATCGACAGGATGAAGGCCGAGGCGCGCGACTGCTGCTGCGCGAACTGGGCCAGGTCGCCATAGCTGGTCACGCCCAGCACTTCCATGCCTTCGGCCTGGATGGCGTCGGCCAGCGCGCGGATGCCGAGGCCGGAGGTGTTTTCGGAGCGGAAGTCTTCGTCGATGATGACGATGGGGAAACGGAATTTCATTGTGTTCTCCAGGGCTTGAGCGCAACAGCGCCGGAGAGGCGTGACGCGCTCTGGGGGTGAAAATGAACTGCTCGAACTGCGCCTGGGCTGGCAGGGCTTGCGCGCCGAAAAAAAGAAAGCCGGATTGTCGCAGATATGCGCGAAAGAGGTGCGCAGTTTATGCAAAAACCGGAAAAAACAACAACCGCCGGAGCGCGGCCGGTCAACGTCTTTCGTATGTCACAAAAGCGTAGTTGAATCCGGAGGTTTCGGAGCGGTACGATTCGCGCGCCGTCTCCTTCCACGCGTCGGCCTCCAGCGCCGGGAAGAAGGCGTCACAGTCGAACGCCTGTTCGATGCGGGTGACGATCAGGCGGTTCACCAGCGGCAGCGCTTCGGCGTAGATCTGGGCGCCGCCGATGACGAACGCCGGCTCCGCGCCGGTCAGGGCCGCCGCGGCTTGCAGCGAGGCGGCGGTTTCCACGCCTTCGTGTTGCCAGCCGGTATTGCGGGTGATGACGATATTGCGGCGGTTGGGCAGCGGCCGGCCGATCGATTCGAAGGTCTTGCGGCCCATCAGGATGGCGTGGCCCGAGGTGGTGCGCTTGAAGTGCGCCAGGTCTTCCGGCAGGCGCCAGGGCAGGGTGTTGTTGATGCCGATGCCGTTGTTGAGGTCGGTGGCGACGACGATGGTCAGGTTGCCTGCGGGTGTGGACATGCGCGCGTGGTCTTGATTCGGTTGAGGTGGAGGGAAAGCGCCGGCATTTTCCGGCGGCCGCGGCCGCCGGCTGCGACGGCAAGCGCATAATGTTACAGGAGCCATGCTGCGGCACGGAACTTTCTGTCTCGTGGCCGCCCTTATACCAGACAGTGCAGCATCGAAAACGGTGTCAACAGACTGCCCCGCGTGCCGCCAAGGACGAGCTTGAGCGCCAGGCGACGGCGGCACGGGAGCGATGGGCGGGCCTGATCCGCGCCGCGAACATCGCCATCAGGGGTTGCGTAGGCAGTTCGACGCAGGCGCCGCCTTCCGACCGGCCCGGCATCTCTCGCCGGCGGGTTGCCGGCGGGGTTGCTGGCAGTCAATAGGCCCGGCAAATGCCGGGTTCAAGCCATCCGCACGAACAATTCACGCAACATTTGGGTAAACTAGCGCCTGCTTTCCAGGCCGGGCCGCATGGTTCCGCTGCCGCCGCGCACCACCGGGCGCGGACGCGGCGCCATCGGCAACAGAGCCGGGAACAGGCCGGCCGCGGGCGTCCCGCGCCGGCGGAAAGCACACCAACCAGAAAATTGCATGTCAGACAAAACAATAATGCCGCTTCACATCACCTCCTGGCCTGCCGTGGGAGAGCCATCCCCGCGCAGTGCCGCAAGACCGTCCTGGTGGCGCCGTCTTGTTGTTCCGGCAACCCTGGCGGGTTTGCTGGCCCTGGCTTCGGCCCCGGCGGCCTTCGCCTTCGACTTCAATACCGTCGCCGCGCGCGCCAAGGCGCTCGCGGGCAAGTCGTACAAGAAACCCTCGGACGAGCTGCCCAAAGCGATCCGCGATCTCAGCTACGAACAGGCCAACCAGATCCGCTTCCGTGCCGACAAGGCCTACTGGGGCGCGCAGAAGCTGCCCTTCGAGCTGTCCTTCATTCACCTGGGCGCCAGCTTCACCGAGCCGGTCAAGGTCAATGAAGTGGTCGGCGGCGCGGTGCGCGAGATCGTCTTCAATCCGGCCCTGTTCGATTACAGCGCCAACCGCAACATCGATCCGCGTTCGCTGCGCAACATCGGTTTCGCGGGTTTCCGCATCCGCTTCCCCGTCAATTCGTCCAAGGTCAAGGATGACGTGCTGACCTTCCACGGCGCCAGCTACTTCCGCGCCATGGGCAAAGGCCAGGGCTACGGTCTCTCGGCGCGCGGCCTGGCGATCGACACCGCGCTGTATTCGGGCGAGGAATTCCCGCGCTTCACCGAGTTCTGGCTGGAGCGTCCCTCGGCCGAGGCCAAGGAACTGGTGGTCTATGCGCTGCTGGATTCGCCGCGCGCCACCGGCGCCTACCGCTTCGTGGTCAAGCCGGGCGTGGACACCGCGATGGACGTGAAGGCCCAGATCTACCTGCGCAGCAACGTCACCAAGCTGGGCATCGCGCCGCTGACCAGCATGTTCCTGTTCGGCGAAAACCAGCCCGGGCCGGGCGACGACTTCCGTCCGGAAGTGCATGATTCGGACGGCCTGTCGATGCAGTCGGGCACCGGTGAATGGCTGTGGCGCCCGCTGGTCAATCCCAAGCGCCTGCTGGTGACCTCGTTCTCGTTCGACAATCCCATGGGCTTCGGCCTGATGCAGCGTGATCGCGATTTCTCCAGCTACCAGGACCTGGACTACAACTACCAGTCGCGCCCCAGCGCCTGGGTCGAGCCCAAGGGCAAGTGGGGTTCGGGCCGCGTGGAGCTGGTGCAGATCCCCACGCCCGACGAGACCAACGACAACATCGTCGCCTACTGGATCCCCAATACGATGCCCAAGCAGGGCCAGCCGCTGAACGTGGAATACCGCCTGCTGTGGCAGAAGGACAATGAAAAGCGTCCGCCGCTGGACTGGGTCACGCAGACCCGCTTCGGCCACGGTTACCGTCCCAAGCAGGAAGGCAAGCAAGACGACACCCAAGCCCTGGCCATCGACTTCGACGGCGGCAGCCTGAAGAAGCTGCCGGCCAGCGCGCGCGTGGAAGGCGTGGTGGAAGCCGATGCCAACGGCAAGATCGCCAGCGTGACCACGCGCAAGAATGACGTGACCGGCGGCTGGCGCATCGAAGTCAAGCTGCGCCGGGTGGAAGATAACAAGCCTGTCGAGCTGCGCGGTTTCCTGCGCAATGCCAACGGCGGCACAACCTTGTCAGAAACGTGGAGCTACATATTACCCCCCAACTAAGGCAGACATCGGCGGCATCCCAGGCGCTTGAGGATTACCTCGGGCGCCTGCCGTTGTCGCCCGAACAGCGCCACGAACTGGCGGCGCGGGCGGGCGCGATCGGCTCCGGCGATCCCGTGGCCGACCTGCACCGCGTGCTGGCCGAAGCCTCCGGCCGCGACGCCGCCGGAGGCCCGGCGGTGGCGCAAGCCTCGGTCGATGCGCGCCTGCGCCTGATGTATCCGGCTGCGGCCGATGCCGACGCCGACGCTGCCGTCCCGGCCGGCGCCAGCGCCCCGGCCATCGGCGACGACCGTGGCCAGCCGCATATCGCCTATGCGCCGCCGCTGAACCGCCAATCCATGGTGCCGCGCCCGTGGGGCGAGCTCAATCCCTTCTCCCGCTGGGTCGAGGAAGAGAACCGCCGTTTGGAGCGCCGTCCCAGCCGCTGGCGCCGCAAGAAGAAGACCGTCGTGCCCGAGCATCCGCCCGAGCCGCACTATGTCGAAGACCATCTCGACAAATCCGACGCGCCCGATCCCAAGGGCTACTGGCAGCGCACCGGCAACGTGCGCCGCATCACGCTGCTGGTGCTGATGGTGCTGCAGACCTCGATGGCCACCTACTTCATGAGCGACGTGCTGCCGTATCACGGCACCAAGCCGTTGGAGATGCTGGTGCTGGGCCTGTTCGCGCTGCTGTTCCTGTGGGTCTCGGCCGGCTTCTGGACCGCCATGACCGGTTTCCTGGTGCTCATGCGCGGCGACGATGAATACCTCATCTCGCACGAAAAGGCCGGCCAGACCGAGATCGCGCCCGAGGCGCGCACCGCCATCGTCATGCCCATCTGCAACGAGGACGTGGCGCGGGTGTTCGCCGGCCTGAGGGCGACCTATGAGTCGCTGGAGCGCACCGGACAGATCGCGCATTTCGATTTCTACATCCTGTCCGATAGCGGCGAGGCCGATATCTGCGCCGCCGAGACCGCCGCCTGGGCCACGCTGTGCCGCGAGACCGGCGGCTTCGGCCGCATCTTCTATCGCCGCCGCCGCCGCCGCGTCAAGCGCAAGAGCGGCAACCTGGACGATTTCTGCCGTCGTTGGGGCGCCGACTATCGCTACATGGTGGTGCTGGATGCCGACAGCGTGATGACCGGCGAATGCCTGACCAAGCTGACCCGCCTGATGGAAGCGCATCCCGGCGCCGGCATCATCCAGACCGCGCCGCGCGCGGCCGGCCGCGACACGCTGTACGCCCGCATCCAGCAGTTCTCGACGCGTGTGTACGGCCCGCTGTTCACCGCCGGCCTGCACTACTGGCAACTGGGCGAGTCGCACTTCTGGGGGCACAACGCGATCATCCGCCTGAAACCCTTCATGAAGCATTGCGCGCTGGCGCCGCTGCCGGGCAAGGGCAACCTGTCCGGCGCGATCATGTCGCACGACTTCGTCGAAGCCTCGCTGATGCGGCGCGCCGGCTGGTCGGTCTGGATCGCCTACGACCTGGACGGCAGCTATGAAGAGATGCCGCCCAACCTGCTGGACGAGTTGAGCCGAGACCGCCGCTGGTGCCAGGGCAACCTGATGAACTTCCGCCTGTTCCTGGCGCGCGGCATGCACGTGGTGCACCGCGCGGTGTTCGTCACCGGCGTGATGGCCTATGTGTCGGCGCCGCTGTGGGGACTGTTCCTGCTGCTGTCCACGGTGCTGCTGGCGGCGCATACGCTGATCGATCCGCAATACTTCACCTCGCCGCGCCAACTGTTCCCGATCTGGCCGGAATGGCATCCGGAGAAGGCGCTGGCGCTGGTGTCGGCGACCGCCACCATCCTGTTCCTGCCCAAGATCCTGGCGGTGCTGCTGTTCGCGGTGAAGGGCGCGCGCGGCTTCGGCGGCGCGCTGGCGCTGTTCGTCAGCATGCTCATCGAGCTGCTGTTCTCGATGGCGCTGGCGCCGGTGCGCATGCTGTTCCACACCCGTTTCGTCCTGGGCGCCTTCCTCGGCTGGAACGCCGGCTGGAAATCGCCGCCGCGCGCCGACAATGAAACCGGCTGGGGCGAGGCGTTCAGCCGCCACGGGTGGCATTCGCTGCTGGGCGTGGCCTGGGGCGCGCTGGTCTACTGGCTCAACCCGTCCTTCATCTGGTGGCTGATCCCCATCGCCGGTTCGCTGGCCGTGTCGGTGCCGGTGTCGGTCTGGTCGTCGCGCGTGAGCTTCGGCCGCGGCTTCCGTCGCGCCGGCCTGTTCAAGATCCCGGAAGAAACCACGCCGCCGTTCGAACTGCGCGAAACCGTGCGCCATCTGGACGAGACGCCGGCCTTGCCGGGCTTCGTCGATGCCGTGGTCGATCCTTCGTTCAATGCGCTGGTCTGCGCCACCGCCCACGCCCATCCGGGCGCGCCGCAAGTGACGCAGCACCTGCGCGAGAAGCTGGTGCGAAGCGCGCTCAAGGATGGCCCCGGCGCGCTGACCGACAAGCAGAAGAACAGTATCCTTGAAGAACCCGGCCTGTTGTCGCAACTGCACCAGGCCGTCTGGAGTGGCGCCCCGGAAGTTCACGCCGACTGGCTGGCGGCCATCGGCCGGCAGCCGCGCCAAGCCCTGGCCGCCTGAGGGGGCGCCGGACTGGAGGCGAGGCGGCCGGAGTAATCCGGCCGTCATCTTTTTCTGAAATCATTATCGCGATACACGCAAGCGACCATGACCGAGCAGCACGACACCACCGAGCACACTACACCGAGCGCCACGTCCGCCCCGTCACACAAGGGCGCGTTGTGGGGCGGCGCCACGCTGGTATTGGTTCTGGTCGCCGGCGGCGTGTTCTTCTGGCAGAACCGCCCGGCGCCGCAGCCGCCCAAGCCGGTGCCGGTCAAGCTGGAAACCGTCAAGGTCGAGAAGGCCGACATCGAGCAGGTGGTCAACGCCACCGGCAACGTGGTGGTGCAGAACTACGTGGACGTCGGTTCCAAGGTGGCCGGGCAGATCTCCGACGTCGATGTGGTCATCGGCGAGACGGTCAAGCCAGGGCGCCTGCTGGTGACGGTGTCGCCGGCCGTGCAGAATGGTCGCATCGAAAGCAACCGCGCCCAGCTGGCGCGTCTGAAGGCCGAACTGGCCGGGCAGAACGCCCAGCTTGACTTCGCCCAGTTGCAGTTCCAGCGCCAGACGCAGCTCAAGGCCGAGAACGCCACCCGCGAAGAATCCTATGAATCCAGCCGCATGAACATGTATGCGGCGGCGGCCCGCGTGGACGCCACCAACGCCCAGATCCAGCAGACCGAAGCGGCGATCAAGGAAGACGACGCGATCCAGAAGCAGACCCGCATCGAAGCGCCGGTGGGCGGCACCGTGGTGACGCTCAACGCGCGCGCCGGCCAGATGGTCGCCGCCAACCAGGAAGCGCTGATGCGCATCGCCGACCTGTCGCGCATGACGGTGCAGGTGCCGGTGGCCGAGGAAGATGTCACCCGCCTGCAGAAGGGCATGACCGCCTACTTCACCACGCCCGGTTATCCCGGCAAGCGTTGGAGCGGCAAGCTGCGCCAGATCATGTTGCTGCCGACCGATGACTCGGGGCGTCAGGGCAAGAAGGCCTTCTATACCGTGCTGTTCGACGTCGCCAATCCCAGCCGCGAGCTGATGAGCGGCATGAGCGCCGACGTCTATTTCGTGCTGGCGCGGGTCGAGCATGCGCTGACCATTCCGCTGTCGCTGGTGACCAAGCCCGGCATGGACGGCACCCAGTCCGTCCGGGTGGTGTCGGAGGGCGGCAAGCTGGAATCGCGCAAGATCAAGATCGGCATCCGCGACAGCGAGCGCGCCCAGGTGATCTCCGGCCTGAAAGAGGGCGAGCAGGTGCTGATGCCGGCCAATCCGGCGGCGACGCCGGCCGCCGCCACGGCCCAACCGCAGATGCAGATGCAGGCGCGGCAGTAAGCCGGCCGGCGCGGGTAGGGCCGTATTCGCCATGCCCTTCGGAGCATGGCGGCAGGATTCTTTAAAATGGAGGCGCGGCCCGGGGAGGGCCGCCTTCTTTCCCTGTTTCGACGCGTCAGGAATATGAACCTCAGCAGTCCACGCAAGCTTGCGCCCCCCTCACCGCTGACCTTCAAGCGCCTCGCGCTGGCCCTGGCCGTCGCGCTGGCGATGGCCGGTTGCGCCACGCGCCAGGTCGAGAGCGATCCCATCACCGAGATGCAGGTGCCCGACAAATGGGGCGGTGGGGCCGCGGCCGATGTCGCGCATGCCGAGCAGTTGTGGCCGGATTCGGACTGGTGGAAGCAATTCGGCAGCGGTGAACTGTCTTCGCTGGTGGAGGAAGGCCAGCAAAACAATTTCGAGATCGCCGCCGCCTTTTCCCGCGTCAAGCAGGCCGAGGCGCAGGCCCGCATCGCCGGTGCGCCGCTGCTGCCCAATGTCGGCCTGAACGCCAATGCGGCGCGCGACCTGCCGTTGTCGGGCGGCTCGCCCACCAATTCCGCCGGCGCCACGCTGCAGGTCAGCTACGAGATCGATTTCTGGGGCAAGAACCGCGCCGGCGTGGACGCCGCCGAAGCCTCGCTGCACGCCAACCGCTACGACCGCGAGACCGTGGCGCTGACGGTCACCAGCGGCATCGTCTCCACCTATCTGCAGGTGCTGTCGCTACGCGACCGGCTGGAGATCGCGCGCCAGAACGTCGGCAATGCCGAGCGCGTGCTGAAACTGGTGGAAGCGCAAAGCCGCGCCGGTTCCGCGTCACCGCTGGATCTGGCGCGCCAGCGTTCGGCGCTGGCCAACCAGCGCCAACTGATTCCGGATCTGCAGCAGCAGGAACAGGACGCGCAGACCGCGCTGGCCATCCTGCTGGGCCGTCCGCCGCAGAATTTCATGGTGCAGGAAAAAGGCCTGGCCAAGATCCAGATGCCGCGCATCTCGGCCGGCCTGCCGTCGGAACTGCTGACGCGCCGTCCCGACATCCGCCGCGCAGAGGCCAACCTGGCGGCGGCCAACGCCAACGTCGCAGTGGCCCGTGCGGCGCTGTTCCCCAGCATCACGCTGACCGGCTCCACCGGCGCCCAGAGCAATGCGCTGTTGTCGCTGTTCGATGGCCCCAACCTGTTCGCCAGCCTGGGCGCCGGCCTGATCGCGCCCATCTTCGACGGCGGCAAGCTGCGCAACCAGCGCGACCTGGCCATCGCGCAGAAGGAGGAGCTGGTGCAGTTGTACCGACAGCGCGTGATCAATTCGCTGTCCGAGGTGGAGAAGGCGCTGGGCGCGATCCGCAGCCTGGAGGAGCGCTATCGCCTGAAGATCGGCGAGGTCGATCAGGCGCGCTTCGCTTTCGAGCTGGCGGAAATCCGTTATCGCGCCGGGGCCGAGGATCTGCTGGTGGTGCTGGATACGCAGCGTACCTTGTCCGAGGCGCAGAACCAGTTGGGGCAGATCAAGCTGCAGCGCTTGCAGGCGACGGTTTCCTTGTACAAGGCGCTGGGAGGCGGGTGGCATGATCAGGCGCCTGGCAATGGGGTTGTGGCGCCTTGAGTTTTCTGGTGGCGTCTGGCTAGTCGTCCTGGTCATTCGCAGCAATGGCGTTTCAAGCCTCTCCGTCGTCCCGGCGCAGGCCTGAACCCAGCGTGGTCCGTCGCGCCTCATCAAACTCCGTTCGGGCTGAGTAGCCACTTTGGTGACGTATCGAAGCCGGTGTTGGCTCGGTGGTCGTTATTGGGTAGTCTGGTCTTGCTGCTTTTCTGCGCGCTGGCTTTATTCTTATCTTTCTCCGGTCGCAGGTGAGTGCCGGGAGCGGACCGGCAGCCGCTCACTTTCTTTGGCCCGCTGTATAGACCGGTGACATAGGTAACACGTGTGTCGGGACATAGGTAACACTTCAATCGTAGACATCATCTTGTCGCAAATCAATTTTGGCGAAGCGCTGATGAGCGAAGTACAACTCGAACACGCCG
>WNDX01000015.1 GCA_009914615.1 Herbaspirillum frisingense
CCCTCGGCCAATCGCAACGCATAGGCGATTTGCTCTTCGCTAAATCTCGATCGTTTCATGGCTACTCCTTGCCCGCTTCGGGGCGCTGAGAAGCAACCTTACCTCTAGTTTTGACCTGTACGGATATTCCGGGGGCAGGTCATATGGTGGGCTTTTTGTTTGGGTGCGCGGATTGTCCGTTCAGGCTTGTGCGGATGCGGCTTCCGGTGCGGCATCTTGCTTGGGCGCGCAATGCGGGCAGGACTTGCCCGGCACGTAATCCGGCGACAACTGCTCGCGTGGCGTGACCACGGCGCGGCAGGCGAAGCATTGCGCGGTCTGGGTTTCCTTCAGCTCGGGGCTCAGCGCGGTGCGATAGTCGAAGACGAAGCAGTCGCCGGTATAGTGGGCGCCGCCGACTTCTTCAAAATACTTGAGGATGCCGCCTTCGAGTTGGTAGACGCTGTCGTAGCCGATGTTCTGCATGTGGATCGCGGCCTTTTCGCAGCGGATGCCGCCGGTGCAGAAGGTGACCACGGTCTTGCCTTCGAAATCGGCCTTGTGGTCTTCTATGACCTTGGGGAATTCGGTGAACTTGTTGATGCGGTAATCGACCGTGTTCTCGAAGGTGCCGACATCGACCTCGAAACCGTTGCGGGTGTCCACCATCACCACCGGCTTGCCGTCGTCGTCGTGGCCCTGGTCCAGCCAGCGCTTGAGCTCCTTCGGTTCGACGAAGGGCGCGCGGCCCAGTTCGGGCTTGATCAGCGGGTGCTTCATGGTGATGATCTCGGCCTTGAGCTTGACCAGCATGCGCGTGAAGGGCTGCTTTTCGGAGAAGCTTTCCTTGACGATGATGTCGGCGAAGCGCGCGTCGGCGCGCAGCCAGGCCAGGTAGGCATCGATTTCGTGGCGCAGGCCGGCCAGGAACATGTTGATGCCTTCCGGCGTGAGCAATACGGTGCCGCGCAGGTTGTTCTTTTGGCAAATGTCGAGGAATTCGGCGCGCTTCTCGGCCGTGTCGTCGAAGCTGATGAATTTGTACGCGGCGATATTGACGTAGGGTGTATCCGGGGACTGCATGGTTCTTTGCTCTAAGTCTTTGAATTGTCAGCATTATATACGCGCGACGGTCTCTCCCGCAGCTATTTGGGCCTTCTCTGATACAGATCAAGCGCGTTCGCGCGAGGCGGCCGGAAGCCTTGCGCCAGCCCTTGTCAAGGGCTGATTGATACTGTTAAAAAGCTGTTAATCAAGGGCCGATCAGGGTATCAACCTCCGGTAAAATGTGGCCCCATGACTACACCGCAATTCGTACACCTCCGGATGCATTCGGAGTACTCCATCGTTGACGGCCTGGTGCGCATCGACGATATCGTCAAGGCCGCCGCCAAGGACGGCCAGGCTGCCATGGCAGTGACCGACCTCGCCAACCTGTTTTGCATGGTGCGCTTCTACAAGGAAGCGCGCGGCAAGGGCGTCAAGCCCATCGCCGGTTGCGACCTCTGGATCACCAACGACGCCGACCGCGAGAAGCCCTCGCGCCTGCTGGTGCTGATCAAGAATCGCCAAGGCTACCTGCAGTTGTGCGAAGTGCTGTCGCAAGCCTGGTTGACCAACCAGTACAAGGGGCGCGCCGAAGTGCGCATGGAGTGGCTGGAGGCGCTGCGCCACCAGGAAGGCGGCAACGGCCTGATCGCGCTGTCCGGCGCCTCGCTGGGCGACGTCGGCCAGGCCATCGACAATGGCAACATGGCGCAGGCCGAAGAGTGTGCGCGCCGCTGGGCCGGCATCTTCCCGGGCGCCTTCTATCTTGAGCTGCAGCGCGCCGGCCAGGCCAACATGGAAGTGCAGGTGCGCCAGACCGTGGCGCTGGGCGCCAGGCTGGGCTTGCCCAGCGTGGCCACCCATCCGATCCAGTTCCAGAGGGCCGAAGAATTCATCGCGCACGAAGCGCGCACCTGTATCGCCGAAGGCGAGATCATGGCCAATGCGCGCCGCGTGCGTCGCTTCAATGACCAGCAATACTTCAAGTCGCAGGCCGAGATGGTCGAGCTGTTCGCCGACCTGCCGGGCGCCATCGCCAACAGCGTGGAAATCGCCAAGCGCTGCAACCTGGTGTTGCAACTGGGCAAGCCGCAGTTGCCGGACTTCCCGACACCCGACGGCATGACCATCGACGACTTCCTGGTGGCCCAGACCAAGGCCGGCCTGGAAGACCGCCTGAAGCACCTGTTCCCCGACGAAGCCGAACGCGAGAAGCAGCGCCCGCGCTACGAGGCGCGTCTGGAATTCGAGAACAACACCATCATCAAGATGAAGTTCCCGGGCTACTTCCTGATCGTGGCGGACTTCATCCAGTGGGCCAAGAACAACGGCGTGCCGGTCGGCCCCGGACGGGGTTCCGGCGCCGGCTCGCTGGTGGCGTATTGCCTGCTGATCACCGACCTGGATCCGCTGCGCTACAACCTGCTGTTCGAACGCTTCCTGAACCCTGAACGCGTCTCGATGCCCGACTTCGACATCGACTTCTGCCAGGAAGGCCGCGACCGCGTGATCCAGTACGTGAAGGATCGCTACGGCAAGGAGGCGGTCTCGCAGATCGCCACCTTCGGCACCATGGCGGCCAAGGGCGCGGTGCGCGACGTCGGCCGCGTGCTCGATCTCGGCTACAACTTCTGCGACGGCATTTCCAAGCTGATCCCGTTCAAGCCGGGCAAGCTGGTGACCCTGGCCGACGCCATCGAGGAAGAGCCGCTGCTCAAGGAGCGCCTGGAAAACGAAGAAGAAGTGAAGCAGCTGATGGGCCTGGCCCAGCAGGTCGAAGGCATCGCCCGCAACATCGGCATGCACGCCGGCGGCGTGCTGATCGCACCCGGCAAGCTGACCGATTTCTGTCCGCTCTACACCCAGGGCGGCGACGCCGGCGTGGTGTCGCAATACGACAAGGACGACGTCGAAGCCGTCGGCCTGGTGAAGTTCGACTTTTTGGGCTTGACCACGCTGACCATCCTCGACCGCGCGGTGCGCTACATCCGCATGCTCGATCCGGCGCTGGCCGATTTCGATCTGGCGCAACTGCCGCTGAATGATCGGGCCTCCTACGAGCTGCTGACCAAGGCCAAGACGGTCGCCGTGTTCCAGCTTGAAAGCCGCGGCATGCAAGGCATGCTCAAGGACGCGCGGCCCGACCGTTTCGAGGACATCATCGCGCTGGTGGCGTTGTACCGTCCGGGCCCGATGGATCTGATTCCCGACTTCTGCAAGCGCAAGCACGGCGAAGCCTTCGACTACCCCGATCCGCGCACCGAGGGCATCCTCTCCGAAACCTACGGCATCATGGTGTATCAGGAGCAGGTGATGCAGATGGCGCAGGTGATCGGCGGCTACTCGCTGGGCGGCGCCGACCTGCTGCGCCGCGCGATGGGCAAGAAGAAGGCCGAGGAAATGGCCAAGCACCGCGAATTGTTCCGCGAAGGCGCGGCCAAGAACGGGCTGGACCAGACCAAAGCCGACGAGATCTTCGACTTGATGGAAAAGTTCGCCGGCTACGGCTTCAACAAGTCCCACGCCGCCGCCTACGCGCTGCTGTCCTACTACACGGCCTACCTCAAGGCCCACCACCCCGCCGCGTTCATGGCGGCCAACTTGTCGCTGGCCATGGAAGACACGGACAAGGTCAAGATCCTGATCGAAGACTCGATCGACATCTGCAAGCTGGCCATCCTGCCGCCGGACATCAACCAGTCCGACTTCCGCTTCATGCCGGTGGGCGAAGCGGGCAAGAAGGCCACCCAGATCCGGTACGGCCTGGGCGCGGTCAAGGGCGCCGGCCAGAACGCCATCGAATCCATCATCGAAGCGCGCAAGAACGGCCCGTTCAAGGACTTGTTCGACTTCGCCAAGCGGGTGGACAAGAAGCAGATCAACCGCCGTACCATCGACTCGCTGATCCGCGCCGGCGCCTTCGACTGCTTCAAGGTCGATCGCGCCATCCTGCAAGCCTCGGTCAACCTGGCCTGGGAAAGCGCCGAGCAGGCCGAGAAATCGGCCAACCAGGTCAGCCTCTTCGGCGGCGACGACAGCGACCTCGAAGCGCCGCTGGAATACGTGCAGGTGCCGCCCTGGAGCGACAAGCAACGCCTTACCGAAGAGAAGGGCGCGCTGGGCTTCTACCTGTCCGGCCACCTGTTCTCGGCCTACGAAAAGGAAGTGCGTCGTTTCGTGCGCACCAAGATTTCCAGCCTGGAACCCTCGCGCGAGCCGCGCAGCCTGGCCGGCATCATCACCGGCGTGCGGGTGCAGATGACCCAGCGCGGCAAGTTGGTGATCTGCACGCTGGACGACGGCACCGGCGTGATCGAAGCCACCATCTACAACGAAGTGTTCGAGCCCTTCAAGCACCTGATCAAGGAGGACGAATTGCTGGTGGTGCAAGGCAAGGTGTCCGAAGACCGCTTCAACGGCGGGCTGCGGGTGTCGGCGGAGAAGGTCATGGACCTGGGGGCGGCGCGCATCCAGTACGGCGTGCGCATGGTGGTGTCGATCAACAAGGCAATCGATGCCAACGTGCTGCGCGACACCTTGTCGGCGCACCGCCAGGACCAGGGGTTGCCGTTCGTGATGCGCTACCTGCAGGCCGATGCCGGCTGCGAGGTGGTGCTGGGAGATGGCTGGCGGATCAATCCCAGCGACAGCCTGCAGTCTTCGCTGGTGGCGTCGTTTGGCAAGGAAGCCGTGGTCGTGGAGTACTGAGTCTTTGCAATATTGCAAGGCTGAGTAGAGAAGTCGCAGGGATTGCGCCACGCAAAGCCGCCGGATTCACGAGAATCGCATCGGGGACGTTAGAATGGCGGGCTTCGCCGCCAGGCGGTGCCTGTAAAGGCCCCTGTCGGCGAGTATTCCCTTTTGGAAACAAAGTATGAAACTTGAAATGTCGCCGTATTTTTCGCGCCTGCTGCGCTTGCACAAGCCATACCGCTGGCGCCTGGTGTTGGCTTTCATCGCCATGGCGGTGACGGCCGGCACGGAACCGGTCGTGCCTTACATCTTCCAGGTGCTGCTGGACAAGGGCTTCGTCGGCAAGCCGGCGTTCTCGCTCTGGCTGGTGCCGGTGGCGGTGATCGGCATCTTCGTGATCCGCGGCGCGTCGACCTTCGCCAGCAGCTATCTGATGACCTGGGTCACCACGCGCATCCTGAACGAGGTGCGCGGCCAGATGTTCGCACGCATGCTGGACTTCCCGCTGGCTTTCTACGCCTCCAACAGCGTGGGAAAGGTGATCAACTCCATCATGTTCGAAGTGCAGGGCATTACCGACATGGTGACCCGCATCTTCACCTCCATCATCCGTTCCGCGCTGACCGTGCTGGGCCTGCTGGCCTGGCTGTTATACCTGAACTGGGTGCTGACTATTGTCACTCTGGTCTTGCTGCCGTTGCTGGCCATCGTGGTGCGCTTCACCAGCCGCAACCTGAAAAAGTTGAACCAGGATTCGCTGCGGGTGAATGCCGAGCTGACCCAGGTGATCGAGGAATCGACCCGCGCTCAGCAGGTCATCAAGATCTTCGGCGGCCAGGAGTTCGAGAAGCAGCGCTTCCATGAGAATTCTGAAAACCTGCGCCGCTACACCATGCGCATGACCAAGACTTTTTCCTCCACCGTGCCGATCACCCAATTCATGACCGCGTCGGCGGTGGCGATCGTGATCGTGATGGCGCTGATCCAGTCCGACAACGGCCAGATCACCGTGGGTGGCTTCGTGTCCTTCATCACCGCCATGCTGATGCTGCTGACGCCGCTCAAGCAACTGGCGGAAGTCAACGGTCCGCTGCAGCGGGGCATGGCGGCCGCCGAAGCGGTGTTCAATCTGATCGACATGCCCACCGAACGCACCGGCGGCCGGGAGCTGCCGCAGCGCGCGGCCGGTAAGATCGAGCTGGTCGATCTGTGCTTCAGTTATCCGGAGCGTGATCAACTGGCGCTGGATCACCTGAACCTGAGCGTCAATGCTGGCGAGACGGTGGCCTTCGTGGGCATGTCCGGCGGCGGCAAGTCGACGCTGGTGAACATGATCCCGGGCTTCTATTCGCCCACCAGCGGCCAGATCCTGCTGGACGGCGAGTCCATCGAAGATATTTCGCTGCGCAGCCTGCGCCGGCAGATCGCGATGGTGAGCCAGAACGTGGTGCTGTTCAACGGCACGATCATCGAAAACGTCGCCTACGGCGACGCCAACCCCGACCTGGCCAGGGTCGAGGCGGCGCTGGACGCGGCGCATCTGGGCGACCTGATGAAGGAGCTGCACGACGGCATCCATACCATCGTCGGCGATAACGGCTCGCGCCTGTCGGGCGGCCAGCGCCAGCGTCTGGCGATCGCGCGCGCGATCTACAAGAACGCGCCCATCCTGATCCTGGACGAAGCCACGTCGGCGCTGGACACCGAGTCCGAGCGCGCGGTGCAGGCCGCGCTGGATTGGCTGATGGAAGGCCGCACCACCTTCGTCATCGCGCACCGTCTGTCCACGGTGGAGCGCGCTGACCGCATCGTGGCGCTGTCGGCCGGCCAGATCGTCGAGGTCGGTTCGCACCAGGAACTGCTGGAAAAGAACGGCGCATACGCCAAGCTGTATCACCTGCAATTCTCGGGCGAAGGCGCCGAGCAGGATGAAGCGAAGTTGCAGCAATTGAAGAAACTGCTCTGAACCGGGCAGGCACACCGAAGAAAACGCATGACCAAACACGCCGACGCAAACGCGCTGCACGCACCGCACCAAACCATTCCCGCCGAGCTGCTGCAAAAGGCGGACAAGATCCTGTTCGTCGCGCATCTGGCGTTGGGCGACTTCACCTATATGCAGGCATGCTTCAAGGCCTTTTCCGAGGCATTTCCGCACATCAAGATCCATCTGTGGGTGGACGAAGTGCGCCGTACCTACGACTTCCGTCAATGGAAGCATCTGCAGAAATACGTGGTGTTCGACTGGCTGAAGACTTGTCCGATGTTCGACAAGCTGTACACCCGGACCTACAGCCCCTTCGTGCTGCGCGATTCGATCAAGGAGGCGCGCGCCGAAAACTATCCCATCGTGGTGTCCTTCGGCCTGGCGCGCCGCCCGATGTACGCCCGGATGGTGCGCAAGATCAGCCCCAAGGGCTTCGTGGTGGCGATGACCAAACGCGTGCGCTTCTACGATCTGCGCAAGCACATGATCTACGGCGCGCTCGATGCCGCCATCCCGGTGTATTCGCATGACCGCACGCTGCATGTCAGCGATATCTATGCCAATTGGTTCACCGGCCTGTTCGGCATCCAGGTACCGAAAGATAAGCGCGTACCCACCATGGATGTGCCGCAAGAGTGGAAGGATGGCGCGGTGCGCCAGCTGCAGCAATGGAATATTGCTGCCAAAGCCGGGCGTACGCGTCCGCTGGTGTTCCTCAATGCCTTCTCCAAGCCGCCCGAGCGATCCTGGCCGCTGGCCAACGTGACCGAACTGGTGCGTCGCATGCAGGCCGAGCCGAAGTGGGCCGACGCCGATTTCATCATCAACACCCTGCCGGAACTCTGGGACAGCACGCAGGCAGAGGTCCAGGCGTCGGGCGTGCCGCGCATCCGCCTGTTCAGCGCACACGACCATTTCTTCCAGCTGCCGGCCATGCTGGAGCAGTCCGATCTGATCATTACCGTGGAGACCTCCATCATGCACCTTGCCAATGCCGTGCGGGTGCCGGTGGTGGCGATGATGCGCCAGATCAATCCGGAGTGGGCGCCGATCGATGCCGCCAACACCAACATCATCTATACGCCGGAACATGACGACTGGATCGACAAGATCAGCGTCGATACGGTGATGGAGTTCCTGCACATTCCCATGGGCAGCGCGCCGCGCTTTACGCCTTATCAGTTGCAACGGATGGCCGGCTGACATGCAGCTTATCCCCGCACAGCGCCTGGCGTCGGCCGACAAGATCCTGTTCATCGCGCATCTCGCGATCGGTGATTTCACCTATTTGCAGAATTTCTTCAAGGCTTTTGCCGAAGCCAATCCGCAGTTGAAGGTGCATATCTGGATCGATGAAGTGCGCCGCACGCCGGATCAGGCCAAATGGGGATATCTGAAGAACTACGCGCTGTACGACTGGGCCGAGAATTGTCCGTTCTTCGCCAAGGTGTATCGCCGCACCTACAGCCCACAGCTGCTGGCGGAATCGATCGCCGAGGCGCGCGGCGAGAATTATCCACTGGTGGTGTCGCTGGCGACCCTGCGCCCTCATCAGTATGCGCGGCTGGCGCGCCAGGTCGGGCCCAATGCCTGGGTGGTCGGCATGCGTCGCAAGCCGCGCTGGTATGTGCCGTCGGACTTCAGCGCCTATCGCGGATTGAACGCATCGTTTGCGCCGTTCGCACCGTTCCCCGGTTATCACATCACCGACGAATATGCCGACTGGTTCCGCCAGCTGAGCGGATTGAACGTGGAAGGTGAGCGCCGCTTGCCGTTCGTCAATATTCCCGCGCAATGGCAGGACTATGCCCTGTCGCAAGTGCGCGAATGGGGCGCGGATGGCGCCGCGACGCCGGGCGGCCGGCCCGGATTGGTCTTCATCAATCCCTTTGCCAAGACCCGGAAGCGCTGCTGGCCGGTAGCCAGGGTCGCCGATCTGGTGGTGGCGCTGCAAGCCCGTCCGGAATGGGCGCAGACGCGTTTCATCATCAATGCCACGCCACAGGAAATCGAGCAGGCCAAGGCCGAGATCGCGGATCGGTTGCCGCCGAACACGTTCTGGTTCAGCGCCCAGCAGAATTTCTTCCAGCTGCCGGCGGTGCTGCAGCGCTGCGGACTGATCATCTCGGTCGAGACGGCCGTGATGCATCTGGCCAATGCCGTGCATGTCCCGGTGCTGGCGCTGATGCGCCGCAAGAATCCGGAATGGGCTCCCATCGACCGCGAACACAGCACGGTCATCATGGCCGCGCGGCGCGGCGACTGGGTCGACGCGATTTCCGTGGAGCAGGTGCTGGAGGCGCTTCAATGAGCATCGAGAAGGGCAATCAGCAAAACCAGCCAGCGGGCGAGGACGTCTTCCACGTCGTATTCTGCGTCGACGACCGCTATTTCCGCTGCATGGGGGCGACCATCGCGTCCATTATCGACAATAACCGCGGTCGCCGTTTTGCCTTCCATGTGCTGGCGACCAAGGTCAACGACGACAACCGTCGCCGCTTCGAGAGCCTGGGCAAGCTGCCCGGCATCAGCACCCATTTGCACGTGCTCGACGCAGCGCTGTTTTCGCGCTTCGAGCAGTACACCAAGTCGTCCTACTATTCCTCGGCTATCTTTGCACGGCTGGTCATCCCCGACATCCTGAAGGGTTTCACCGATCGGGTGCTCTATCTGGATGCAGACATCCTGTGCGTGGGCAACGTCGATGAGCTGGCGCAACTGGATCTGAGCGGTGACATCGCCGCCGTGGTGCCGGATGCCGAAGCGACCACGCGGCGCCGGGTGGAAGCGCTCAAGCTGAAGCATCCGCGCTATTTCAATTCGGGCATGTTGTACATCAACATCCCGAACTGGATCGCAGCCGGCATCACGCAGCAAACGGTCGATGCCATTCTCAAGGACGGCGCGGCCTTCCGCTTCCCCGACCAGGATGCGCTCAACGTGGTGCTGGACGGGCGCGCCCGCTTCGTCGGCATCCGCTGGAATTACCTTTACGGGCTGGTGGGCGATCTGGAAAACAATCGTCCGGCGTTGGCGATTCCCGAAGGCGAGGCGACCTTCATCCATTTCGCCGGTTCCGTGAAGCCCTGGGGCGTCTGGAGCGGCCACGACGCCGTGCGCCTGTTCCAGAAGTACCACGCGCTGTCGGCGTGGAGCGATCAGCCGCTCGACCTGGAGCCCCAGAACTACAAGGAATTGCGCATGCATTCCCGTTTCCAGTGGGCGCGCGGCCGGCATCTGGACAGCTTGCGCTGGTACTGGCGCTATCTGATGGTGCGCCGCGCCCGCAAGTAACTGGCGGCCGGATTCCGCCAGCGATTCCACCCCGCCGCGCGCAACGACGTGCGGCCAGAAAGCATAGACATGGCCGATCAACTGGTTCCTGCTGAGTTGCTCCGCAAAGCGGACAAGATTCTCTTCGTCGCCCACCTGGCGCTGGGCGACTTTACCTACATGCAGAATTGCTTCCGCGCCTTCGCGCGGGCGTTCCCGCATATCCGCATGCATCTGTGGGTCGATGAAGTACGCCGTACGCCCGATGCCGCCCAGTGGGAACATCTGAGCAAGTATGCCCTGTACGACTGGGTCCGGGCATGCGGAATGTTCGACAAGATCTACGACAAGACCTATAGCCCGCAGTTGTACCGGCAGTCGATCGAAGAAGCCAGGGGCGAGCACTATCCCATCGTGGTGTCGTTCGCCGTGCTGCGCCGGCATTTGTACGCAGAACTGGCGCGCAAGCTCAGCCCGGACAGTTTCGTGGTCGGCCAGAAAAAACGGGTACGCCTGCTGGACATCCGCAAGCATCTGGCCTACCGCAAGCTCGATGCTTTCATCCCGGCCTACGCATCGGCGGGACAGGACAAGCATATCAGCGCGATTTATGCGGGCTGGTTCGAGAGCCTGTTCGGTTTCCACATTCCCGGGCAGGATCGCTTTCCCTATGTCGATATGCCGCAGCAATGGCTGGATCGCGCGCGCGCCGACCTGCAGCGCCAGGGTATCCCCGGCGACGCGCCGCTGGTCTTTCTCAATGCTTTCTCCAAGTCCGAAGAGCGCAGCTGGCCATTGCAGCGCATGGTCGAGCTTGCCGGACGCATGCGTCTCATGGAGCAGTGGAAGGATGCGCACTTCATCTTGAACGTGATGCCTGAGAAACTGGCGCTGGCCCGGGCGGAGATCGCAGCCGACAGCAGCGGGCGGTTGCATCTTTTCAGCGCCGAAGAGAACTTCTTCCAACTGCCGGCGGTCTTGAGTTTGTGTCGCCTGATTATTTCGGTCGAAACGGCGGTCATGCACCTGGCCAATGCCGTCCATGTGCCCGTTATCGCCTTGATGCGACAGACCAGCCCGGAGTGGACGCCCATCGACACCGCATCCAGCACCGTCCTGAATGTAAAGTCCCGTAAGGGCTGGCTGACCGAGATCTCGGTCGAGGACGTTGCCGCCATCGTCACGAGGTAAGTCGTACCCCGGGGCTAGTTTGAGGGGACGCGATTGTCAAGCAAAACATTTGACTTTCGAAGCGAGTTCCCAACAGCGGCGAAGAATGGTGCAAATAGCAATGCCCGTTGGTAAGCGAGCCGTTATACTTTGCGGCGCACAACGATTACGGGAAAGTGCGACCACTATAAAAACGCGGGATCTTGACCGATGCCGCAACAAATGGCAACGAAGGCATGCATATGTTTGGGGGGCACGCTTTTACGATGCGCAAGGGAAGAAAATGAATTTTGGGGAAGCTAATAGAGCCATTTTCCCTGGCAGGATCATCTTCGGTTCATGCAACAAAGCTTTGTTGAGCGCGATGCGACAGGGGGCCGGGCGGTGAATCAAGAGTCTCTGGTGTCGGTACCGATGCAATGGGCGATGTTTGTTGTTGTCGCCATCTTCGTTGTGCTTGGCATATCGGTCGACAAGATCGCGGGCATCAGTTATCACTTGATGTTGTTGCTCGGCCTGATCGCAGTTTTTCTGCGAGGGCGCCGTTCCATCAATTCACTCCTGCATTCGTGCCGGACATTGTGGCCGCTTTACCTGTCGGCCTCGGGGTTCACGATTTGCTTGATCCTGAGCCAATTTCTGATAGGCAATGGTTCGCCGAAAGATTTCAATTTCGCACTGCGTTTCCAGGGTTTCTTCCTGTTGTTCTGGTTTTTTTGCCATTTTCCTCCGCGCTTCTTCCGCTGGCTGGGATGGGGCTTTACGTTTGGCGCCTTGATAGGCGCCGCCAACACATTCTGGATGACCAAGGGCGGCGTTTTGCGCGATCATCCGAATTTCATGCCGCTCATCGCCTATACCGAGCTGTCTGCGATCCTGGGCGCGCTGGCGGTTTTCTCAATCAAGTGGGATGAGAGCCTGCCGTCGCGCATACGCAAGCACGCCATCGCCTTGAAACTGCTGGCGGGTCTTTCCGGCTTGTATTCGATTTACCTGTATCAATCCCGTGGGGCCTGGCTGGCCATTCCTGTCTTTGTCATCGCAGCTTGCGTGCTGTTCATTCCCGGCACCCATGTTGTTCGAAAGATCGGCGCCGCCTTGCTCGTCATGATCGCCATCGGCATCGTGTATGGATCAACCGATTCGGTAAAGCAGCGTTTGCATGCCGTGCAGACTGATGTCGTGGCATTTGAAAACAAGTCTGATGTCAACACTTCGCTGGGAGCGCGTTTTCAGTTATGGAAGGGCTCCTTGCGCCTGTATCGGGAAAACATGCTGATAGGAGTTGGCATCAATGGCTATTCTCGGGCGCTGTCGCGGTTGGCGGATCAGGGGGTGATCAGCCGGGACAGTGCGCATTATCCGCATTCGCACAACGAGGTCTTGTTTACCGCCGTCCTGTTCGGAACCTGTGGTATCGCGGCATTGCTGGCCTTGTATTTCGGGCCGGTCGTCTACTTCATCCGCTACGCCCGGGCGCAGCCATTGCCGGCCAAGGTCGCAGCCGTGATGGGCGTGACCTTGTGCCTGGCCTTTGTATCGGACGGTTTGGTGGACGTGATGTTCATCTGGCGCGAATGCGGCCTGTTTTACACGGTACTGCTGGCTGTGCTGATGGCGGCGCTGTTCCGGTTCCGCCAGCCCGCACCCGATTTCATCGCCCGGGCTTGAGTTGCGGCAGCAGGGCGCGCAGCACGTCGGCCGGATAGAAGCGCTGGTATTTGCGCTGCTTGATCCAGAAGCCTGACCATGTCGTCGCGCGCGCGCAGACCAGCGTGATGTGCGCCAGCTTGCGCTTTTTCGGCAGGCTGTTCCAAGGCAGCGGCAACGCCTGTGCTTCCTGCAACTGCCGATAGTTCGCCTGGTCTTCCGTCATGTCCGGATATACCGCGACTTGCGGCTTGTCCGGACACAACTGCGCAAACAAATGGCTGGGCCCGGTATCACCGCCAATGAATGCGTCCGCCGCGAGCATCTTCGCCATCATGTCCTGATAACCACCGACGAATTTTCCCTGTTCGGGATTGAGCAAGCTCACTTCGCATCCCTCTTTCTCCAGCGCGCGCGCCACCGCCAGGGCATCCGCGCGGCGCCAGTTGCGCTTGTGGTTATAGGCAGCATCGTCCAGGACATGCATCAGCACCATGGGGCGTCCCGCCGTCTTGCCCTCTTCCAGACGCCGCGCGGCCGACAGAATCGACTCCGGCACGTGCTCGAAGAATCCATCGGCAGGATTGCGCGCGAATTCGTTGGTGGCGTTCAGCCACAATACGGTCTGGTCCCATTGCGGCAGTTGGAGGCGGTCAATGTCTTCTTCGGTCACCGTGGTGAAGGTGTCGGGGAAGTACAGCGCCATCGGGAAAGGCTCGGGAATCAGTAAGTGCCGATCCAGTGCCCCGAAGCGCTCGCCCGTCTTCAGCCGGCGGTGCTGTGCATACCATGCCGACGCCATGCGGTCGCCTAGACGCAGCTGGCTGAAATCGATGTAAGCCGCGAGAGAACCTCTCGTTGGGGATTGACTGCCGTCCACGAAATTCGAATGCTGGTGCGGCGCTTGCGCGCTCTTGTTTGAGTGGCCGATGCCGGCCGGCGGAGGGTGTCTCGCCAGCGTTCTTGCATCAGGAGGAATGATGTCGTATTGATTTTGCATCATATCAACACCGCCCGGTTACGTATAGAGGCCGGCCATCAGCGGCAAAAAGGCCGCCAAGAGCGAGCCTATGCGCGACGTACTGACCAATTCAACATGGCGACCAAGCGGGATGTTCAGGTTCATCAGACGAGTACCGACACAAAGTGAAAAGGCTTTTTGCGGAGGAGCGAGAGGGGATGGGGGAATGTTTGTCGAGTTGCTCGTCGTCTGGTTGATGGGAAAACGGCAAATGCAGAGATGGGCAGCCGTCGATTGCCGGTAACAAGCTCATGTATCGCCTGATCAATCCATGCTTTTGTAGAAATGCCCTGACTATCTCATGAGATAGTCAGGGCATTGCGCTGGCATTGTCGCGAATGAATTACATCAGGATGATGTCGTACTGCTCCTGCTGATAATCACTCTGCACCTGCAGCGAAATCGGCTTGCCGATGAAGTCTCCCAGCATCGCCAGGTGCTGCGACTCTTCTTCCAGGAACATGTCCACCACCACCTGCGAGGCCAGGATGCGGAATTCGCGCGGGTTGAATTGCTTGGCTTCGCGCATCACTTCGCGCAGGATTTCATAGCATACCGTGCGCGGGGTCTTGACCTGGCCGCGGCCCTTGCAGGCGGGGCAGGTTTCGCAGAGGATGTGGGCCAGCGATTCGCGGGTGCGCTTGCGGGTCATTTCTACCAGACCCAGCGTCGAGAAGCCGGAGACCGAGATCTTGGTGCGGTCGCGCTGCAGCGCCTTGCCCAGCTCGGCCAGGACGGCCGTGCGGTGCTCGGCGCTTTCCATGTCGATGAAATCGAGGATGATGATGCCGCCCAGGTTGCGCAGGCGCAGCTGGCGCGCGATGGCGTGCGCCGCTTCGAGGTTGGTCTTGAAGATGGTGTCGTCGAAATTGCGGCCGTTGACGAAGCTGCCGGTGTTGACGTCGATGGTGGTCATCGCTTCGGTCTGGTCAACGATCAGGTAGCCGCCGGACTTCAGATCCACGCGCCGTCCCAGCGCGCGTTCGATTTCTTCTTCCACGCCGTACAACTCGAACAGCGGACGCTCGCCGCGGTAGTGCGTGAGCTTGGTCAGCACCGAGGGCGTATAGACGGCGCCGAATTCCTGCAGCATGTGGAAGTTCTCGCGCGAATCGACCTGGATGGTCGAGGTGTCGTCGCCGACGAAGTCGCGCAGCACGCGCTGGGCCAACGACAGGTCCTGGTGCAGCAGGGTAGGGGCGGGATTGGTCTTGCTCTGCTGGACGATGGTGGACCAGGTCTTGCGCAGGTACTCGACGTCCATTTGCAGGTCCGAGTCCGAGGCGTCTTCGGCCATGGTGCGGATGATGAAGCCGCCTTTTTCTTCCGGCGGCAGCAGGGCTTGCACCTTGCTGCGCAGCAGTTCGCGTTCGGCTTCGTTTTCGATGCGTTGCGAGATGCCGATGTGCTTGTCCTGCGGCAGATACACCAGCATGCGGCCGGCAATCGAAATCTGCGTGGACAGGCGCGCGCCCTTGGTGCCGATCGGATCCTTGATGACTTGCACGGTCAGCGTCTGGCCGTCGTGCAACAGTTTCTCGATGGGAATGGCGGGCGCGTTCTGGCCGTCATGCGGACGGGCTTCCCAGATGTCGGCCACGTGCAGGAAGGCGGCGCGTTCCAGGCCGATGTCGATGAAGGCAGATTGCATGCCGGGCAGCACGCGCACCACTTTGCCCAGGTAGATATTGCCCGCCAGGCCGCGCGACAGGGTGCGCTCGATGTGCAGTTCCTGCACGGCGCCTTGCAGGATCAGCGCCACGCGCGTCTCCTGCGGCGTGATATTGATGAGGATGTCTTCGCTCATAGGATCCGAACGCCCGCTTTTTGTAATAGTTGAGCCGTCTCGAACAGCGGCAGTCCCATGATACCGGAATGGCTGCCGACGATATTGCTGATGAACATGGAGGCCAGGCCCTGGATGCCGTAGGCGCCGGCCTTGTCGTAGGGCTCGATGGTGTTGCAATAGGCCTCGATGGCCTCGTCGGTGAGCGCGGCGAAGCTGACGTCGGACTGCTGGGTGATCTGCCAGATCTCGGTTTCCACGCCCAGCGTCAGGCCCACGGCGACGCTGGTCAGCACCTGGTGCGTGCGGCCGGACAGGCGCGTGATCATCTGCACCGCTTCTTCATGGTTGGCGGGTTTGCCAAGGATGAGATGGTCGATCACCACCGTGGTGTCGGCAGAGAGCAACGGGCGATGCGGGAGCTGACGCAGGATCATGGTCTGCTGCGCGCTCTCCAGCTTGTCGCGGGTGACGCGGGCGACATAGTCCAGCGGGCCTTCGTTGGGCAGCACGCTCTCATCGACTTCCTTCCCCGACAACAGCAGTTCGAAATCGATGCCGATCTGGCGCAGCAGCTCGCGGCGACGCGGGCTCTTCGAGGCCAGGTAGATTTTTTGATCCGCTTGTTTCATTCAGCCATACGTGTCAGGGGCCGATGCCTGGGCACCGGCGGTTGGCGACATCAGGCGCGGTGATACGGATGGTTCTGCGTAATCGACCACGCCCGGTACAGTTGTTCCGCCAGCATCACCCGCACCATGCCGTGCGGCAGGGTCATGCTGGAAATGCGTATCAGCGTGTCGGCGCCGGCCTTGAAGCCGGGATCGAGCCCGTCGGCGCCGCCGATGACGAAGGCGACGTCACGTCCGTCCTGCTGCCACTGCACCAGGTTCTGGGACAGTTGTACCGAGGTCCAGTCGCGGCCGCGCTCATCGAGGGCGATCACGCGCGCCCCCTTGGGAAGCGCCGCCTCGATCTTTTCCCGCTCCTGCGCCATCACGGTGTCGGCCGTGCGGCTGCCGGAGCGTTCAACGGGTTTGATTTCCTTGAGCAGAATCCGGCATTCAGGCGGCATGCGCTTGGCATATTCCTGAAAGCCGGTTTCGATCCAGGCCGGCATCTTGTGGCCGACCGCCGCGATGATCAGTTGCATCGCGGGAAGCGTTACGCCTTGGTGCGCTTGGCGGCGGGCTTCTTGGCGGTCGTGCTCTTGGCGGCAGCCACGCGCACGGTCTTGCCGGTCGGGGTCTTGGGCGCGGCGGTCTTGCTGCCGGCCTTGGCCGTGGTGCTGCGCGCGGTCGTGGCGCGGGTGGTGGTGGTCTTGGGCGCCGTGGCCTTGGTGCCGGTGGTGCGGGTGGTGCGGGTGGCGCCTGCCGCTGCGCGCGGTGCGGCGCCGGTGGCCGAGGTGGCACGCGGTTTGCGGGCCGGCTTCTTCGGCTCGTCGTCGTCGTCCAGCGCCTGGCTGGCTTCGACCGCTTCGGCCTGGGCCTTGGTGCGGCGCATCTTCGGCGCCGGGGCATCGCCGGCTTCCGCGGCGACACGCTTGGCGGCGGCCGAAGTGCCGGTGCGCTTGGCCGCGCCCAGCTTGACTTCCTTGTCGCCCCAGATTTCTTCCAGGCGGTAGTAGGCACGGATGGCCGGCTGCATGATGTGAACGATCATGTCGCCCAGATCCACCAGCACCCATTCACCGGTGTCTTCGCCTTCGATGCTGACCACGTTGCCGCCCTTGGCCTTGACCTTGTCGCGCACCGAGGCGGCCAGCGCCTTGGTCTGGCGGTTCGAGGTACCGGAGGCGATCGCCACGCGGTCGAACAGGCTGGTCAGGTGGGTGGTGTCGAAGATGCGGATTTCTTGCGCTTTAACGTCTTCCAGCGCATCCACGACCAAAGTTTGCAGTTTTTTGATGTCCATTAGTTTCGGTACAGATGTTGTTGTTCGATATAGTCTAGCACCCCGGCCGGTATCAGCGAATCGGGGCGCAGGCCGTGTTGCAGCTGGGCACGGATTTCGGTCGATGAGATGTCGACCGCCAGCCCGGAGGCCAGGTAGCCGTGTCCGTGCGTTGTGCTGCGTATGTCTTGCGGGCTGCCGCCGCGGCGCTTGAATTCCTCCATCACCGCTGGCGGCACGTGCGCTTCTTCCAGGTTGAAGCCCGGGCGCGACGCGGCGCACAGGTGCGCGTGGTCAAACAGTTCGCGCCAGTGCTGCCAGGTGTCCAGGTGCAGCAACTGGTCGGCGCCCATCAGAAATACGATGGAGACCTCGGGCCCGAGTTCCGCTCGCAGCGCGAGCAGGGTATCGATGGTGTAGGTCGCGCTGGTGCGGCGGATTTCCTGCTCATCGATGGAGACCGGCACCTGCTGGGCGCCGAAGGCGCGCCGCACCATTTCCACCCGGTCGGCCGGGGAGGCCTGCAGGCCGTGCTTCTGCCAGGGGTTGCCGGCGGGAATCACGCGCAGTTCGTCGGGGTGCAGCAATTGCACGAAATGCTCGGCCAGCAATACATGGCCGGTATGCACGGGGTCGAAGCTGCCACCCAGTACGGCAATGCAGCGCTTGGCCGCCGGTGCCGCCATTACAGCCATTCCTTATGCACCAGGAAATCGGAATACAGCCGGGCTTCCGGCGTGCCGGGCTCGGGTTGCCAGTCGTAGCGCCACTTCACCAGCGGAGGCATCGACATCAGGATGGATTCGGTGCGTCCGCCCGATTGCAGGCCGAACAGCGTGCCGCGGTCGAACACCAGGTTGAATTCCACGTAGCGTCCGCGGCGATAGGCCTGGAAGTCACGCTCGCGCTCCCCGTAGGGCAGGTCGCGGCGTGCCGCGACGATGGGCAGGTAGGCATCCAGAAAGGCGTCGCCCACGCTGCGCTGCATGGCGAAGGCCTGCGCGAAGGGCAGGGCGTTGAAATCGTCGAAGAAGATGCCGCCCACGCCGCGCGGCTCCTTGCGGTGCTTCAGGTAGAAATACTCGTCGCACCATTTCTTGAAACGCGGGTACAAGTCCTCGCCGTAAGGCTGCAGCGCCGCGCGGCAGGTGCGGTGGAAGTGCCGGGCGTCTTCTTCGAAGCCGTAGTAGGGTGTCAGGTCCATGCCGCCGCCGAACCACCAGACCGGTTCTTCACCTTCGGCGTGCGTGGTGAAGAAGCGCACGTTCATGTGCACCGTCGGAATGTAGGGATTGCGCGGATGCAGCACCAGCGATACGCCCATCGCTTCCCATTCGCGACCGGCGATATGCGGGCGGTTGGCCGCGGCCGAGGGCGGCAGGTTCTTGCCCATCACGTGCGAAAAGCCGACGCCGCCGCGTTCCAGCAGGTTGCCTTCTTCGAGCAGGCGCGAGGTGCCGCCGCCGCCTTCCGGGCGTTCCCAGGAATCGGACAGGAACGCCTTGCCGTCCGCCTGTTCGAGGGCGGCGACGATGCGTTGTTGCAAATCCTGCAGGTAGGCCTTGACGGAAGAGGTGTCGCTGGGTGCGTTCGGGGAGGTGGTCACGGCGTGTCGCTCTGGGGCACGGTTACAAATACCCCGCGATTGTACCTTGCCGGGGGCGGCCTGGGGCGGCAAAAAGAAAGCCCGGCGCATGGCCGGGCCCGGATTGGCGGCGGCTGGGCGCCGGATTTTGCTTAAGCCTGCGGCGGTTGCGCCAGCGGCACGGCGACCTGGTAGGTGGCCGGCGCCGGCCAGCCTTCCTTCAGGCAGACCTCGGCGATGGCGTTCTGGACATCGTTGTAGACCTGGCCGAAATTGGGCGTGGCGGCGTGGATGCGCAGCGCGATCAGGGTGCCGGTGGCGTTGAATTCCTGGATCGCGATGCCCGGCGCCGGGGTTTCCAGCACGTTGGGGATAGCCTTGATGCGCGTCATCAGCTTGGCCATGGCTTCCTGCGGATCGACGCCGTAGGCGATCTGGCAGCGCAGGTCGGTGCGGCGCGTGGGGTTGACGTTGTAATTGATGATGTTGTCGGAGAACAGCTTGTTGTTGCCGATGATCACGCGCAGGTTGTTGTCGGTGGTGATGATGGTGGTCACCAGGCCGATGTCGGAGACGTTGCCGGTCTGGCCGGCGGCGGTGATGTAGTCGCCGACCTTGAACGGGCGCAGCACCACCAGGAAGATGCCGGCCGCGAAGTTGGCCAGCAGGCCCGACCAGGCCACACCCAGCGCCACGCCGACCGCGCCGATCATGGCGGCGAACGAGGTGGTGGGAATGCCGCACACTTCCAGGATGCCCATCACCAGCAGGATGCGCAGGATCACATGGATGGCCGAGATGGCGTAGTTGATCAGCGTGGTCTCGAACTGGCGCGCGCTCAGCACGCGGCGCACCACCTTGGCCAGCGTGTTGATGAACATGCCGCCGATGACCCAGATGGCGATGGCGGCGATGACCTTGAGGCCGAAGGGCACCAGGTAGAGGTTGATGAGGGTGTCGAGATTGAGGAGGTGTTGTTGCATGCGAGAGTCCTTTTCTGCTTCTTGTCGGGATGCGGCGCGGCGGCTGGGATTGCCATGCAGGCAAGTTCCGGGGCCGTGCGCGTGAGCTGATTAGTTCGCCCCGGGGCGGTTTTGTTGCAGTGCGCCTGCGATTTTATGCGAACGGCAGGCCGCAAAACAGCGATCCCCCGGATGACGCACGCCATGCGGGGGATTGTCGGCGCCAGGCCCGGCCAGGCCGGACCGGGCAGCGGCGGTGCTTCAGCGCTTCAGCGCGCGCCAGCCGATGTCGCGGCGCATCTGCGATCCTTCGAAATGGATCAGGTCGGCGGCGGCATAGGCGTGCTTCTGCGCGACCTTGACGCTGTCGCCCAGGCCCACCACGCACAGCACGCGGCCGCCCGAGGTGGTCAGCTTGTCGCCGGTCAGCGTGGTGCCGGCGTGGAAGGTCACGCAATCCGGGGTTTCCGCCGGGATGTCAGTGATCAGGTCGCCCTTGCGCGGGTCGTCCGGATAGCCGTAGGCGGCCATCACCACGCCCAGCGCGGTGCGGCGATCCCATTCCAGCTCGACCTTGTCCAGCGTGCCGGACACGGCGTGCTCGAACACCGTCAGCAGGTCGGTCTTCAGGCGGGCCATGATGGGCTGGGTTTCCGGGTCACCCATGCGGCAGTTGAATTCCAGCGTCTTCGGATTGCCTTCGGCGTCGATCATCAGGCCGGCGTACAGGAAGCCGGAGAACGGGATGCCATCCTTGGCCATGCCCTGCACGGTGGGGACGATGATCTCGCGCATCACGCGGGCGTGCAGCGCCGGGGTGACGATGGGAGCGGGCGAGTAGGCGCCCATGCCGCCGGTGTTGGGCCCCTGGTCGTTGTCCTGCAGGCGCTTGTGGTCCTGGCTGGTGGCCAGCGGCAGGATGTTCTTGCCGTCCACCATGACGATGAAGGAGGCTTCTTCGCCGGCCAGGAATTCCTCGATCACCACGCGCGCGCCGGCATCGCCCAGCTTGTTGTCGGACAGCATCATGTCCACCGCCGAGTGGGCTTCTTCCAGCGTCATCGCGACCACCACGCCCTTGCCGGCGGCCAGGCCGTCGGCCTTGATCACGATGGGGGCGCCCTTTTGCGCGATGTAGTCATGCGCGGCGGCCACATCCGAGAAGGTCTGGTATTCGGCGGTCGGGATCGCGTGGCGATGCATGAAGGCCTTGGCGAAATCCTTGGAGCTTTCCAGCTGCGCGGCTTCGCGGGTGGGGCCAAAGATCTTCAGGCCGCGCGCACGGAACACGTTGACGATGCCGGCCGCCAGCGGCGCTTCCGGGCCGACCACGGTCAGCGCCACATGCTCCTGCTCGACGAAGTCGGCCAGCGCCGTGGGATCGGTGATGGCGATGTTTTGCAGGCGCTCGTCGAGTGCGGTGCCGCCGTTGCCGGGGGCGATGTAGACAGTCTGGATGCGCGGCGACTTGGCGATGGTCCAGGCCAGCGCATGTTCACGGCCACCGGAGCCGACAACTAGGATTTTCATGTGGGTTCAGGAGTAAGAGTGGCGGATTATTCTTCGATGACGGCGTTGCTATAGAGCTCCTGGGTATCGTCCAGGTTTTCCAGCGCGTCCAGCAGCTTTTGCATCTTCACGCCGTCTTCGCCGGAGAAAACGGTCTCGGTCGAAGGCTTCATGGTGATCTCGGCCACCTCGGCCTTGAAGCCGGCGGCTTCCATGGCGGCCTTGACGGCGGCGAAGTCATTGGGGCCGGTCAGCACTTCGATGCCGCCTTCCTCGTCGGTGATCACGTCTTCGGCGCCGGCTTCCAGCGCGGCTTCCATGACAGCGTTTTCATCGGTGCCGGGGGCGTACATCAATTGGCCGCAATGCTTGAACAGGAAGGCCACCGAGCCTTCGGTGCCCATGTTGCCGCCGAACTTGGAGAAGGCGTGGCGCACTTCGGCCACGGTACGCACGCGGTTGTCGGTCATGCAGTCCACGATGATGGCGGCGCCGTTGATGCCGTAGCCTTCGTAGCGGACTTCTTCGTAGTTCACGCCGTCCAGGGCGCCGGTGCCGCGCTGGATGGCGCGGGTCACGTTGTCCTTGGGCATGTTGGCGTCGGATGCGCGATCCACCGCCAGGCGCAGGCGCGGGTTGGCGTCGATGTCGCCGCCGCCCATGCGGGCCGCGACGGTGATTTCCTTGATCAGGCGGGTCCAGACGCGGCCCCGCTTTTCGTCTTGACGGCCTTTACGATGCTGAATATTGGCCCATTTGCTGTGTCCAGCCATGTTGAATCTTTCCTGCGAGAGGGGTAATGCCAGAACCCATCAGAGGCCAATATTGAAGATATTGTGGCCATGTTCTGACTATAATCGGGCGGGCATTTTACCATACCGCCTCCCTGCGATTTTTCCCTTGATTGACTTGTTGACATGACAAATCCGCTTCCCATCGCCAGCAATTCCGGCGGGCAACTCTGCCTGCTGCCGCAGCTGGCCAATCGCCACGGCTGCATCACCGGCGCCACCGGCACCGGCAAGACCGTGACCCTGCAGGTGCTGGCGCAGGCCTTGTCCGATATCGGCGTGCCTGTCTTCATGGCCGACGTCAAGGGCGACCTGTCCGGCCTGGGCAAGGCCGGCAGCGCGTCGGCCAAGGTCAAGGATCGGCTCTCGCAACTGGGCCTGGCCGAGCCGGCCTGGGCCGCCGCGCCGGTGGCGTTCTGGGACGTCTATGGCGAAAAGGGCCATCCGGTGCGCGCCACCATTTCCGACATGGGGCCGCTGATGCTGGCCCGCATGCTCAATCTGAACGACACCCAGCAGGGCGTGCTGCAGCTGGTGTTCAAGATCGCCGACGACAACGGCCAGCTGCTGCTGGACACCAAGGACCTGCGCGCCATGCTGCAGCACGTCGGCGAGCACGCGGGGGAATTCAAGACCGAATACGGCAATATCTCGGCGGCCAGCATCGGCGCCATCCAGCGCGGCCTGATCGCCATCGACGAGCAGGGCGGCGACCGCTTCTTCGGCGAGCCCATGCTCAATATCGAGGACTGGATGCAGACCGACGCCAGCGGCCGCGGCGTGATCAACATCCTCTCGGCCGACAAGCTGCTCAACGCGCCGCGCCTGTATTCCACCTTCCTGCTGTGGATGCTGTCGGAGCTGTTCGAGCACCTGCCCGAGGTGGGCGACCTGGACAAGCCCAAGATGGCCTTCTTCTTCGACGAGGCCCACCTGCTGTTCGACGAGGCGCCCAAGCCGCTCCTGCAGAAGATCGAGCAGGTGGTGCGCCTGATCCGCTCCAAGGGCGTGGGCGTGTATTTCGTCACCCAGAACCCGCTGGACATCCCCGACACCGTGCTGGGCCAGCTCGGCAACCGGGTGCAGCACGCGCTGCGCGCCTATACCCCGCGCGACCAGAAGGCGGTGCAGGCGGCGGCCGAGACCTTCCGCGCCAACCCCAGCCTGAACACGGCGCAAGCCATCACGGAGCTGGGCGTGGGTGAGGCGCTGGTGTCCTTCCTGGACGAGAAGGGCCGCCCGAACGTGGTCGAGCGCGGCTACGTGCTGACGCCGGCCTCGCAGATCGGCCCCCTGACCGACGACGAGCGCAAGGCGCTGATCGCTTCCTCGCTGGTGGCCGGCGTGTATGAACAGGCGATCGACCGCGAATCCGCCTATGAGCGCCTGAAGGGCCGCGCGGCGCAGCAGCCGGCGCCGGCCCAGGCGCCGCAGCCGCAATCAGCACCGCAATCAGCACCGCAACCGGCCCCGGCCCCGGCCGACGACAATGCCTGGGGCGCTTCCGCCGGTCGCGCCCCGCGTCCGACCCTGCCTCCGGGCGGCACCCGGGTGCCGCCGATGTCGTCGCCCCGGCAGCCCCAGCAGGCGCCGCAGCAACCGGACGGCGGCGGTTTCGGCGATCTGCTCAAGGATGCCGCCGGCGGCATCTTCGGCAGCGGCAGCCGGCGCAGCGATTCGCCGCTGCAAGCCATGGTCAAGTCGGCCGCGCGCAGCATCGGCTCGCAGGTCGGGCGCGAACTCATCCGCGGCGTGCTCGGTTCGCTGATGAAGAAGCGGATCAGGCAGCACTGATGCCGGGGCGGGCTGAACTGTCCCCGGCGGCCATCAGGAGGACGGTTTACAATCGCGGCCATGACCGCTATCGCCCAACCTTCTTCCCATCGCCAGGCCTTCCTCGGCGGTTTGCTGCTCGCCATCATCGGCGCTGTGTTCTTTTCCGCCAAGGCCATCGTCGCCAAGCTGATGTATCGCTACCAGGTGGACGCCGTGATGGTGATCACGCTGCGCATGGTGTTCGCCTTCCCGATGTTTCTCGCCGTGGCGATCTGGAAAGCGCGCAGCGAACCGCCGCTGGCGCGCGCCGATTACCTGCGCATCGTGGTGCTGGGCCTGACCGGCTACTACCTTTCCAGCTTCCTCGACTTCCTCGGCCTGCAATACATCTCGGCCGGGCTGGAGCGGCTGATCCTGTTTCTCACGCCGTCCTTCGTGATGCTGATCGCCTTCGCCTTCTTCAAGCGCAAGGTCACCTGGCTGGAGTGGGCGGCGCTGATCGTGTCCTATTTCGGCACCGTGCTGGTGCTGCAGCACGACATCAATACCGGCGGCAGCGACGTCATCCTGGGCAGCATGCTGGTGCTGGGCTCGGCCTTCACTTATTCGATCTACCTGATTTCTTCCGGCGAGCTGGTGCGGCGCGTGGGCGCGGTGCGCCTGGTGGCATATGCGATGTGCGTGTCCAGCGTGGCCTGCGTGATCCAGTTCTTCATCCTGCGCAGCCCGGGCGAGCTGTTCGTGCAGGCCGCCGGCGTGTATCAGCTGTCGCTGTTCAATTCGGTGTTCTGCACCGTGCTGCCGGTGTTCCTGACCATGGTCGCGGTGGCGCGCATCGGCGCCCCGACCGCCGCCCAGGCCGGGCTGGTGGGACCGGTCTCGACGCTCTTCATGGGCGCGGCCCTGCTCGACGAGCCCATCACCGGCATCCAGCTGGTCGGCACCGGGCTGGTGCTGGCCGGCATGTGGCTGCTGTCGCGCAAGAAGGTTTGACGCAGGCGCTCTATACTGATCCGCATTCGATTGATCCTATTTCCGATAACCGACCCAGAACAAGGAGACTCACATGGCAAAAGCAATCCGCATGAGCAAGACCGGCGGCCCCGAAGTGATGGAGTATGTCGATGTCGAGGTCGGCGAGCCTGGGCAGGGCGAGGTGCGCATCCGCCACGCCGCCGTGGGACTGAATTTCATCGACTGCTATTTCCGCTCCGGCCTGTATCCGCAGCCGCTGCCCGCCGGCCTGGGCCAGGAAGCCGCCGGCACCATCGAGGCGGTCGGTCCTGGCGTGAGCGGTTTCAAGGTGGGCGACCGCGTGGCTTATGCCGGCCGCCCCAACGGCGCCTACTCGGAAGAGCGCGTGATGCCGGCCGATATCCTGGTCAAGCTGCCTGATTCGATCAGCTTCGACACGGCCGCCGCCATGATGCTGCAAGGCATGACGGTGCAATACCTGCTGCGCCAGACCTATGCCATCAAGCCGGGCGACACCATCCTGTTCCACGCCGCCGCCGGTGGCATCGGCCTGATCGCCTGCCAGTGGGCGCGCGCGCTGGAAGTGAACCTGATCGGCACGGTCAGCAGCGATGAGAAGGCGGCGCTGGCCAAGCAGCACGGCGCGGCCCATGTGATCAACTACAAGACCGAGAACTTCGTCGAGCGCGTCAAGGAAATCACCGGCGGCCGCGGCGTGCAGGTGGTGTATGACTCGATCGGCAAGGATACCTTCATGGGCTCGCTGGATTGCCTGCGTCCGCGCGGCATGATGGTCAGCTTCGGCAATTCCTCCGGCCCGGTATCGCCGTTCGGCGTGTCGGAACTGGCGTCGCGCGGCTCGCTGTTCCTGACCCGGCCGTCGCTGGGCAATTACACCGCCACCCGCGAAGACCTCGACGCCACCGCCAACGACCTGTTCGCCATGGTCGAGAGCAAGAAGGTCAGCATCGAGATCAACCAGCGCTATGCCCTGAAGGACGTGGGCCAGGCGCATGCCGACCTCGAAGGCCGCAAGACCACTGGTTCCACCATCCTGATCCCCTGAACGAAGCAGAGGTGGATGCCATGAACCAGCCGCAACAGGATCCGCAGCACAGCAACCCCATGCGCCATCCGCCCGAGCAGCCGGGCGGCGCGGATGGTTCACCGAAGTTCGGGCGCCTGCTGGTGGTGCTGATCTGCGCGGTGTTGCTGATCGTCGCGATCACCTTCGCCAGCGAAGCCTACTTCTCCTGATCCTCATCTCTTCGAAATACGTCCACGTGAAGCTCGGAAGTTGTCGGTAATTTCCACCGACAACGCCGGCTTGCTGCCTTTTCCGCGTACTGCCCCGTCAAATGTCGCGTCTGTGCCCACCGTGAGCTTTCCGGCCGGTGCCGGCGCGATCAATTCTGGCGGAGGAAGACGATGGGATGGGGTGTGCGGAGTAGGCGTTTTCTGCGATGGTTGGCCGGTCCGGTCTGCCTGGCGTCGCTGGCGTTGCCGGCGCCGGGTGCGTCGGCCGAGAATGGCATCAGCGCGACTGAGGTGCTGCTGGGCGGGTCGGCGCCGCTGTCGGGGCCGTCGGGCGAGGTGGGATCGCAGTTCCTGGCCGGCGCCCAGGCTTATTTTTCCAGGCTCAATGCGCGCGGTGGCATACACGGCCGCAAGCTGCGGCTGATCAGCATGGACGACGGCTACGATCCCGCCAGGACGCTGGCCAATACTCGGCAGTTGATCGAACGGGACAAGGTTTTCGCCCTGTTCGGGTACGTAGGCACACCCACCGTCACGGCGGCGCTGCCGCTGATCAATGGCGCGCGCATTCCCCTGTTTGCGCCGATGTCGGGCGCCGCCTCGCTGCGCGAACCCTTCAATCGTCTGATTTTCAACATCCGCGCCAGCTATGCCAGCGAGACCCTCTACCTGCTGCGGCAATTGCGCGGCAACGGGCGCAGCAAGGTCGCGGTCTTTTATCAGAACGACGAATTCGGCCAATCCACGCTGGACACCCTGCGCGATCGCGTCGGCACCTACGGGCTGTCGCTGGTGGGGGCGGTAGGGATTCCGCGTAACAGCGACGTAGTCTCCAGGCAGGCCGACGCCTTGTTGCGGATGAAGCCGGACGTGGTGATTCTGGTGGTGTCCTATCGCGCCGCGGCGGCCCTGATCCTGCAGATGCGCCGCGCCGGCTACCTGGGCGGGTTTTCCAACTATTCCTTTGTCGGCAGCCGGTCGCTGGCCAACCGGCTGAAAGACGAGGGCGCCGGCATCGAGATTACTCAGGTCGTGCCGTTTCCGGGCAAGGCGCGTCTGCCCATCGTCTATGAATACCAGAAAGCGACCAGCCAGATGCCAAGCGCCGGCGACAGCTTCAGCGGACTGGAGGGATATATCGCCGCGAGGGCGCTGGCAGAAGGGGTGCGGCGCGCCGGGCGCAATCTGACGCGGGAAGGGCTGATTCGTGCACTGGAGAGCATCACGCCCGACAGCTATGACGGCGGCGGCTTCGTCCTGCAATTCGGCCCATCGAGCCACAATGGTTCGGATTACGTGGATCTGACCGCGATCGGCACCGGCGGGCGCTTCATCAACTAGCGCCGCCGGCGGAGAAGGCGAGCGTCAGGCCGCCGGCTTGCTGCCCTTGTCGTCTTTGTCGACCTTGATGCTGATATGGCGCGTCACGCCGCTGGGGCCGGGAAAATCCGAGAAGGCGGCGCGCACCATGTAAGGCATGGTCGCCGACAGGCCGCCGCGATTGCCATCGCTGTCCACCACCACGTCATACAGTTGCTTGCCGTCGCCGGCGTTGGCGATGCCGATCTGCAGCCGGCGCAGGAAGACCGGATAGCTGGTGGTCTGCATCGGGCCATACCAGAACGGATCGTAGAACGGGCCATACGGGCCGTAGAAGCCATAAGGATGCGGGCCGAAGCGGCCCCAGCCGGGCGGCGGGCCGTAGAAGAAGGGATCATAGGCGGGGCGGCTCACCACGACCTGCTCGGTATTCATGCCATAGGTGAAGCTGACCGTGAGCTGCGCCGACTTGCGGTCGGCGGCTTCGGTGAAGCCCAGCGACTGTAGCTGCTGGCGGATCAATTGGGCGTAGCTGCCGTATTCCAGATTGTTTTCCTGCTCCTTGGTGGGGGCGAAGACATAGGATTTCCCGCCGGCATCGGCGGGCCAGGCGTGGAAGGCGGTCACATTGCTTTCGACCACGGAGGCGCAGCCGGACAGCAGCAGGCTGGCGGCCGCGATGAAGGTATAAAGCCAGCGTTTCATGGGAATCTCCAGTAACTAGATGCGAAGTGCCGGGCGTGGGGCTGGGCTGTGTGCGGTTGGGGGATCGTTCGGCGGCCGCAATCCATGGGAATTTGACCCGTACCGGTGGCTTTTTATCCCGCGCCCCGTTTTCGCGCAGGCGACCGGCGCCGGGATCTATTGTAGTGCGCCGGCGCCGTTACGGCTTGCCCCGGGAGGGGGCGGCGGCGTGAATCGGGGTAAAAAAGGCCTGTCCCGGCCGTCGGCGGCGCGAACGATAGGCGGTTGGACCGGTCTGTGACGAAGGTGGCGGGCCGATTTCCATCCGCGCAAAGCGGGTTGATTGGTAAAATCGGGCCTTGGCCTCATTTGCTCTACCTGATGATGCGCGGCGCTGGCGCGCCGCACCCCGTTTTTATCCTCATTTCCTTTCCCGGACAGGCTTCCATGCGCACCGATACGCCCCAGACGATCTACCGTAAAGACTACGCCGCTCCTAACTACCTGATCGACACCGTCGAGATGGGATTCGATCTCGATCCGTCCGCCACCCGCGTGGCTACCCGCATCGCCATGCGCCGCAATCCGGCAGCCGCCGCCAAGGACATCGTCCTGTTCGGCGAAGAGCTGGAACTGGTCGCGCTGCGCGTGAACGGCAAGACGCTGGGCAAGGGCGACTACCGCCTGGCCGGCGGCGTGCTGACCATCCCAGGCGCGCCGGCCAAGGCCGAGCTGGAGATCGAGACTCTCACCCATCCCGACCGCAATACCTCGCTGATGGGCCTGTACGTCTCCAACGGCAATTTCTTCACCCAGTGCGAAGCCGAGGGTTTCCGCAAGATCACCTATTTCCCGGACCGCCCCGACGTGATGGCCAGGTACACCGTCATGCTGCGCGCCGACAAGGCCAAGTATCCGGTGCTGCTGTCCAACGGCAACCTGATCGAGGAAGGCGACCTGCCCGACGGCCGCCACTACGCCAAGTGGGAAGACCCCTTCAAGAAGCCCTCCTACCTGTTCGCCCTGGTGGCCGGCAATCTCGTCTGCCAGGAAGAGACCGTCAAGCTCAAGTCCGGCCGCGACGCGCTGCTGCAGGTCTGGGTGGAAGAGGGCAACCTCGACAAGACCCAGCACGCCATGGATTCGCTGAAAAATAGCATCGATTGGGACGTCAAGCGCTTCGGCCTGGATCTGGACCTAGACCGCTTCATGATCGTCGCCGTCGGCGACTTCAACATGGGCGCGATGGAAAACAAGGGTCTGAACATCTTCAACACCAAGTATGTGCTGGCCAATCCGCGCATCGCCACCGACGTCGATTTCGCCAACATCGAGGCGGTGGTCGGCCACGAATATTTCCACAACTGGACCGGCAACCGCGTCACCTGCCGCGACTGGTTCCAACTGTCGCTGAAGGAAGGCCTGACCGTGTTCCGCGACCAGGAATTCTCGGCCGACATGATCGGCACCGACAGCGGTCGCGCGGTCAAGCGCATCGACGACGTGCGCGTGCTGCGCCAGGCCCAGTTCCCGGAAGACGCCGGCCCGATGGCGCATCCGGTGCGCCCCGATTCCTACGTCGAGATCAACAATTTCTACACTGTCACCGTCTATGAAAAGGGCGCCGAGGTAGTGCGCATGTACCAGACCCTGCTGGGCCGCGACGGCTTCCGCAAGGGCATGGATCTGTACTTCCAGCGCCATGACGGCCAGGCCGTGACCTGCGACGATTTCCGCGCCGCCATGGCCGACGCCAACGGCCGTGATCTGACACAGTTCGAGCGCTGGTACAGCCAGTCCGGCACCCCCCAGATCGATGCCAGCGTGCGTTACGACGCCAAGAGCAAGACCCTGGAGCTGACGCTGGAGCAAAGCTGCCCGCCGACGCCCGGCCAGAAGAAAAAGCAGCCCTTCCACATTCCGGTGGCCGTCGGCCTGCTGGATGCCAAGGGCCGCGACATGCCGCTGAAGCTGGACGGCGAAAAGGCGGCCGGCAAGGCCACCACCCGCGTGCTGGAGCTGACCAAGGCCAAGCAGACCTTCCGCTTCACCGACGTCGCCGAAAAGCCGGTGCCGTCGATCCTGCGCGGCTTCTCGGCGCCGGTGGTGCTGAAGGCCGATTACAGCGACGCCGAACTGGCCTTCCTGATGGCCCACGACAGCGACGCCTTCAACCGCTGGGAAGCCGGCCAGCGCCTGGCCACGCGCCGCCTGCTGAACCTGACTGTGGCGGTGCAGGCCGCACGCCAGTCCGGCCATGTGGTGGCGGTCGATACCGTGCTCAACAACATCGAACACGACGGCGCGCTGGCCGATGCCCTGCGCGCCACGCTGAATGACGCGTCGCTCGACCCGGCCTTCCGCGAACTGGTGCTGACGCTGCCTTCGGAGACCATGATCGCCGAGCAGATGGAAGTCATCGATCCGCACGCGATCCACATCGCGCGCCAGTTCCTGCGCCGCTCGCTGGCGCGCGAGCTGCGCGATGACCTGCTGGCCGTCTATCACGCCAATCAGACGCCGGGCGATTACAGTCCGGATGCGGCGTCCAGCGGCAAGCGCGCGCTGAAGAATGTCGCGCTGTCCTACCTGGCCGAGCTGGACGAGACCGAAGCGACGTCGCTGGCGCTGCAACAGGATATCGCCGCCAACAACATGACCGACCGCCTGGCCGCACTGTCGGCCATCATCAATAGCGCCGCCGCCGGCAAGAGCGATGCGCTGCAGCGCTTCTACGACGAGTTCGAGGATGAGGCGCTGGTGATCGACAAGTGGTTCACGCTGCAGGCCACGGCCCGCAACGCCGACGTCAACACCGTGCGCACGCTGGCCGGACACCCGGCGTTCACGCTCAAGAACCCGAACCGCGCGCGCAGCCTGATCTTCAGCTTCTGCAACGGCAATCCCTCCGCCTTCCACGCGCTGGACGGCAATGGCTACACCTTCTGGGCAGAGCAGGTCGTCGCCCTGAACGGCAGCAATCCGCAGGTCGCCGCGCGCCTGGCGCGCAGCCTGGACCGCTGGCGCAAGTACACGCCGGCGTTGCAGGAAAAGATGCGCCTGGCGCTGCAACAGGTGGCCTCCACGCCGAACCTGTCGCGCGACGTCTCGGAAGTCATCACCAAGGCGCTGGCCAACTAAAGAATTCACTTCAAAAAAAGGAAGACCACCATGAAACGCATCAGCCTCACGCAACACCTGATCGAGCAGCAGCGACTGCACAACAAGATCCCGTCCGAACTGCGCCTGCTGATCGAAGTCGTCGGCCGCGCCTGCAAATCGATCTCGCACGCCGTCGGCAAGGGCGCGCTGGGCGAGGTACTGGGCACCGCCGGCAGCGAGAACGTGCAGGGCGAAGTGCAGAAGAAGCTGGACGTGATCTCCAACGAGATCCTGCTGGAAGCCAATGAATGGGGCGGCCACCTGGCGGCCATGGCCTCCGAGGAAATGGAAACCATCCACCGCATTCCCAACCGCTATCCCAAGGGCGAATACCTGCTGATGTTCGATCCGCTGGACGGCTCCTCCAACATCGACGTCAACGTCTCCATCGGCACCATCTTCTCGGTGCTGAAGGCGCCGGATGGCATGACCGAACCCAGCGAAAAGGACTTCATGCAGCCCGGCACCAAGCAGGTCGCCGCCGGCTACACCGTGTACGGCCCGCAGACCGTGCTGGTGCTGACCACCGGCGATGGCGTGCATTGCTTCACGCTGGACCGCGAAATGGGCGCCTGGGTGCTGACCCAGAAGGATATCCAGATTCCGGCCGACACCAAGGAATTTGCCATCAACGCCTCCAACCAGCGTCACTGGTTCCCGCCGGTCAAGCGCTACGTGGACGAGATGCTGGCCGGTTCCACCGGTCCGCTGGGCAAGGATTTCAACATGCGCTGGATCGCCTCCATGGTGGCCGACGTGCATCGCATCCTGAACCGCGGCGGCATCTTCATGTATCCGGCCGATGCCCGCGAACCGGGCAAACCGGGCAAGCTGCGCCTGATGTATGAGGCCAACCCGATGGCGTTCATCGTCGAACAGGCCGGGGGCGCCGCCACCGACGGCAACCAGCGCATCCTCGACATCCAGCCGGAAAAGCTGCACCAGCGCGTGGCGGTCTTCCTGGGTTCGAAGAACGAGGTGGAACGCGTCACGTCCTATCACAAGCAATAAGACGCACCGCACGCGGGCCGGTGCGTGCGATAACGGCATCCCCCGGGCCGATGGGGCGGTGCAGTCAGTCAGGAAAAAGCTGTCACGAGATGTCGTGGCAGCTTTTTTTATGCGCCGCGGTTTCTCGTTGTCGTCCCGTGTGGATCAGGATCGGACGTCGTTGAACGGCCGTTGAGGCACGACGGACGTGCCTGGATCCCGGCCTGCGCCGGGATGACGGAGAAATGGGAATGTGGCGGGCGATGAACGGATGCACCGGCCAGGCAGCCACTGTGGTCATGGGATGGAAAATTTGGCGCCACGGACAGCAATGGGGCGATATCGTTGATGGATCGTGGCGCGGACTTGGCGGCGGCGCCCGCTCTGCACGCCGGCTCGCGCGCTTCCAGCCGCTTCAGGCTGCCTCAAGCTACCTCAAGCTACCTCAAGCCGCATCCCGCACCGGCGCCGCCACCCGTACCTGGTTGCGTCCGCCATGCTTGGCCTGGTAGAGCGCGGCGTCGGCCTGGCCGATCAGCTCATCGACCGGCGGCATGCGCGGTTGATGGGAGCGGATGCCGTTCACGCCCGCGCTCACCGTCACCACGCCGACCGGATTGCCGCTGTGTGCGATGCCCAGCGCCTGGATGCCGGCGCGGATCTTCTCCGCCACGATGGCCGCGCCCGCGGGGTCGGTGCCGGGCAGCAGCATGAGCATCTCTTCACCGCCATAGCGGACCGCCAAATCACCCGGTCGGCGTTCGAATTCCTTCAGCAGGGCGCCGATACGGCGCAGGCATTCGTCGCCAGCCAGGTGGCCGTAGATATCGTTGTACTGCTTGAAGAAATCCACATCCACCAGCACCAGCGACAGCGCCGAGCCGACGCGCGAGGCGCGGCGGTATTCCTTGGTCAGCTCCTCGTCGAAATGGCGGCGGTTGGCCAGGCCGGTGAGGCCGTCACGGTGCGCCAGCATTTCCAGCGCGCGGTTGGCTTCCCGCAGTTCGTTCATGGCCTGGATCGATTTCATCTCGGCGCGCAGCCGCAGTTCGATCTGGCCGATCAGGCGCCAGCCGAAGACGGCGATCATCAGCAACAGCAGCATGACGGCGATGCTGTAGCCTATCGCCTCCTGGCGCCAGCCGGCCAGGGCTTCATCCTCCGACAGCGCCACGGTGACCACCAGAGGGTATTTGTCCACGCTGTGGTAGTTCAGCAGGCGATGCACGCCATCCATGCGCGACGGCCCCACGGTATATCCGTTCGGGCTGGCCGGCAGCAGCTCGCGGAACACCACGCCGTCGCTCAGGTCGCGATTGACGTACTTGGCGTCGAAGGGCTGGCGCGTCAGCAGCGTGCCGTTGCGCAGCAGCAGGCCGATGGTGCCGTTCTTGCCGACATTGAAGGTGCGGTAGATGCCGGTGAAATAGTCCAGGTCCAGCGTGGCCAGCACCACCCCGGCGAAGCTGCCGTCGCGATGGTTGAGCCGGCGCGACATCGGGATGATCCAGTGCCCCGTGCTGCGGCTGAGCAGCGCCGGACCCAGCAGCGGGCCGGGATCGGTGTGGTCGCGGTGGTAGATGAAGTAGGGGCGGTCGCTGTTGTTGGCGCCCTCGGGCAGCCGTTCGGCCGAGTTGACCACCCAGTTGCCCAGTTCGTCGTAGACCAGCAGACCGTCCAGTTGCGGCATTTCGTCGGCCAGGCGGTGCAGCATCGGCGCCATCTCTGCGATCAGGGGGCTGCCCAGGCCCAGGGTATTGATACGGTCGCTGACGTCGAGCAGCAGGCCGTCGGCCGCCTGGAAGGTGTCGTAGGCGTGCTGGGCCAGCGCCTTGGCCATGTTGTCGGAATAAACATGCGCGGTGTCGATGTCGTTGGTGCGCGCGCTCCAGCTCTGCCATACGTGGCCTACTGCGATGGCGGCGCAGATCAGCACGACGAACAGCCGGGCATGCCGCGATACGGAATGGCTCGCCACTTCGCCAGCTTTTGCAAGTATCGGCCGCATGCCCTGTCCCCTAGGATGAAAACCGCCATCCCATTTGCCGTGGGCAGGCGTCGAAATCAGTATAAAGAGAACAATGGCGGGCCAGCGTCGAAACTGATGCGGAAAATCCGCTTATTTAATCGGCTGATCGGCGGCATTGTCGAGCTCGAATCGCCTCAGACTCAATTCGCCCGGCGCCGCATCAGCCTGACGCTGTGCAGCGCCGTCAGCGCCACCGACAGCCAGATCGGCACATAGGTGCCCAGTTGGGCCATCTGCAGCGACTCGCCCAGCACCGCCATGGCGACCAGCACCAGCAGCACCGGCTCGACATAGCCGAGGATGCCGAACAGACCCATCGGCAGCAATTTGCCGGCGCGCAAGTAGCAGGCCAGCGCCACCATGCTGACCACGCCCAGGCCGGGCAGCAGCAGGTACATGGCCGGCGCGCTGACGGTCGCCGCGAAGGATCCGCTGAAGGCCAGCGCCGCGATGGCGGCCGGCACCAGCACCAGCAATTCGACGGCGAAGATCATCAGGGAGTCGAGACGGATGCGGCGACGCAGAATGAAATAGGGCGGATAGCCCAGCGCCACCAGCAGCGTCGGCCAGGAAAAGGCGCGCGTCATCCACAGTTCATGCGCCACGCCGGCGAAGGCGCACAGTACCGCCAGTCGCTGTAGCAGGTCGAGCCGCTCGCCGTAGTAGAAGCGCCCCACCAGCACCATGGCCAGCGGCAGCAGGAAATAGCCCAGCGACACCTCCAGCGCCCGTCCATTGACCGGCGCCCACAGGAACAGCCATTGCTGGATGCCCAGCATGGCGGCCATGGCCAGTAGCGCGATGCACTTGCGCGGATCGCCGAACAGCTCGGCGCAGGCGGCGCGCAGTTGGGCGCCGTGCCGACGCCAGGCGATCAGCGCCAGCACGGCGATGGTGGTGCACAGGATGCGCCAGGCGAAGATGTCGAGGCCGTCGAGCGGCGCCAGCAGGCGCGTATAGCCGGAAAGAAAAGCGAACAGCGCGGAAGCGAACACCGACAAGCCGATGCCGCGGCCGATTTCGTGATGGTTCATTGGAGGCCGAAGAGTGCATCCGGCGTGCATGGCGCGCACCGGCAAAAGCGCGATTCTACGGCATACCGGGCAAATCGCCGGCGACCTCCCCTCAGCCGTCGTGGCGACTGCGCGAAGGCGAGGGTTTGCGTTGCTCCTGGCGGCCCGATGCCTTGAGCGTGCCCGGATAGGTCACGATGCGGTCGCGCCCGGTCTGCTTGGCTTGGTACAGCGCCTGGTCGGCGCGTTCGATCAGGGACAGCACGCTGTCATCTTCCCGCACCGGATCCAGGGACGCCACGCCCAGGCTGATGGTCACATGTCCGTTCCTGGCGCCGGAGTGCGGCAATTGCAGGTCGCTTATCGTCTGGCGCAGGTTGTAGGCCAGCGCCATGGCGCCGTGGATGTCGCAATCCGGCAGCACCAGCGCGAACTCCTCGCCGCCGTAGCGCGCCGCCAGATCGCGCGAACGCTTGCGCGAGGCGCCGATGGCCTTGGCCACCGCCTTCAGACATTCGTCGCCCTTGGCATGGCCGTAGATGTCGTTGTACAGCTTGAACTGATCCACGTCGATCATGATCAGCGATAGCGAACCCTTGTCCTTGCCCTGGCGCGCCAGTTCGGCGGCCGCGTTGCGGTCGAAGTGGCGGCGGTTGGGCAGGCCGGTCAGGCCGTCGTGCATGGCTAGCTGGACCAAGGTGGCATTGAGCTGGTCGGATTTCTCGCGGGCATTGATGGCCTCGAATTCGGAACGCACCTGCGACTTGATCTGGCGCACCATGCGCCGTCCCAGCGTGGCGAACACGCCGGCCAGGAACAGCACGCCGATGGTGCGCATATAGGCGTCATGCCGCCAGTTGGTCAGCACGTCCTCCTTGGACACGGCCACCGTCACGAACATCGGATAGCGGCGCAGGCGCACGAAGCTGTTGATGCGCAGCTCGCCGTCCGAAGGCGCGACCAGTTCCACCGTGCCGCGCTCCATCTTGGAGGCGTAGTCGCGGAACAGCGGTACTTGCGTCAAGTCCTTGCCGGTGGTGGCCGTATCGCGCGTGCGGCGGATCAGCGTGGTGCCGTTGCTCAGCGCGAACAGCACCGCGCCGCGGCGGCCGACGTCGAAGTTCTGATAGTAGTTCTTGAAGTAGTCGAAGGAAATCGTAGCCAGCACCACGCCGCCGAAGGAGCCGTCCGGCTTGTTGAAGCGCCGGCTCAGCGTGAAGATCCATTGGCCGGTGGAACGGCTTTGCACCGGAGCGCCCACGTGCGGGAGCATGTCGTCGTGCTGCTTGTGGTACTTGAAATACTCGCGGTCGGAATTGTTGTACTGCGTCAGCAGGGTGCGCTGCGAGCTGACCAGCCAGCGGCCGTTGTCGTCATAGAGGAAGATGCCGTGCAATTGCGGCAGTTCATTGACCTGGTCCATCAGCTGGCGGCCGATGCGCTGCAAGGAGCGCTCGTTCAAGCCGTCCTCGGCGATGTGCTCCTGCAGCACCTGCAACACGAGATCGGCTTCCTTGTAGGTCTGGTCGGCATGCTGGGCCAGCGCCTGGGCCATGTTGGAGGTGTCCACCGAGGCTTCCTGGAGCAGGTCTTCGCGTGCCTGCCAGGTGCGCCAGCCGTCCAGCCCGATGAGGGCAAGACAGGCCAGCACCACGAATATCGTGGCGAGGCAGACGGGGGAGGTCCTCTTGTTGAAGAACATGGCGGGCGCCTTCGTTTGTTGATCCTGGCAAATATTGGCGGCGGGCATGATGCGCTGTTAGCTACCGGTTCAGGCAGGGTAGAGGAGATGCGGACCTTTTCCCATCGGGGTTTACCTGAGGCGGGAATGCCGCGCGCAGGCGGTGCTCAGGGATTTCCTGATGCGTTTTTTGCACGTCCTTGGTTAACCTGTCGAGGTCAGTCGGCCAATGCGCCGGGAGGGATCAGCAATGACTATCGCAGAAAAGAGAGTGGGCAAGCGTGCCCTGAAGAACGTATCGGTGCAACAGCTGGAAACGGCGATTTCCGCCGCGCTGTACAAAATCACCGCAGAGAAATACCACGTCGATATCCGCCGTTTCGATCTCGACATCGGCACCGGCATGCCGCATCACGACGGCGCCGTGATTGAAATGAGCATCATCGACTCGCCCGCCGCTTGCCCGGGCAGCGAGCCGCTCAAGCTCAAGCCGGAGTGCGGGAGCGAGCCGCAGCAGGGATGAGGCGTCGTCCCGGAGCCTAGGAAATTTACCTATATCCGGGCAGGCGGGCGGCCACTACACTGCCCTCAGTCGTTCGCCGATCAGCGGCGAGACAGGGAGTGCGCCGTAGCGCGGCAGTATCGGAGAAGCAATGCAGTGTCAGCAGTATCAGCAGTATCACGAGCATCAGGGCCAGATCGAGGGTAGTTTCTGGTGTTCCCTCACCGGCGCGCGCTATCGCTATCTTGTCAGCTACCAGGGCGGCCGTTCGGTCGACTGGCATGCCACGATCAGTCGCGGAAATTGCTTCTCATGGGCCAGCGGCACCATTTCCCATCATCTCTACTGCGGCGCCCAACTGGAAGAAGCGGTACGTGCCCAGGTACTGGGGAGCATCAGCATCATGCAGGTCTGCTGACGCCTCTGCGTTCATGCCTGTCGGACAGGGAACAGCCCCGCCAGCATAATGGCGGGGCTGTTCCCTGTTGCGTTTTCCAGGTTGCCAATCCGGATCTGGCCTTGGCAGGCCAGACCGGCATCACGTTATTGGCTGCCGGTGCCCGAGGCGGGCTGCGGCTTGCTCGACGTCTCGGACGGGCCGTTCGCGCCGTTCTGGTTGCGGTCGCGCTTGGCTTGCTTCTTCTGTTTTTTCGCTTGCTTCTCCGCCTGCTTGGCCGAGTCGCCATTCATCTGCTGCGACGAATCGCCGCCGGCCGGGGTTGCAGCGGTTTGCGCCAGTGCGCCGGTGCTAAAGGCAGCGGCTGCCAGCAGGGCGCCGAGCAGTTTCAGTTGGGTGGTCATCGTGTTCTCCTGTTGATTCCTACAAATTGAGAGCCGGGCGCGGCATCTCCTTCCGGAGCTGCCATCACCCGCTCTTCACGCGCACTATTCTTCAAGGATCAGGCGCCCGGCGAGGTGCCCATGGGACCGTCCTTCAGGTCGCGGGCATAGTTGTTAGGCTGCCCGGCCGGCATCTCGGAACCCTTGTGATCCACGTATTCGCCGTTACGGCCCTCGCTCTGATAGCTGGACGGCGCGCTGGTCTGGTCGCCCTGATAGTTGTAATACTGGGGCGCCGAGGAATCGTATTGCTGCTGCGGCGTGGTCTGGTAACCGGAACCGTTCTGGGTGTACGACTGGGCGTAAGCGCCGGTGCTGAAAGCGGCGGCGGCCAACAAAGCTGCGCTGATGATCTTCTTGGACATGGCTGTTCTCCTTTCGTTGGTCGTTCCGCTGTCTGCGGAAACGTAAGGTCATGATAGGAAAGGGCCGAGCCCGCAACAGTCGGAGAGGGCTGCTTATTCGTGTCGGACGATTCTTTCGCGTCCGACAGCAAAGCTGGGCCGCTTTCCTCGATGATGGCCGCCGCGGACGCGTATCGATAATTGAAGGCGATTCAGGTCTTCCTTTTCAATGCCGCTTCCGTCAAGGCTTTGCGCGCGGCGCCAATGCGAACTCAACCATGCCGCAGCCCATGGTTGGATCGCGCCGCCAAAGCTGACAAGCTTCCCCTGCTTCGTTACAAAACATTACCGCGACGCGATATGGGCGGGCTCCCGGCGCTCGCGCGCATGCCGCGCTACACTGCCCCAACAAGAACGACAGATGAGACGCCGTCCATGGATATCCGATACGTACAGAGTTTCGTTGCAGTGGTGGAGAGCGGCTCGCTGGCCGAGGCCGCACGCCGGCTCGACCTGACCGCCGCCGCGGTAGCCGCGCGCGTGCGTTCGCTGGAGGAAGACCTGGGCGCGCCGCTGATCCAGCGTTCCGGCCGCTCGGTCCGACCTACGGCACGCGGCCTCAAAGTGCTGGAAAGCGCGCATGCCTTGCTGCGCTCGGCGCGCGACATGCAGGCGCTGGCGCGCGACGACGCGGCCGAGCTCGGTGAACTGCGGCTGGGCGTGTTTGTCTCGGCCATGACCAGCGTGCTGCCGGCGTTGCTGGAAGGCTTCTATCGCAGCTACCCGCATGCCAGCGTATTCGTCGAGCCCGGCGCCTCGGTCGAACTGTGCCGCAAGGTCGCCGCCGGCGAGCTGGATGCGGCGGTGGTGGTGGAGCCGCAATTCGCCGTGCCCAAGACCTGCGAATGGCTGGTGCTGATGGATGAGCCGCTGGTGGTGATCGCGCCGGCCGGCACCCAAGAAGAGGATCCACACGCCCTGCTGCGCAACGAACCCTTCATCCGCTACAACCGCGGCGTGCTCGGCGGCCAACTGGCCGATCGTTATCTGCGCGACCATGGTATCGTGCCGCGCCAGCGACTGGAGATCGACAGCCTGCTGGCCATCGCCGCGCTGGTCGGCAAGGGCCTGGGCGTATCGTTATTGCCGGATTGGTCGTCGCTGTGGGAGGGCGGGCAGGCGCTGCGGAAGATCGAGTTGCCTGACCGCGCGCCGGTGCGCCGCGTGGGACTGCTGGTGGCGCGCCATTCGCCGCACTACGCGCTGGCCAGCGTCTTCGCCGAGCAGGCATTGCAAGCTTTCGGCGACGGCGCACGCCAGGATCAAGCCTAGGGCTGCCTGCGTTGCAGGTGTTCCGCGCGCAGGAATTCGAAATCCACGCCCTTGTCGGCCTGCGTCACGTTCTCCAGGAACAGCTTGCGGTAGCCGCGCCCGGCCGTGGGTGGCGTCACCGGCCGTTCGCGCATGCGCCGCGCCATTTCCTCCTCCGGCACCAGCAGCGAGAGTTCCCGTTTCGACACCGACAGGCGGATGCGGTCGCCGCTTTGCACCCAGGCCAGCGGCCCGCCGATGGCGGCCTCCGGTGTGACGTGCAGCACGATGGATCCGAACGCGGTGCCGCTCATGCGACCGTCCGAGATGCGCACCATGTCCTTCACGCCTTGCCGCGCCAGCTTGCGCGGGATCGGCAGATAGCCGGCTTCCGGCATGCCGGGCGCGCCCAGCGGGCCGATGTTCTTCAGCACCAGGATATCGTCGGCGCGTACGTTCAGCGCCTCGTCGTCGATACGCTCGGCCAGGTCTTGCAGGTTGTCGAACACCACGGCGCGTCCTTCGTGTTCCATCAGCCCGGGATCGGCCGCCGATTGCTTGATGATCGCGCCGCCCGGCGCCAGGTTGCCGCGCAATACCGCCAGGCCGCCCTGCGGATAGAGAGGACGATCCACGCTGCGCACCACCTCTTGGGCGAACCCCGGGCCTTGCGCTTCCAGTTGCTCGCCCAGCGTGATGCCGTTGACCGTCAGGGCATCCAGGTGCAGCAGCGGCTTCAGCTCGCGCAAGAGCGTGGCGACGCCGCCGGCCTTGTGCAGGTCTTCCATGTAATGCGCGCCGGTGGGTTTGAGGTCCAGCAGCACCGGCGTTTCGCGGCCCATGCGGTCCAGCCGGGCGAGATCGATGTCCAGGCCCACGCGGCCGGCGATGGCGGCCAGGTGGACGATGGCGTTGGTCGAGCCGCCGATGGCCAGCAGCACGCGCAGCGCGTTGTCGAAGGCCTTCTCGGTCAGGATCTGGCTCACGCGCAGGCCGCTCTTGGCCAACGCCACCGCGCGCGTGCCGGTCTCTTCCGCGACCCGGATGCGGTCGGCCGTCACCGCCGGCGGCGAAGCGCCGCCCGGCACCGTCATGCCGATCGCCTCGGCAATGCAAGCCATCGTGCTGGCCGTGCCCATCACCGAGCAGGTGCCGACGCTGGCGACCAGTTGATTGTTGACGTCAGCGATCTCTCCATCGTCGATCTCTTCGGCGCGATACTTGGCCCAGTAGCGCCGGCAATCGGTGCAGGCGCCCACGCGCTCGGAACGGTGCGAACCGGTCAGCATGGAACCGGTGATCAGCTGGATCGCAGGGATATCCGCCGAGGCCGCCCCCATCAGCTGCGCCGGCACCGTCTTGTCGCAGCCGCCGATCAGCACCACGGCATCCATGGGCTGGGCGCGGATCATCTCTTCGGTATCCATCGACATCAGGTTGCGCAGGTACATCGAGGTCGGCGCGGCGAAGCTCTCGTGGATCGAGATGGTCGGAAAGTCCATCGGCAACCCGCCGGCCAGCATGATGCCGCGCTTGACCGCCTCGATCAGCTGCGGCATGTTGCCGTGGCAGGGGTTATAGGCGCTGCCGGTATTGACGATGCCGATCACCGGCCGATCCAGCGCGGCATCGCTATAGCCGGCCCCCTTGATGAAGGCCTTGCGCAGGAACAGCGAAAAGCCCTGGTCGCCGTACGAGGTCAGCCCCTTGCGCATGCCTGTCGCGGGCGGCGTCTTGCCGTCCGTTTCCGGTTTCTTGCTCATTGCCTGTCTCCTTGGAGTTTTTTTCTGATGAGGATGCGTCGCGCTTCAAGCCAGTTCGTGCGCGTCCGGAATGCCGAAGCCGGCGTCCTGCAATTGCGCCACCAGCGCGGCGCCGGCCTGCGCGTCCAGCGCCGTCAGCGGCGGACGCACGGTGCGCCATTGCGTGCGGCCCGACCAGTGAGCGATGGCATGCTTCATCGCCGGAATCATCGGCTGCGTCTGGAATATCTTCCGTACTGCATCGGCGCGTGCTTGCAGCGCGCTGCGTTCATTCGTATCCGTGCTGCGCCAGATGGCCACAATGGACGCCGGATTCACGTTCACGGTGGCGCTGATGCAGCCGGCGCCGCCGTATTCGATGGCGCGCTGCAGGAAAGTCTCGGCGCCCGGGAAAACGTCGAAGCCATCCTTGCCAAAATGCCTGATCATCGTTTCCATATGGTGCCAGTCACCTGATGAATCCTTCACGCCGGCGATCGCACCGGGGTAGCGCTTGAGCAAGCGCTCGATCAGGGCCAGGGAGATCGGCGTGGCCGACATGGCCGGGAAGTGATAGAGATACACCGCGAGACGCCGGTCCCCGACGCGCTCTATCACCTCCGAGAAATAGGCGAATAGCCCGTCGTCGCTGACGTTCTTGTAGTAGAAGGGCGGCAGCATCAGCACGCCCGCGGCGCCGGCCTGTACGGCGTGGCGCGTCAGTCGTACGGTTTCAGGCAGCGCGCAACTGCCGGTGCCTGGCATCAGCAGAGCGGGCGGCACGCCGGATTCGAGCAGTGCGTCCGTCAGGCGCATGCGCTCCTCGGGCGCCAGCGAAGTCGCCTCGAAATTGGTGCCGAAGATCGCCAAGCCAGCGCCTTGCCGCGCCAGCCATCTGCAATGCGCGATGAAGGCGCGGGTATCCGGTTCGAGATCGGCCTGGAAAGGCGTCAGTACTGGAGACAGCACGCCCTTGAAGCGGGGCGGCAGGGTGGCGTTCATGCGGCTTCCTTTTAAATACGGCAAGTATTTCAAAGGAGCGCTGTGGCGAAAAAGCGCCTGTCGTGATGTTCAGACCAAAAAGATTTTTGGGTCTCGGCCGCAACGGTTGTATGCTGGTCTCATAAAAACAAGAACAACGAGGGTGATGGAAGGGCGCGACCTACTCTTCCCTTAAAGGAGACGCCATGAAGAAATTCCTGCCAGTCTGTCTATTGGCGTCCGTGGTCGTCGCCGCGGCAGCCCAGGGCACTGAATGTACCAAGGTGGTGGTGTCGGCCGATTCGGACTATGCGCCGCTGCACTGGTATGACGGAAAACGCCTCACCGGCGCCAGCGTCGAGATCGCGTCGCGCGCGCTGACCGCGCTCAACATTCCTTTTGAAGTGCGTTACGTGGGCCCGTTTCATCGCGTGCTGAAAGAAGCCGAACGCGGCGATGTCTCGATGGTGGCTTCGCTCAAGAACACGCCCGAACGCCAGCACTACCTGGCCTATACCTCGGTGCCGCTATTCGCCAATCCCATCGCCATCTTCGTCGCCCGTGATCGCCGCTTCGCCTACGCGGGGTGGAAGGATCTGATCGGCAAACGCGGCGCAATCACGCTGGGCAACCAGTTCGGTGGCGGTTTCGATGAATTCATGCGGGACAACCTGAAGATCGAGACCGCGCAGAAGATTTAGAGGCTGTTGCAAAATTAAATTTCGGGGCTGTTAACTTCCCCGACTTGATGTTAACTTCCTGTCTTGTTTTTCCTGACGGGATGCGATGCCTAAAGAACTTGTCGACGATGAATTGTGGTCACTCA
>WNDX01000150.1 GCA_009914615.1 Herbaspirillum frisingense
GAAAGCGTTCTCCTCCTCCAGCCGCGCCACTTCACGTTTGAGCCGTGCATGTTCGGCCAACTCCAAGCGTTGTGCCTGATCGTCCTGGTCGTGCCGCCGCGCCTGGGCGCGCCAACTGTACAGCTGGGCAGGCTGCAACCCCAGATCACGAGCCACCGTGGTTACCCCTTCTGTGGCCGCTCGCAACAGTGCCTGCTGCCTGAACTCCAGGCTGAACTCCTGCCCCTTTCTGCCTGCCTTGCTCTTGGTCATCGTCCACCTCCTATTGCGATAGTTAATCGCTTATAGGGGTGTCCGTGAAACGGGGGCAAGATCACCCAGGTCATATTGGTCGGTATCCCAGTTGTGGGTCAGTTCCAGCACCGTGTGGGTGCTTTCGTCGCCATAGCCGACGAAGGCCAGGGTGAACTTGCCGTCCGGGTAGTCGTTACGGCGCAGCAGTTTCATGCCCAGCACGCTGGTGTAGAAGTCGATCGAGCGGTCCAGGTTGCCCACTCGGAGCATGGTGTGCAGCATTCGCATGAGATTCCTCTTTTGGGTAGGTTGAAGCGGTACGTGAAGCACCTGCCTTGAGAAACACGGCGCGCCGGCGCGACAGCCGGGCGGCCGGAGATCAGAAGATCGGCAAGGTTTCCGGCGCGCTGTCGCGCAGCGCCTTCTTGGCCGATTCGAATTCGGGGAAGATCGATTGCACCGTGGCCCAGAACTGCGGGCCGTGGTTCATTTCGCGCAGATGCGCCAGTTCGTGGGCGATGACGTAGTCGATCAACGGCAGCGCGAAGTGCATCAGGCGCCAGTTCAGGCGGATGCGGCCGTCGGCGGTGCACGATCCCCACTGCGTGGTGGCCGAGGACAGCGCATACGAGCGATAGGTCACGCCCAGCTTCTCGGCGTAGATGATCAGGCGCTTGCCGAACAATTCCTCGGCGCGCGCCTGCAGCCAGCCTTGCACGCGATCCTTGAGCTGCTGTTCGCTGGCCTCGGCGGGCAGGCTGACGTTGAGTTCGCGCGTGGTGTCGTCGAGCTGCACGGGGGCGCGCTGGCCGGCGCGGATGCGCAGCGTGATGTCGTTGCCCAGGTAGGGCAGGGTGGCGCCGTCGCGCCATTGCATCTGCGGCTGCAGGCGACGCGCCGAGCGCTCGCGGCGCTCGTTCAGCTTGGTCAGGATCCAGCGCTGCTTTTCGCGAATGGCGTTGTCGATCTCGGCTAGGGTCACCCACTTGGGCGCGGTCACACGCAAGCCTTCGTCGCTCACCAGGAAACCGATGGTGCTGCGTTTGGAACGCAGCAGCGCGTAGTCCAGCGTGTGTTCGCCCAGTTGGATGCGGCGCTTGCCGTCGGCCGGGCGGCCGGCGGGCGGCGGCACCAGCTTGTTGTTCGGAACGGGCGGCGCGGCGATCACCGGCGGCGGCAGCGGCGCGGCATGCACCACCGGCGCGGGCGTGACGATCAACGGCGGCTGCACCGTCGGCGACGGCAGCGCCGGGCCGAGATCGGCCAGGGGAGCGGTGGACACCTCGGGTTGCGCGGACGGCTCGGCCTGCTCCGGTTCTGGCGCGAACAAATCCAGTTGCAGCGAAAGCTGGTTGGGATGGATCTTGGGTTTGCGAAGCAGTTTCAAGGGAGTCGCGGCGTCCTGATATGGCAGTTGGCTATCTGTTAAGGCCGCGCCGGATCGCTTGGATCGGGGACGGAGGCCTGCCGGGGCGCGCTGTTCTTGTATGCGTCCGGCGAAATTACGCGCATCTCGGATTCTATCCAATTTTCGACGCGCTCGTTCAATTCCTGCGGCGTCAGGCCTTCCGGCGAGATCGGTTTGCCGATCGATACCACAATGGTGCCCGGTTTCTTGACGAACGTGCCCTTGGGCCAGTATTCGCCGGAGTTCATGGCGAGCGGCACCACCAGGGTCTTGGTCTCCACCGCCAGGCGCGAGCCGCCGGCCTTGTACTTGCCTTGGGAGCCGACCCGGGTGCGCGTGCCCTCGGGGAACATCACGATCCACCGGCCGTCGCGCAGGCGGCGGGTGCCGTGCTCCAGCACCTGCGAGAAGGCGTCGCGGCCCTTGCTGCGGTCGATCGGGATCATGCGCAGCAGTGCGATGCCCCAGCCGAAGAAGGGGATGTAGGTCAGTTCCTTCTTGAACACGAACACCAGCGGGCGCGGCATGTTGATGACGTAGAAGATGGTTTCCCAGGCCGACTGGTGCTTGGACAGCAGGATCACCGGCGCGTCGGGCAGGTTCTCCTTGCCGCGGATCTCATAGCGGATGCCGCAGATGACTTTCGCGGTCCAGATGACGAACACGTTCCAGCGCGAGGTCCACCAGTAGCGCTGGGCATAAGGGAACGGCGCGGACAGTAGGCAAGCGAACGACCAGATGATGGTGGCTACCGACATCAGGATCAGGAATACCAACGAACGCAGAATTAAGGCGATGCGCAAAATGCTTTTCTCCCATGCCGCAGCATGCTTGTGTTGTGAGGCGGAGCGCGCCGCGGGGCCGGACAAGAGCGGTGCCGCGCCATCCGCGATGCGGACTACGAATGTTCCACTATACCGAAACGTCCACCGGCGACTTCAGAACGAAATCAACCACCGCCGAAAGATCCGGATAAACCAGCGTGCCCGGCGGCAAGCCGCCCTTGGCATGGGTCTTTTCACCCTTGCCGGTCAGCACCAGATAAGGCGCGCAGCCGGCCACGAAGCCCGCCTGCAGGTCGCGCAGCGAATCGCCCACGGTGACCACGCCGCCGCGCAGGCTGATGTTGAAGCGCTTGGCGATCTCATGGAACATGCCCGGCTTGGGCTTGCGGCAATCGCAGTTGTCGTCGGCCGAGTGCGGGCAGAAGAACACCGCGTCGATATCGGCGCCGACCTGCTGGGCCGCGGTATGCATCTTCTGGTGGATGGCGTTGAGGGTCTTGATGTCGAACAGGCCGCGCGCCACGCCCGACTGGTTGGTGGCGACCACCACGCGATAGCCGGCCTGGTTCAGGCGCGCGATCGCTTCCAGCGAACCCTTGATGGGAATCCACTCGTCGGGCGATTTGATGAAAGCGTCGGAATCGTGGTTGATCACGCCGTCGCGGTCAAGAATGATCAGTTTCATGCGTCAGGTTTCCCTTGATGAAATCCGCCGCGCAGGCCCGGAGGCAGTGCGCGGCGGATCGGTTCGCTCGCGGCGTTCGTGATCAGGCGGCCAGCTTGGAAATGTCGGCCACCTGGTTGAGCATGCCATGCAGTTCGGCCAGCAGCGCCTGGCGGTTCTTGCGCAGCTGTTCATCGTCGGCATTGACCATCACGTCGTTGAAGAAGGCATCCACATTCTGGCGCAATTGCGCCAGCGCCTTCAGCGCACCGGCGAAATCGCCCTTGGCGTAGGCCGCTTGCACCTGCGGACGCGACAGTTGCATGGCCGAATACAGGCCTTGCTCGGCGACTTTGCGCAGCAAACCGTTCTGCACCGCGCCGTGGCCGTCGATGGCCACGCCTTCGATCTTCTTCAGGATGTTGGTGATGCGCTTGTTGGCCGCGGCCAGCGCCTCGGCTTCCGGCAGGGCGGCGAAGGCCTTGACCGCGTCCAGGCGCTCGACCACGTTGTCCAGCACGTCCGGTTGCTGGGCCACCACCGCTTCGACTTCGTTCTGGGCGAAGCCGCGCTCGCGCAGCAGGCCGCGCAGGCGGTCGTAGATGAAGGCTTGCACGTCGGCGCGCGGGTCCTTGAAATTGGCGTTGCCGGCGAACAGTCCGGCAGCGGCGTCCAGCAGCGCGCTCAGCGACAGCGGCAGACGCTTCTCGACCAGCATGCGCAGCACGCCCAGGGCGTGGCGGCGCAGCGCGAACGGATCCTTGTCGCCGGTCGGCTGCAGGCCGATGCCCCAGATGCCGACCAGGGTTTCCAGCTTGTCGGCCAGGGCCACGGCGGTGCCGGTCGCGGTGGAGGGCAGCGCGTCGCCGGCGAAGCGCGGCTGATAGTGTTCGGAGGCGGCCAGCGCGACCTCGTCGGCCTCGCCGTCATGGCGCGCGTAGTAAGTGCCCATGATGCCTTGCAGCTCGGGGAATTCGCCCACCATGTCGGTCAGCAGGTCGGCTTTGGCCAGCAACGCGCCGCGTTCGGCCAGCGCCACGTCGCCCTTGAGCAGCCCGGCGATCTTGCCCGCCAGCGTTTGGACGCGCTCGGTGCGTTGCAACTGGTTGCCCAGCTTGTTGTGATACACCACGTTGGCCAGCAGGGGCACGCAGTCGGCCAGCTTTTTCTTCTTGTCTTGCTCGAAGAAGAACTTGGCGTCCGACAGGCGCGGGCGCACCACGCGCTCGTTGCCGCCGATGATGTGTTCGGGATGCGCGGTCTCCAGGTTGGAGACAATCAGGAAGCGCGAGCGGAGCTTGCCGTTGGCATCGGTCAGCGCGAAATACTTCTGGTTGGTCTGCATGGTCAGGATCAGGCATTCCTGCGGCACCGCCAGGAATTCATCCTCGAACTTGCATTCATAGACCACTGGCCATTCAACCAGCGCGTTGACCTCGTCCAGCAGGCTTTCCGGCATCAGCACCTGGTCGGCGCCGGCCTTGTCCAGCAGCGCGGCGCGGATCTTTTCCTTGCGCTCGTTGAAGCCGGCAATGACCTTGCCCTGCGATGCCAGCGTCTCGACGTAGGCGTCGGGCGAGGCGATCTGCAGCGCGCCTTGCGACAGGAAGCGATGGCCCAGCGTGGTGCGGCCGGCGTCCAGGCCGAGGATGGTCAGCGGCACCACGTCGTTGCCCAACAGCGCGACCAGGTAGTGCGCCGGGCGCACGAAGTGCACGGTCTCGCCGGCGGCACGGCCGAACTGGCGCTGGTAACTCATGACCTTGGGGATCGGCAGCTTGGTGACCGTGTCTTCCAGCGCCGATTGCAGGCCGGCGGCCAGCGGCGAACCCTTGGCGGTATAGGTGTAGAAGAAGCTCTCGGCCTTGCCGTCCTGCGCGCGCTCCAGCTGGTCCGGCGTGATCACGGCGGCGCCGGTGGAAGCGGCCAGGGCGGCCAGCTTCTTGACCAGCGGCGCGGCCGGGCGGCCTTCGGCGTCCAGCGCCACCGACACCGGCAGCACCTTTTCGCGGACCGCCTTGTCGGGCGAGGCGGCGCGCACGCCGGTGATCGAGACGGCCAGGCGGCGCGGGGTGGCGTAGGCCGTGGCGGCGGAGTCGGATTCGAGATAGCCGCGGCTTTGCAGGCCGTTGAAGATGCCGGCGGCAAAGGCGTCGCCCAGCTTGGCCAGTGCCTTGGGCGGCAATTCTTCGGTGACGAGTTCTACGAGGAGTGTCTGGTTCATGTTGTCTGTCGTGCTGTCTTGCTCGGTGCGCCCGCCACGCTCGGGGCGGGCGCCGGTTCTGTCGTTTGCCCTGTCGGCTTGGTCTTACGCCACCGCCTTGGTCTGGCCCAGCATGGGGAAGCCCAGGCGCTCGCGCGATTCGAAATAGGCTTGCGCCACGGCGCGCGAGAGGTTGCGGATGCGGCCGATGTAGGCGGCGCGCTCGGTCACCGAGATGGCGCCGCGCGCGTCCAGCATGTTGAAGGTGTGCGCGGCCTTGAGCACCTGTTCGTAAGCCGGCAGCGCCAGCGGCACTTCCATCAGGCGCTTGGCTTCGGCTTCGTAGTTGCCGAACAGCGAGAACAGGAAATCGGTGTTCGAGTATTCGAAGTTGAAGGTCGATTGCTCGACTTCATTCTGGTGGAACACGTCGCCGTAGGTCAGCTTCTTCTTGACGCCGTTCTCGGTCCATTCGGTCCACACCAGGTCATAGACGTTTTCCACGCCCTGCAGGTACATCGCCAGGCGCTCGATGCCGTAGGTGATCTCGCCCAGCACCGGCTTGCAATCCAGGCCGCCGACCTGCTGGAAATAGGTGAACTGTGTCACCTCCATGCCGTTCAACCACACTTCCCAGCCCAGACCCCATGCGCCGAGGGTCGGATTTTCCCAGTCATCCTCGACGAAACGCACGTCGTTCTGCTGCAGGTTCAGGCCCAGCGCTTCCAGCGAACCCAGGTACAGGTCCAGGATGTTTTCCGGCGCCGGCTTCAGCACCACCTGGTATTGGTAGTAGTGCTGCATGCGGTTCGGGTTCTCGCCGTAGCGGCCATCCTTGGGGCGGCGCGACGGTTGCACGTAGGCGGCGCGCCAAGGCTCCGGGCCGATCGCGCGCAGGAAGGTCGCGGTGTGCGAGGTGCCCGCGCCGACTTCCATGTCGTAGGGCTGCAGCAGCGCGCAGCCTTGGGCGTCCCAATATTCTTGCAACTTGAGGATGATTTGTTGAAATGTCAGCATCTTGAGTGGTTGCCTGATGAACCGGCGAGGAATTGCTAAAACCTTGAATTTTAGCGTCTTTTGGGTCGTTTGACCCGGTTTTGGGGTGGCGGGATGCCGCGCCGGGAGCCCGGCGCGGCGATGGCGGGATTCAGTGCCGGATGCGCGCGGCCTTGTTGCGGCCCCAGGCCAGCAGCAGCATCAGGATCGCCAGCCCGATCACCAGCTTGTTGCCCAACAGAATGTACGGCGTCTGGCCGGCATAGCCTTGCACCGTGGCGGCCAGCGTGCCGCGCGTGTGGGGCGCCAGTTCGCTCGGTTCGCCGCGCGGCAGGATCACCGCGGTGGCGCCGGTGTTGGTGGCGCGCAGCATCGGACGGCCGGTTTCCAGCGTGCGCATCTGCGAGATCTGCAGATGCTGCGGCAGGGCGATCGAGTTGCCGAACCAGGCGATATTGGACAGGTTCAGCAGCAGGCTGGCCTGTGGTTGGCCGGCGCGGTAGGCGTCGCGCAACTGGCCGGCGATTTCCTCGCCGAACAGATCTTCGTAGCAGATATTGGGCAGCACCCACTGGTCTTTCACGCTGAACGGCGGCTGCACCGCCGCGCCGCGCGTCATGTCGCCCAGCGGGATATTCATCATGTCCACGAACCAGCGGAAGCCGGGCGGGATGAATTCGCCGAAGGGTACCAGATGATGCTTGTCATAACGATAAGGCATGGCGGCGGAGCCCGGTTCAGGACCGAAGCCCAGCACCGAGTTGGCATACATCTGCGGGCCGTCGGACAGCGGGATGCCCAGCGCCAGATGGCTGCCGGTGCTCTGCACGAAGCGCGCGATGCGGGCCAGGTAATCCGGCGGCAGTTGCTGCGGCAGCAGCGGGATGGCGGTTTCCGGCGTGGCGATCAGGTCTGCCGGTTCGGCGCTGATCATCTGTTCGTACATGCCCAGCGTGGAGACCAGCGCATCGTTGGAGAATTTCATCTCCTGCGGGATGTTGCCTTGCAGGAGGCGCACCGTGACCGGCTTGCCTTGCGGCGCGGTCCACTGCACCTGGCGCAGCGCCACGCCGCCCAGGCACAAGGCCAGCGCGGCACCCAGCGGCATGCCGATGCGCACCGCGCCGGCAGCCGCACCCTTGCGGCGCAGCGCCAGCCATAGCAGCGCCAGCGCGCCGGCCACCAGCGCCGAGATCCAGCCCACGCCATAGACCCCGCCGATCGCCGCGAAGCCGGCCAGTGGGCCGGTGGTATGCGCGTAACCGGAGATCAGCCAGGGGAAGCCGGTGAACACCCAGCCGCGCGCCCATTCGAGCAGCGCCCACAGCGCCGGCAGCATCAGCAGGCCCAGCACCAGCGGCGAGGACGACCAGCGGCCGCGCAGCCATCCGGCCAGCGCGGTCGCGGCGCCGGCATACAGGCCGAGATACAGCGCCAGCAGCGCCACCGCCAGCGCCGCCATCCACGACGGCATGCCGCCATAGTCATGCATGCTGATGTAAAGCCAGTGCACGCCGGCCGCTGCCCAGCCGAAGCCGTACAGCCAGCCGCGCAGGAAATGCGCGCGCGCGCCGGCCCGCGGCGCGGCGATCACGCCGTGGAACAGCCAGGCCAGCGCCAGGATCTGCAATGGCCACAGCCTGAACGGCGCGAAGGCGAAGACGTTGACGGCGCCGGCCAGCACCGGCAGCAGCACGCCGGCGCCGAAGCGGCCGCGCGCGGCGGCGTCCCCGCGCAGGCCGGGGGTATCGTGTTGGGCGGGAGAGCTCACGCTAAAGGGATAACGCGGAAGTTGGGGAATTACTCGTCGTCCAGCGGCGTCGGCGGCAGCTTGGACACCAGCAATACATGCACCTGGCGCGCATCGGCGCGCAGCACTTCGAAATGCAGGCCGTCGATGTCGAACTCGTCGCCCTTGCGCGGCACGCGGCCGACGTGATTGGCCACCAGGCCGCCGATGGTGTCGGCATCCTCGTCGGAGAAGCGGCTACCGACTTCGTCGTTGAACTGTTCGATCTCGGTCAGCGCCTTGACGCGCCAGCGCGCGCCGTTGGGACCGTCCTTCAGGGCCAGCACATTGTCTTCGGCTTCGTCGAAATCGTATTCGTCCTCGATGTCGCCGACGATCTGTTCCAGCACGTCTTCGATGGTGATCAGGCCGGCCACGCCGCCGTATTCGTCCACCACGATGGCCATGTGATTGCGGTTGGCGCGGAAGTCGCGCAGCAGCACATTGAGGCGTTTGGACTCGGGAATGAAGATGGCCGGACGCAGCATGTCGCGCACGTCGAAGGATTCTTCGGCGTAGTAGCGCAGCAGATCCTTGGCCAGCAGGATGCCGACCACCTTGTCGCGCTCGCCGTCCACGGCCGGGAAGCGCGAGTGCGAGGTCGACAGCACGTCGGGCATCCAGGTTTCGATGGGCTTGCTGATATCGATGGTGTCCATCTGCGAGCGCGGCACCATGATGTCGCGCGCGGCGAGGTCGGAGACCTGGAACACGCCTTCGATCATCGACAGCGCGTCGGCATCGATGAGGTTGCGCTCGTGTGCGTCATGCAGCACTTCGAGCAGTTCTGCCCGGTTCTCGGGCTCGGGGGAAATCAGTGCGGTGAGTCGTTCGAACAACGAACGGTGGGGTTTAGCGTCAGACTTGACGCTACTAGGGTGATCTTGCATGGCGTTAGGCGCGAGCCCGACGTAGTTTCGAAGAGGCATAGGATACAACAATTATGTGACAAATCCACTAAACCCCCGAGCGCCAGATGCCGCGCGGCTTGCGGGGCTCGGGGGCGAATTGCGGACTGGCAACGCGGTTTCTCCGCCACCGGGAATGGCCGGCTGCACGCTGCCGAGCGCCGGGATAGGCGTCATGGATGAGCTTTCCCTCCGGCAAATAAAAAGGTAAAAAAAAGCCGGCATCCGTGGATGCCGGCAAAAATACCTCAGGGAAGTCAAACAACTACAACTACTCAAACGACTACTTGCTACCACTACCGTACTGCTCCACTACTCAACAACTTCTGATGCAATCCTCGCTGCGCGATCAGGCTGCATAGCTCAGCGCGCCCATCTGTGCGCCGGCCAGCTTCGGCGCTTCGATCTTGCGGCTGCGCGGTGCGGCCAGGGCCGGCGGGACTTCGTGCGTTTCTTCCATCTTGAACACGCTCACCACCTCGGTCAGGGTGCTGCTCTGCTGCTGCATCGACGCGGCGGCTGCGGCGGCTTGTTCGACCAGCGCGGCGTTCTGCTGGGTGGCTTCGTCGATCATCACGATGGCGCGGTTGATCTGTTCGATGCCCATGGTCTGTTCGCGGCTGGCGGCGCTGATGTCGTGCATGATGTGAGTCACGCTCTTGATGCTGTCCACCACATCGTGCATGGTGGTGCCGGCTTCGTTGACTTGCTGGGCGCCCATCTCGACCTTGGCGACGGAGTCATCGATCAGGCCCTTGATTTCCTTGGCGGCGGTGGCCGAGCGTTGCGCCAGGGAGCGCACTTCAGCGGCGACCACTGCGAAGCCGCGGCCTTCTTCACCGGCACGGGCTGCTTCGACGGCGGCGTTCAGGGCCAGGATGTTGGTCTGGAAGGCGATGCCGTCGATCACACCGATGATGTCCACGATCTTCTTGGACGACTCGCTGATCGAGTTCATGGTGTCCACCACGCGGCCCACCGCGGCGGCGCCCTTGGCAGCGACTTGCGAGGCGTTTTCGGCCAGGCGGTTGGCTTCGGTGGCGTTTTCCGAGTTCTGCTTCACGGTGGCGGTCAACTGTTCCATCGCCGAGGCGGTTTCCTGCAGCGAGCCGGCTTGCTGTTCGGTGCGGTTGGACAGGTCCATGTTGCCGCGCTTGATTTCATCGGACGCCACCGAGATGGTGTCGGTGCCGTAGCGCACTTCGCCGACGATGGACACCAGGCTGTCGTTCATGCCTTTGAGGGCGCTCATCAGTTGGCCGAGTTCATCGTTGCTCTTGATTTCGATGCGGCTGGTCAGGTCGCCGGCGCTCACGTTCTGGGCCACGCTCACGGCTTCCTTCAGGGGACGCGAGATCGAGCGGGTCAGCAGCCAGGCGATCAGGGTGCCGAGCATCAGGGCGATCAGGCTGGTGCCGAACATGGTCCACTTGGCGATCAAGTAGGCTTCTTCGGCGGCCGCGACGTTGGCCTTGGAATTGGCGCGCATCACGTCATTGAATTGCGAGATGTGGGCGATCACTTGCTTCAGAATCGGCATGCAATCCTTGACCAGCGCAGCGCGTGCGGCATCGTTCTGCTGCGTGGTGGCCAGCTTGCCGATGTTCATGGCGATCGGCAGGTACTTCGCTTCCAGGGTCTTCAGCTGCTCCAGCAGCTGACGTTCCTGCGGCGAGGTCTCGGGATGCTTCATCAGCTCGGTCAACTGAGCCATGCCGGTGTCGATGTCTTTCTGGGCGGAGCCGACCAGATCGACGTCGCCTTTCTGTTCGGCGGGATTGGAGACCAGCACCAGATTGCGTGCGGCAATGGCGCGCAGGCCGACGGCGAACTGCACCTTGGACAAGGCCATCAGTTTTCCTTCGTCCACGGACGTCAGGAATTCGATACGGTCATTCAGTTTGGAAACCTGGCGCAAGCCGAAACCGGCGATTGCAACCATGATCTTGCCCCCGTTTCACGGACACCCCTATAAGCGATTAACTATCGCAATAGGAGGTGGACGATGACCAAGAGCAAGGCAGGCAGAAAGGGGCAGGAGTTCAGCCTGGAGTTCAGGCAGCAGGCACTGTTGCGAGCGGCCACAGAAGGGGTAACCACGGTGGCTCGTGATCTGGGGTTGCAGCCTGCCCAGCTGTACAGTTGGCGCGCCCAGGCGCGGCGGCACGACCAGGACGATCAGGCACAACGCTTGGAGTTGGCCGAACATGCACGGCTCAAACGTGAAGTGGCGCGGCTGGAGGAGGAGAACGCTTTC
>WNDX01000151.1 GCA_009914615.1 Herbaspirillum frisingense
GCCTACTTCGACCGGCTTGGGGTACCTCGGCTCTGTTGACCTCAACGACTCGAACCGCCCGGTGCGGACCCGCACGCCGGGTGGTGTGGGAGGGGATCGGCCAGGTTCTGGCCGCCCCTATCCCGATTGAGGGCCCAGTGTCGTGGCTACCGGAGATGAAGATGCCGCTGAATCCCGGCCTGTGTGGGATGGCGGGGGATGCGGCATTGGAGAAGAGCAAGGTGGTTGAGATACCGGCGGTGGTCGAAGTGACCGGGGGCGTCGAGGTAAGGGAGAATCCGACCAGTTGGTGTAATTGGAATAGCGGAATAGCGGAATAGCGGAATAGCGCGGAGACGAAGGTATCGTAAAACCCTCCAATACATCGCCAGAAGCAGCGCGGATGCGCTACGGCGTCTGAAACCGAAGCCAGCGTCCAGCAGGCAAGATGGCCGCCACCTGCAAGCCGTCGTCCCGGCGCAGGCCGGGACCCAGTGTCGTTCGTGGCGTGTCACGGCGCCAGTTGCGTGCCACCCACACGTCGCCGGATCCTCAGCTTCGTCAGGACGATGGAGAGGACCCCGGCAGTCGATGTGCTTCAGATAAAGAGCTCCGGCACGCCGTGCGTCCTTGACGCGAACTGCGGGAAGATCTTCTCCAGCTCCTGATCGCCGATACGCATATGACGCTCGGCAAGCGAGGAAAGCACCGCCCGGAAATCGGTCGTGATGGCCAGATCCCGCCCCTCGTTCAGCGCCGCCTGGTTCAATCCCGGCCACTGCCCGTAAATCTTCCCGCCGCGCAGGTTGCCGCCCATCAGCCACATCGCATTGCCATGTCCATGATCGGTGCCGCCGTTGCCGTTCTCGCGGAAGGTGCGGCCGAATTCGGACACCACCACGATCACCGTGTCATTGAAGGCTGGCCCCAGCTCGCGCGCCAGTGTCGCCAGCCCGCCCGCCAGCGGCGACAGGCGTCCCGCCAGTTGGCCGGTGCCGTTGCCCTGGTTGATGTGCGTGTCCCAGCCGCCCACGGCGAGGAAGGACAGGCGGATGCGCGGATCGTTGCGCATCAGGCGGCCCAGGCGCGCGGTATCGATCGAGAGTCCGTTGGGCAAGGGCGCGCCGTTGTTGGCCATCTGCTGCTCCTGGCTGCTGATTTCGGCCATCAGCTCCTTGCGCGCGGCGATGCCGTCGCGGTAAGCCTTGGCCACCGGATCGTCGCCGCCGTAGAGCGGCGCGAACGCTTGCATGATGCGCGGCTGGTCGATCAGGCTGGGACGGGCGGCGGCGCGCCCGCTCTGCAGGTTGGCCACCACGTTCCTGCCGCTCATGATGCGCGGCGTGGAGTCGCCCACGGTGAGCGCCTGCAGTGGCGATTCGGAAGGCGGCAGATAGCCCATCAGGCGGTTCATCCAGCCGTCGCGCGTGTTGTGCTGGCCGGGCGTGCCGGTTTCCATGTAGTCCTGCGCTTCGAAGTGCGAGCGCGAGCCGTCCGGCGAACCGGAGGCATGGACGAAGGCCAACTGGCCGTTTTCCCAGTAAGGCATCAGCGGCTGCATGGCCGGATGCAGGCCGAAGTAGCCGGTCAGGTCGATGGCGCCGTTGGCCTGGTCGGGACGCGCCACGGCGATGGTCGGGCGCGCATGGTAATACTCGGGATCGCCATGCGGCACCACCACGTTGAGCCCATCGACGGCGCCGCGCAGGAACACGACCACCATGCGCGGCGCGCCGTCGCCATTGGCATGCGGGCGCGGCTTGGGCGAGCCGTAGGCCACCTTGGCCGGTCCCGTCGGCTGCGTGGCGCGGCTGATGCTCTTGTCGCCGGTAGGCACGACCGCGCAGCCGGACAGGCCGATCGGCACCAGGATGGCGCCGCTGCCTGCGGCGCCGAGATAACGGATGAAATCGCGACGGTTCATGGGAGTCCTCGGCGTATCGGTCAGTATCAGCGTTTCATGAAGTCGGGGCTGCCCAGGATCAGGCCGGCCTGGAAGTTGGCGGGCTCGCCCTGGATCCTGGCGACCGCGGCAGGCGTGATGGCCGGCCCCAGCGTGGCCAGCAGCAGTTGCGGATCGAGCGGGCGCGCATCGGCGTTGGACGGCGGTGGCGCACCTTCGGCGCGGGCGATGGGGGAGCGGCCATTGATCAGGCCCCCGGCGAAATTGATCCGGCGCAGCAAGGCGTCGGGATTGAGCCAGGCTTCTTCGGAATACTTGTAGCCTTCCGGCGTGAGCCAGCCGTAGAGCGGCATGCCGAACTGGGCCAGCACGCCGTTGACGGGTCGCGGGTTCATCACGGGAATGGCCGCTGCGCGCAGCGACGAGACGACGAACTGATAGGGGGTCTTGAACTGTGTCTGATAGTTGGCGCGCGACCAGAATTGCGGGCTGTCGAACAGCGTCTGCAGCACCGCGCGGATATCGCCATGGGTGGCCAGGAATTTCTGCGACAGTTTTTGCACCAGCGCCGGATCCGGCTTGTCGGAAACGAAGTATTGCACCAGTTGGGTCGAGATGAAGCGCGCCGTCGAGGGATGGTTGGCAAGGATGTCCAGCGCCGCCTCGCCTTCCTGATAGCCGCTGGCGGACAGCGGTTTGCCGAGGAATACCTTGGGCGCGCCATCGTGGCGCCGGGCATTGAAGGAGAAGGGCGAAGCGCCGGCCTTCATCGCATTGACGTCGATGGTCCAGCCCGACAGCACCCGCGCCAGCGTGATCACATCGGCCTGCTGATAGCCGCCGTCCACGCCCAGGGTGTGCAGCTCCATCAGCTCACGCGCATAGTTTTCGTTGAGTCCCTTGAAGCGGCCGCGCGCGTCCGGCGTGCCGGCGCCGCTGGAGAGCCAGTTGTCGAGGTAGTAGAGCATGGCCGGATGGTGGGCGACCGCGCCCAGCAGCTCGCGGAAGTTGCCTAGCGCGTAGGGGCGGATGGCGTTCTTTTCATAGTCGCCGACCCAGTAGCGTACCCATTCCTTGCCTTCGAAGACATTGAAGTGATTGGCCCAGAATTCGGTCATCGCTTCTTCGAGCTGACGCGGGCTTTCGGTGGCCTGCAGCAGCCGCGCCATGTGGAATTGCGGCGTCAGGTCGCGTCCGGCGCGCTGGCGGGCGGCCTGTTTCTCTTCCTTGGTGCCGTCCTTGTCGAAGGAGGGCGGACCGTAATCGACGAACAGTTGCGAAGGCGTCATCTGCAGGGCCGCCAGGCGCGCCTGCAAATCCTGTGGCAGGGGAATGCGCTCCGGGTGGAGCTGCTGATCGATGTAGCGCTTGACGCCCATCTTCTCCACCTGCTCCAGATCGCCCGGGCGCGGACCGTAGCCGAGCCGGTTGAGCACGTGCAGGGCGCGTTCCTGTGGCGACAGTTCTGCGGGCCCGGCGGCATGGGCGCCGATGCTGCAGGCCAGCAAGGTCAGCGCAAACAGCTGGCGACGAAAAACCGGCGTGATGGCCGGTCGGACGGCTTGGCGAAACGGGCGCATGGATGAGCCTCGCATGATTGAATTTGTTCGAGCCAGTATGGAGAAAGGCCGCGCCGCCGGCTGTAAGAAAATGTAATGCCATGTAGCCGGCGGCTTGCCGGCTTAACGCTGGCGGCCGCGTTTCGGTTGTCATCCGATGCGTTGAAAATGGAGGCCCGCGGCGGACTTGCCGTTCTGTACATGGCCTCATGCCCGAACCCCACTGCCGGAGCCGCGATACTTTATACACGGCGTTACAAACCGGGCGCTGCCAGCGTTGCGCCGGTCGTCCCTGCTGTTGGCGATTTGTCAGAATCGGCGATGGGTGTCCCGCTTGAAATCGTTTTTTGCAGAGGATTCCTATTCTCCTGGTTGCGCTCCCGAGAACACAATTTCAGGTTCGAAACGCTAGCGGAAAAGTGATCACCAGATGTCCGACGAAGCCATGAAAACAATTGCCAATCCATCCGCTGCGGAGCGGCCGCATTCACCCAACGGAGTGGCATGAAAACATGTCTTCGCTGATCTGGTTTGTTGCTACACTGGGCTACCCGAGAGTCGGGGCGGCCAGGATCACGGGGGATCGGGCCGCTTGCAGCAGGGGACTGCGAAGAGGGGGAATCCGGTGGAAGAGACATGCCGGCAACGGGAGCGCATCATGACATGGACATCGGTATCGACGGTGCGCATCGCGCTGCTGGATGATCATGCCGTGGTGCGCTACGGGTTCGCCAGGCGCCTGGCGGAAGAGCCCGATTTCCAGGTGGTCGGGATCTTCGCCACCAGCCGCGAACTGATGGCCTCGCTGCGCACCACGCCGGCCGATCTGCTGATCATCGACTATGCGTTGGGCAGCAATGACATCGACGGCCTCAATCTCATCCGCGTGCTCAAGGTGCGCTTCCCCCGCTGCAAGATCCTGGTCTCTTCGTCCCACTACAATCCGGCCACCGTGGCGCTGGCAATGAAAGCCGGCGCCCGCGGCTTCGTCGGCAAGTCGCAGGAGCTGAGCGAACTGATACAAGCCGTGCGCGTCGTGTCGGTAGGCCGGGTGCACCTGAGCGGCTTCATGGCCGGCGAGCTGGACGCCATGATGACGGCGGGCGCAGCGGCGGCCTTGCGATCCGATTCGCTGTCGGAGCACGCCGCGCTCTCGCCGCGCGAGCGCGAGGTATTGCGTTGTTGCCTGGACGGCATGACGGTGACCGAGATCGCCGAGAAATTCGCGCGCAGCGTCAAGACCATCAGCGGACAGAAACAATCGGCGTTCCGCAAGCTGGGCGTGCGCAACGATAACGAGCTGTTCAAGATCCAGCATCAGATCGATGACCTGTAAGGATCTCGGAGGCGCGTTTCGGATGTCGATGAGCGAGATGCTGGCCATGAAGGAGGATCAGACGATGAACGCCATGGGACCCAGGATTCTGGTGGTGGAGGATTCCGCGACCAGCCGCCTGGCGATACAAAAATCATTGCACGGACTGGGCTGCCAGGTGCAATGCGCCGAAGACGGCGCCTCCGCATTGGCGGCCATGCACGCCGGGCAATATGGGATGGTGCTGCTGGATTGCTATCTGCCGGACATGACCGGCGATGGCGTCGCCCGCCGGGTGCGTGCGATGGAAGCGGCGGAGCCGGAGCGCGCCTATACGCCGTTGATCGGCATTTCCGCCGAAGCCAATGAAGCGCGGGTGCGCTTGTGCCTGGATAGCGGCATGGATGGCATTCTCGACAAGCCGCTGTCGCTCGATGCGATCAGGAAGTTGCTGGCGGTGTGGTGTGACCATGAAACCGACGACACGATCGAGGACGCGCAGACGGCTTCGGTGGCGGATCTGGAAAAACTGTTCGGTACGACCTCGCAGCAGGATCTGCAGGCGATGCGCGCCGCGCACGCGGCATCCGACGCCGATGCGATCGGGCGGCTCGCGCATCGCATGAAGGGTGCGGCCCTGGCGATGAATCGGCCGGCGGTAGTGCAGGCGCTGGATCGCATTGAAGAGTCGGTGGCTGCCGGTACCGTTCAGCCGATTGTGATCGGCCTGTTGATTGCGATGCTGGCCAGGACGCTGGAGGCCTGATCATTCCGGCTGCGGCCAGTAACTGTGCATGGTCGAACGCGACGAACCTGTTGACCGTGGTGATGAACGTAAAAAAGCCCGGCGCATGCCGGGCTTTTTCGTTGATGCCGGATATGCCGGATCGGTGACCAGCAGGGCATTAGCTCAGGCGCCTACCCAGGGCAATCCCGCCTTGCACCAGCCTTCCACCGTCTTGCGATGGCCGGCCGCATCCTTGTTGCCTTCGAAGCCTTCGACGATGTCGAAACAATTGGCATAGCCGTTTTCCGTCGCCAGTTTGGCCGCGTGCTTGGAACGCACGCCTGAGCGGCACAGGAAAAGCAGCACATCGCCCGGGGCCGCGACCTCCTTCAATTGCTCCAGGAACTGCGGATTGGATTTGCCTTCCGGATAAAGATTCCACTGCACGAACAGATGCTGGTCGGCCGGGATCTGCACCATGCCGACCCAGTCGCGTTCAGCCTTGGTCCGCACGTCCACCAGCTTGACGGCGGCATTGCCCTGGATCAGATGGAAGGCTTCCTGCGGGGTGACCGCGCCGCGGTAGGGGAGTTGGCCGTCCTGGGCGCGTTGGCTTGCAGTGGAGAGGATTTGTTCGGTGCTCATCGGATTCTCGCTATCGCTATGAAGTCATCGGCAGGAAGCCGGCGGAATGGCAGATTCTAAACAATATAAATTTGAAATCAATTTCCAGAAGACCAACAGAGGCTGATTGGTCGGGGTGGGCTAGATGCCCTAACTCGGGGCAAGCACCAAAATGATGCGACGTTATCTCCGCATCAAATAAATGCATTTAAATGGTGCGTTTCAATAAAATTGCACTAAAATAATGCATCATTTTCTCTCCTCTGCACTGAAGGGAACGCCCGTCCAGCCGCGTACTCCCTAAAATATTCCATTATTGCCGCCCCCAAAAGGTTGGTGGCATGGAATCTGCTATCATCCGCGACTGAGTTCCGGCGCAAGACCGTTGTATCAAATGCAAAGATCCAGTCGCAGAAAACGGCTCAACCCCCAAATTTATACTACTTCCTCGTTTTAGGAGATTCGCATGGCAAGGACGGCCGCAGAGGTTTTGAAGATGGTGAAGGACAACGAAGTCAAGTTTGTTGACTTCCGTTTCGCTGATACCCGTGGCAAGGAACAGCACGTGACCGTGCCCGTTTCGCATTTCGATATCGACAAGTTCGAATCCGGTCACGCCTTCGACGGTTCGTCGATCGCCGGCTGGAAGGGCATCGAAGCCTCCGACATGCTGCTGATCCCCGATCCGAACACCGCCAATATCGACCCGTTCATGGAAGAAACCACGCTGTTCATGCAGTGTGACGTGATCGAGCCGTCCGACGGCAAGGGCTACGACCGCGACCCGCGTTCCATCGCAAAGCGCGCTGAAGCCTACCTGAAGTCCTCCGGCCTGGGCGACACCGCCTACTTCGGTCCGGAACCCGAATTCTTCATCTTCGACGGCGTGCGCTGGGGCGCGGACATGTCCGGCTGCTTCGTCAAGATCGACTCCGAAGAAGCTTCCTGGAGCACCGGCGAGAAGATCGAAGGCGGCAACTCCGGCCACCGTCCGACCGTCAAGGGCGGCTACTTCCCGGTTCCCCCGGTTGACAGCTTCCAGGACATGCGTTCGGAAATGTCCCTGATCATCGAATCCCTGGGCATCCCCGTCGAAGTGCACCACCACGAAGTGGCCGGCGCCGGCCAGAACGAACTGGGCACCAAGTTCTCGACCCTGGTCGAGCGTGCCGACTGGACCCAGACCATCAAGTACGTGATCTGGAACGTCGCCCACACCTACGGCAAGACCGCTACCTTCATGCCGAAGCCGCTGGTCGGCGATAACGGTTCGGGCATGCACGTGCACCAATCCGTGTGGAAGGATGGCAAGAACCTGTTCGCAGGCGACGGCTATGCCGGCCTGTCGGAATTCGCGCTGTACTACATCGGCGGCATCATCAAGCACGCCAAGGCGCTGAACGCCATCACCAACCCCGGCACCAACTCGTACAAGCGTCTGGTTCCCGGCTTTGAAGCGCCGGTCAAGCTGGCCTACTCGGCCCGCAACCGTTCGGCTTCGATCCGTATCCCGCACGTGGCGAACCCGAAGGGCCGCCGCATCGAGACCCGTTTCCCGGATCCCCTGGCCAACCCGTACCTGTGCTTCGCAGCTCTGTTGATGGCAGGTCTGGACGGCGTGCAGAACAAGATCCACCCGGGCGAAGCCGCGACCAAGGACCTGTACCACCTGCCGCCGGAAGAAGACAAGCTGATCCCGACCGTGTGCTCCTCGCTGGACGAAGCGCTGGATCACCTGAACAAGGATCGCGAGTTCCTGACCCGCGGCGGCGTCTTCACCGACAGCATGATCGACGCTTACATCGATCTGAAGATGCAGGAAGTCCAACGCTTCCGCATGACCACGCATCCGATCGAATTCGATATGTACTACTCGCTGTAATCGGAGGCAGGTCTGAGAAAAAAGGGGAAGCTTGCTTCCCCTTTTTCTTTATGCGCGGCGGCAAGCCGCGGCGCGGGTGATGTCGCCCGCGCAAAGAAACATCGGCTGCAAGCGGGCTCGCCCGAAACTTGCTAGTAAGACAGCAAGGATTCGCAAGTGAAGAGCCCGATGAATTCCGCCGCGCCCCGATGATCGATGAGGCGCGCGCAGATGCGCGAACGACGTCGGAAGGGGCGCCGTCGCGATGCAAGAATGCGTGACGCGGGAGGCACATGAACCCGCTCGCGCCATCAACGATTTCAGGGTCAACGATATCCGGATGAAGACTAATTTTTCCTCGCTCGACGGCCTCGACCTGCTGGCCTCGGCCGTGATCATTCTCGATGCCCAGGGCGGCATCGTCTATGCCAACGCCGCGGCCGAGAACCTGCTGGAGAGCTCGTTCAAGGTGCTGTCGCAGCAGAAGCTGTCGGAGCTCTTCCTGAACGGCAAGGAGCTCTCGGCGCTGTTTTACCAGGCCATCGAACACCAGTTCGCCGACAAGCGCCTGGACCTGGTGCTGGAACGCGCCAACCGCGAGCCGCTGCAGGTGCACACCATCGTCACGCCGCTCGACAATCCCGACATGCCGGTGCTGCTGGAACTGCGCGAAAACGTGCAGCAGCTCAAGCTCGACCGTGAAGAGCGCATGTTCGATCAGAGCCAGGCCAACAAGGAACTGATCCGCAACCTGGCGCACGAGATCAAGAATCCGCTGGGCGGCATCCGCGGCGCGGCACAACTGCTGGAACTGGAACTGCCGGAGCGCCATCTCAAGGAGCTGCGCGAATACACCCAGGTCATCATCAAGGAAGCCGATCGCCTGCAGACACTGGTCGATCGCCTGCTGGCGCCGCACCGCCATCCGCACATCGTGGGCGACGTCAACATCCACGAAGTGTGCGAGCGCGTGCGCAGCCTGGTCATGGCCGAGTTCCCGCAAGGGCTGAGCATCAAGCGCGACTATGACCTCTCGATTCCCGAGTTCCGCGGCGACAAGGAGCAACTGATCCAGGCCGTGCTCAATATCGTGCACAACGCCGCGCAAGCCCTGGCCGAACGCATCCGCGCCGGCGACGGCGAGCTCATCCTGCGCACGCGCGTGACGCGCCAGGTGACGCTGTCCAAGGTCCGATACCGGCTGGCACTAGACTTGCATATCATCGACAACGGTCCGGGCATCCCGCCCGACATCCAGGAACGGATCTTCTATCCGCTGGTGTCGGGACGCGAGGGAGGCAGCGGATTGGGGCTGACGCTGGCGCAAACCTTCGTCCACCAGCATATGGGGGTGATTGAGTGCGAGAGCCGGCCGGGTTGTACCGATTTCAGAATACTTATACCGCTGCCGTGAGCCGCCGCCGGCCGCAGGCAGCGCGCCAAAGACCGGCGTGACGGAAGGCATCCCGTCATCGGGGGCTGCGGAAGGGGCGCCACAAGCGCCACGGCCGCGGGAGCATTAACAGCATCACCAACGCAGGAAGAAGTTATTTATGAAGCCAATCTGGATTGTTGACGACGACGAATCGATACGCTGGGTGCTGGAAAAAGCACTGGCCCGAGAAAATCTCGCCACGCAAAGTTTTTCCAGCGCACGCGATGCCCTGGCGGCCCTTCAGTCGGGCACGCCGCAAGTGCTGGTTTCCGACATCCGCATGCCGGGCGCCTCCGGCCTTGAACTGCTGCAAACCGTCAAGGCCAAGCATCCCGGGATTCCGGTCATCATCATCACCGCGTTCTCCGATCTCGATTCGGCGGTGTCGGCCTTCCAGGGCGGCGCCTTCGAATACCTGGCCAAGCCCTTCGACGTCGATAAGGCGGTGGAACTGATCCGGCGCGCGCTCGACGAGAGCCTGCGCGAAACCGACATCGAACAGTCGGCCGCGCAGACGCCCGAGATCCTCGGCCAGGCGCCCGCCATGCAGGACGTGTTCCGCGCCATCGGCCGCCTGTCGCAATCCAACGTGACGGTGCTGATCACCGGCGAATCCGGTTCCGGCAAGGAACTGGTGGCGCGCGCCTTGCACAAGCACAGCCCGCGCGCCAGCCAGCCTTTCGTCGCGCTCAACACCGCGGCCATTCCCAAGGATCTGCTGGAGTCCGAACTGTTCGGCCACGAGCGCGGCGCCTTCACCGGTGCGCAAGCCATGCGCCGCGGCCGCTTCGAGCAGGCCGAAGGCGGTACGCTGTTCCTCGATGAAATCGGCGACATGCCGCTGGATCTGCAGACGCGCCTGCTGCGCGTGCTGTCGGACGGTCATTTCTACCGCGTCGGCGGCCACCAGTCGCTCAAGGCCAACGTGCGTGTGATTGCCGCGACCCACCAGAACCTTGAACAGCGCGTGCGCGAAGGGCTGTTCCGCGAAGACTTGTATCACCGCCTCAACGTGATCCGCCTGCGCCTGCCCAGCCTGCGCGAGCGTAACGAGGACATTCCCATCCTGGCGCGCTACTTCCTCACACAGAGCGCGCGCCAGCTGGGCGTGGAAGCCAAGCGCCTATCGCCGCAGGCGATGCAGTTCCTGTCGCAACTGGAATTCCCGGGCAACGTGCGCCAGCTGGAAAACCTGTGCAACTGGATCACCGTGATGGCGCCGGGCCAGACCGTGGAGATCAAGGACCTGCCGCAGGATCTGGTCGAAGAACGCGTGCATGCGCCGCAGCCGGCGCAGACGCTGTCGGCGCCAGCCTCGGCCGTCATGACCCTGCCGGCCGGCGATACGGCCCATGGCGCGGCCCCGGTCGATGGCGGCAGCGCCAGCTGGATCTCGCTGCTGGAAACCGAAGCCGCGCAGATGCTGGCGCAGGAACAGCCCGAAGTGATGGACATCCTCGGCCGCCAGTTCGAAGCCGCGCTGATCAAGATCGCGCTCAAGCATACCCACGGCCGCAAGAACGACGCCGCGGTGCGCCTGGGCATTGGCCGCAACACCATCACGCGCAAGATCCAGGAGCTCGGGATAGGCGGCGCCGAGGACGATTGACGCCGTTGCAGCATTAGCGGGGGAGGACTGTGCGCGGGCCGCTGCGCGGACAGGCTGGACAAGGGGAAGATGACCTGCTCCCCAATTTAGTACGAGAATGACTTGGAGTCTGCGGTTAAAAAAGTCTCTGCAAACTGTTGCGGCGTCAGGTATCCAAGAGAACTATGCGGCCTCTCAGAATTGTATTCTCGTCGCCA
>WNDX01000152.1 GCA_009914615.1 Herbaspirillum frisingense
TGAGTGACCACAATTCATCGTCGACAAGTTCTTTAGGCATCGCATCCCGTCAGGAAAAACAAGACAGGAAGTTAACATCAAGTCGGGGAAGTTAACAGCCCCGAAATTTAATTTTGCAACAGCCTCTACGTCTACCCGCGCACCACCAACAAGATCCTGCGCGCCTTCCTGCATAGCAAGGGCGTGAAGGATTCCGACATCGACGAGGTCTACACCCCGTTCGGCCACTCCGACTACCAGACCATCGTCGCCAACATCAAGAAGTTCGCGGCCGGCGGCAAGACCGCGGTGATCTCGACCATCAACGGCGACTCCAACGTGCCCTTCTACAAGGAACTGGGCAACGCCGGCCTGAAGGCGACCGACGTGCCTGTCGTGGCGTTCTCGGTGGGTGAAGAAGAACTGCGCGGCGTCGATACCAAGCCGCTGGTGGGCCACCTGGCCGCCTGGAACTACTTCGAATCGGTGAAGAACCCGGTCAACACCGCCTTCATCAAGCAGTGGAAGGAATACGCCAAGGCCAAGAACCTGCCCAACGCCGACACCGTCGTGACCAACGACCCGATGGAAGCCACCTACGTCGGCATCCACATGTGGGCGCAAGCCGTGGAGAAGGCCAAATCGACCGACACCGACAAGGTGATCGCGGCGATGGCCGGCCAGACCTACAAGGCACCGTCCGGCTACACGCTGGAAATGGACAAGACCAACCACCACCTGCACAAGCCGGTGATGATCGGCGAAATCAAGGCCGACGGTCAGTTCAACGTGGTCAACAAGACCAAGACCACCATCCGCGCGCAGCCCTGGAGCCCGTACATCCCGGGTAACGAAAGCAAGCAGAAGATGTAAGACGGAAGGCGTTCTCCGGAGCGCCTTCGATACGCGGCCGCGCTGTTAGCCGGGTCGAACGGACGGGCAAGGGAATTCGTCCTTCCCTGCCGTTCGCTCCGTGTGGCCGCAAGGCGGCGTATCGAAGGCGCTCCGGACGCCGGCCGACCACTGCGCTCGCTACCGGGCGCAAGGCGCAGCCCCCTTCACGACAAACAGCCGCCCACCGACCGCCGGCCGCTCCAGGTCACGCCATGCGGCACCCGCATCGTGCCCGGCCCGCGCGCATCGAGGCGCATAACGACAATGAAACCAGCCATTCAGTTCTTACGCGTACTGCTCGCGACATGGCTTTGCGCGCAGGCTTTCTCCGTCCAGGCGGCGATCGACCCGGCGCTGCTCAAGCCGCTTGGCGGAGACGACCCCGACGCGCGCATCGAAGCCGTCAACCAGATTGCCGCGCTCGCCAACGACGATGCGGTGAAGATTCTCAAGGCCCTGAACAGCGACGCGCTGTATGCCACGCCGGCCGGCGATGTGCTGATCGTCGATGACGCCGGTCAGGCCTTCAACCCGGCCACCGGCCAGACCGGCCCGGCGCCCGACGACGCCGAAGGCGTGACCGTCAACAACCGCCTGCGCGGTGCGGTCGAAGGCGCGCTCTCCGGTCTCAAGCTGTTGTCGCAGAACCGTGACGAACGCCTGGCTGCCGCCGGCGATCTGCTGAAGAATGCCGACCCGGCCCAGTTGCCGCTGATCGAAAAAGCGCTGGCCAAGGAAAGCGATGCGCAGATCAAGGACATCCTGCAACAGGTGCAAGCCACCGCCCACCTGCACGCCGCCGATCCAGCCACGCGCCGCGCCGCGGTGAAAACCCTGGCCGAGACCACCAATGCCTCGCTCAAGCCGGCGCTGCAGCAGATGCTGGCCAGGAATCCCGACGGCAGCTACGTCGAACCCGATGAGGGCGTGCGCGTGGAAGCGGTGCGCACGCTGGCCGCGCTGGATCGTCACCTGGCCATCGTCGATTTCGCCGGCAAGCTGTTCTATGGTGTCTCGCTGGGTAGCGTGCTATTGCTCGCGGCGCTGGGTCTGGCCATCACCTTCGGCCTGATGGGCATCATCAACATGGCGCACGGCGAGCTGCTGATGATCGGCGCCTACACCACTTACGTGTGCCAACTGGTGTTCCGCAAATTCTTCCCCGGCGCCATCGATGCCTATCTGGTGGTCGCGCTGCCGGCCGCCTTCATCGTCGCCGCGGCGGTGGGCATCGCGCTGGAGCGCCTGGTGATCCGCTGGCTCTACGGCCGCCCGCTGGAAACCCTGCTGTGTACCTGGGGCATCAGCCTGATGCTGATGCAGGGCGTGCGTTCCATCTTCGGCGCGCAGAACGTGGAAGTGGCCAATCCGAGCTGGATGTCGGGCGGCGTGACGGTGCTGGGTTCGCTGGTGCTGTCCTATAACCGCATCGTGATCGTGTTCTTCGCGCTGTTCGTGGTGTTCGCGGTGTGGCTGATCCTGAACAAGACCCGCTTGGGCCTGTTCGTGCGCGCCGTCACGCAGAACCGCCGCATGGCCGACTGCGTGGGCGTGTCCACCGGCAAGATCGACATGATGACCTTTGGCCTGGGCTGCGGCATCGCCGGGCTGGGCGGCGTGGCGCTCTCGCAGTTGGGCAACGTCGGCCCCGACCTGGGCCAGGGCTATATCGTGGATTCCTTCATGGTGGTGGTGCTGGGTGGCGTCGGCCAGTTGGCCGGCACCGTGATCGCCGCGTTCGGCCTGGGCGAGGTGAACAAGTTCCTGGAACCGGTGGCCGGCGCGGTGCTGGCCAAGATCGCCATCCTGGTGTTCATCATCGTCTTCATCCAGAAGCGTCCGCAAGGCCTCTTCGCACTCAAGGGAAGGAGCGTGGAATGAGCGCCTTGATAAAACCTTCATTGTTTTCCAAACCCGCGTGGACCGGCATCGTGGTCTGCACGGTGATTCTGGCGCTGCTGCCGGTCTGCAACCTGATGTTCCCCGATGGCAGCGCATTGCATGTGTCGAGCTATACCGTGGCGCTGGTGGGCAAGTTCATGTGCTACGCCATGGCGGCGCTGGCGCTGGACCTGGTGTGGGGCTATACCGGCATCCTGTCGCTGGGCCATGGCGTGTTCTTCGCGCTGGGCGGCTATGCGCACGGCATGTACCTGATGCGCGCCATCGGCCGCGACGGCGTCTATCAAAGCGACCTGCCGGACTTCATGGTGTTCCTGAACTGGAAGGCCTACCCGTGGTACTGGTGGATGACCGATCACTTCTGGTTCGCCATGCTGCTGGTGGTGCTGGTGCCGGGCGCGCTGGCCTTTGTGTTCGGTTACTTCGCCTTCCGTTCGCGCATCAAGGGCGTGTACTTCTCGATCATCACGCAGGCCATGACCTTCGCCTTCATGCTGCTGTTCTTCCGCAACGATACCGGCTTCGGCGGCAATAACGGTTTCACCGACTTCAAGCGCATCCTCGGCTTCACGATCACCGCGCCGGGCACCAAGGCGGCGCTGTACCTGATCACGCTGGCCTTGCTGTTCGGTGCGCTGTTCGTGTGCCGCATGATCGTCACCTCCAAGCTGGGGCGCGTGTTGCAAGGCGTGCGCGATTCCGAGTCGCGCCTGATGTTCATCGGCTACAACCCGCTCTGGTTCAAGCTGTTCGTCTGGACGCTGTCAGCCGTGATCTGCGGTATCGCCGGCGCGCTCTACGTGCCGCAGGTGGGCATCATCAACCCCTCGGAAATGTCGCCGGCCAACTCCATCGAAATGGTGATCTGGGCTGCGGTGGGCGGACGCGGCACCTTGCTGGGACCGATCATCGGCGCCTTCACCGTCAACGGCCTCAAGAGCTGGTTCACGGCTGCCTTCCCCGATCTGTGGCTGTATGCGCTGGGCCTGATCTTCATCCTGGTCACGCTGTTCCTGCCGCAGGGCATCCTGGGCGTACTCCAGAAACTCAAGAAACGCGATGCCGGCGCGACGCCCGCTGCGGGCGACGCCGCATCCAAGGAGGCAGCATGAGCGCCATCGAACCCGGCAAGGCGCCCAACGCCGTCGGCGGCCTGGGCGGCAACGTCGATACTCCGCACGCCGATCACGGGACGTCCTATGAGCGCATCAAACCCGAGGGCGTCGATACCACCCACGGCGCGATTCTCTACCTGGAAAACATCACGGTCTCGTTCGACGGTTTCAAGGCCATCAACAACCTGAACCTGGATATCTCGGTGGGCGAGCTGCGCTGCATCATCGGCCCCAACGGCGCCGGCAAGACCACCATGATGGACGTGATCACCGGCAAGACGCGCCCGACCGCGGGCACCGCCTTCTTCGGCCAGACCATCGACCTGACCCGGATGACCGAATACGAAATCGCGCACGCCGGCATCGGCCGCAAGTTCCAGCGGCCGACCGTGTTCGAGCAGCACACGGTGTTCGAGAATCTGGAGCTGGCGATGAAGATGGACAAGCGCGTGAAGACCACGCTGTTCGCGCGCCTGAATTCGGAACAGATCGGCAAGATCGAGGAGATCCTGAAACTGATCCGCTTGAACGGCCAGGAACACCGCGTGGCCGGCCTGCTCTCGCACGGCCAGAAGCAGTGGCTGGAGATCGGCATGCTGCTGATGCAGGAGCCGCAGTTGCTGCTGCTGGACGAGCCGGTGGCCGGCATGTCCGACGCCGAAACCGCGCGCACCGCCGAGCTGCTCAACGAGCTGCGCGGCAAGCATTCGATCATGGTGGTGGAGCATGACATGGGCTTCGTGGAAGAGATCGCCCAGGGCGGCAAGGTGACCGTGCTGCACGAGGGCTCGGTGCTGGCCGAGGGCAACATGCAGCAGGTGCAATCCAACGAGCGCGTGATCGAAGTCTATCTGGGGCGATAAGAAATGCTGCAAGTCAATCAACTCAATCAGTACTACGGCGCCGCGCACACGCTGCGGGGGGTGTCGCTCGACGTGCAAAAGGGCAAGGTGCTGTCGCTGCTGGGCCGCAACGGCGTGGGCAAGACCACGCTGCTGAAGTGCCTGATGGGCGTGCTGCCGGTGGCCAAGGGCGACGTCATGTTCGAAGGGCAGGACATCACCAGACTCAAGCCGCACCAGCGCGCCCGGCTGGGTATCGCCTACGTGCCGCAGGGCCGCGAAATCTTCGCGCGCCTGACGGTGGAAGAGAACATGCTGATGGGCATGGCCACGCTGTCGGGCCGCAAGGCATCGACCATCAAGGGCGAGGTCTATGAGCTGTTCCCGGTGCTCAAGGAAATGCTGCACCGGCGCGGCGGCGACCTCTCCGGCGGCCAGCAGCAGCAATTGGCGATCGCGCGCGCCTTGCTGGCCGAGCCCAAGCTGATCATCCTGGACGAACCGACCGAAGGCATCCAGCCGTCCATCATCAAGGACATCGGCCGCGTCATCAGCCTGCTGCGCCAGCGCGGCGATATCGGCATCCTGCTGTGCGAGCAGTATTTCGATTTCGCGCGCGAACTGGCCGATACCTTCGTTGTGATGTCGCGCGGTGAAGTGGTGGCGGCCGGCACGCAAGACCAGATGGATGGCGACGACGTCAAGAAACATCTGGCGGTGTAAGCCGGCGCGCTAAGCTGCGTTTTTACGGCAGGTCTGCTATAAAGTCGCAACACCAAGAGCAGGCGCCACCGCCGAGCTTGCCCGCCGGCACCGCGCGCATCCAGGACACAACAACAAGGTATGAAACGAATCACCGGCCATTCCGACCCCGCCAGCGCCTCGGCGACGCCGAGCACGGCCGCGCGTGCCGCCGAACCGCGGCACGCGCCGGATCATGCGCGCCTGGCGCTGGGGTTCGCCGACGACGCCGGCACCACGCGCCTGATGCGGCGCCAGCACTTCGGCCCGCTGCGCGTGCAAAAACCGCTCTACCCCGAAGACCCGTCCATCTGCCATGCCATCATCGTACATCCGCCCGGCGGCATCGTCGGCGGCGACCAGTTGTCCATCACGGCCGAGGTCGGGGTCGGCGCCAATGCACTGCTGACCACGCCCGGTGCCGGCAAGTGGTATCGCGCCAACGGCGAGGTGTCGCGCCAGACCGTCAGGCTCAAGGCCGACGCCGGCGCCACGCTGGAATGGCTGCCGCAGGAAACCATCTTCTTCGACGCCGCCGACGTGCGCATGGAACACGAGGTCGAGCTGGCCGCGGACGCCGCCTACATCGGCGCGGAAATCCTGTGCTTCGGCCGCACCGCTTCCGGCGAACGCTTCACCACCGGCGCGGTCGGCCAGCGTACCGCGATACGCCGCGGCGGCAAGCTGCTGTGGTTCGAGCAAGGCCAGCTGGAAGCCGGCGCCATGCACGGCCCGCTGTCGCTGGACGGCCAGACGGTCTGCGGCACGCTGATCGTGGTGGGCGACGGCATGGACGGCGCCTTGTTGGGACGCCTGCGCGAGACCATCGGTGCACTGCAACTGGAAGGACGCAGCGGCGCCACGCTGATGAAGCAGGTGCTGGTGGCCCGCTACATGGGCCAGTCCAGTCTGGCGGCGCGCGCCTGGCTGCATGCCGCGTGGGCGGTGCTGCGGCCGGCGGCGCTCCAGCGCGAGGCGGCGATACCGCGCATCTGGAACACCTGATCCGCACCAAGCATTGACGATTTGCGATTTACGCTTTGCAAGACATCCGTAGAACCTGAAGGCCGCCAGCCGGCCGGGAGCCAACATGGAACTGACACCAAGGGAAAAAGACAAGCTGCTCATCTTCACCGCCGCCCTGCTGGCGGAACGGCGCCGCGCGCGCGGCCTGAAGCTGAACTATCCGGAAGCGGTGGCGCTGATCACCGCCGCCATCATGGAAGGCGCGCGCGACGGCAAGACCGTGGCCGAGCTGATGTCCGAGGGCACCACCATCCTCAGCCGCGCCGACGTCATGGAAGGCGTGCCGGAGATGATCCCCGACATCCAGGTGGAAGCCACCTTCCCCGACGGCAGCAAGCTGGTGACCGTCCATCATCCGATTCCCTGAATTTCCGACACAGGAGCACGCCATGATTCCAGGAGAAATGCTGGTCGAACCCGGCGACATCGAACTCAACGTGGGCCGCGCGACCACAACCGTCACCGTGGCCAACAGCGGCGACCGGCCTATCCAGGTCGGATCGCACTTCCACTTCTACGAGACCAACCCGGCGCTCAAATTCGACCGCAAGGCGGCCTATGGCATGCGCCTGAACATCACGGCCGGCACCGCGGTGCGCTTCGAACCGGGCCAGGAACGCGTGGTCGAGCTGGTCGAGCTGGCGGGCGAGCGGCGCGTGTATGGCTTCAATGCGCTGGTGATGGGCAGATTGAAATCGCAGGACAAACTGAGCGGAAAGGTCAAATGAGATGAGCAAGATTTCCCGTTCGGCCTATGCCGAAATCTTCGGCCCCACCACCGGTGACCGTGTACGCCTGGCCGACACCGAGCTGTTCCTGGAAGTGGAGAAGGACTATACGATCTACGGCGAGGAAGTGAAGTTCGGCGGCGGCAAGGTGATCCGCGATGGCATGGGCCAGTCGCAGCGCGCGCATGCCGAGGTCATGGATACCGTGATCACCAATGCGCTGATCGTCGATCACTGGGGCATCGTCAAGGCCGACATCGGCATCAAGTCGGGCAAGATCGCCGGCATCGGCAAGTCCGGCAATCCTGACATCCAGCCCGGCGTCACTATGGCCATCGGCGGCGCCACCGAAATCATCGCCGGTGAAGGCATGATCGTGACGGCCGGCGGCATCGACAGCCACATCCATTTCATCTGCCCGCAGCAGATCGAGGAGGCGCTGATGAGCGGCGTCACCACCATGATAGGCGGCGGCACCGGCCCGGCGGTCGGCACCGCGGCGACCACGTGTACACCCGGGCCCTGGCACATCCATTCGATGCTGGCCGCGGCCGACGCCTTCCCGATGAACCTGGGCTTCCTGGGCAAGGGCAACGTCAGCCTGCCGCTGCCGCTGGAAGAACAGATCCGCGCCGGCGCCATCGGCCTCAAGCTGCACGAGGACTGGGGCTCGACCCCGGCCGCCATCGACAATTGCCTGACCGTGGCCGACCGCATGGATATCCAGGTGGCGATCCATACCGATACACTTAACGAAGGCGGCTTCCTGGAACACACGCTGGCGGCCTTCAAGGATCGCACCATCCATACCTTCCACACCGAAGGCGCCGGCGGCGGCCATGCGCCGGACATCATCGCGGCCGTGGGCGAAGGCAATGTGCTGCCCTCCTCGACCAATCCGACGCGCCCGTTCACCGTCAATACGCTGGACGAGCACCTCGACATGTTGATGGTCTGCCATCACCTGGATCCGGCGATCGCCGAAGACGTGGCCTTCGCCGAATCGCGCATCCGGCGCGAGACCATCGCCGCCGAGGACATCTTGCATGACATCGGCGCGATCTCGATGATGTCGTCCGATTCGCAGGCCATGGGCCGGGTCGGCGAGGTGATCCTGCGCACCTGGCAGACCGCGCACAAGATGAAGGTGCAGCGCGGCTCGCTGAAGGAAGATTCTTCGCGCAACGACAACTTCCGCATCAAGCGCTACATCGCCAAGTACACCATCAACCCGGCCATCACGCACGGCGTGTCGCATGTGGTCGGTTCGCTGGAGGTGGGCAAGATCGCCGACATCGTGCTGTGGAAACCGGCCTTCTTCGGCGCCAAGCCATCGATGATCCTCAAGAGCGGCATGATCGCCGCGGCGCAGATGGGCGATCCCAATGCCTCGATCCCGACGCCGCAGCCGGTGCATTACCGCATGATGTTCGGCGCCTACGGTGGCGGGCTGAAGACCTCGATGACCTTCGTCTCGCAGGCCGCCTTCAATGCCGGCATCGGCGAGCAACTCAAGCTGAACAAGCCGGTGGTGGCGGTGAAAGACATGCGCAACCTGCGCAAGCGCGACATGATCCACAACGGCGCCACGCCGAAGATGGAAGTCGATTCCGAGACCTATGAAGTGCGCGCCGACGGCGAACTGCTGGTGTGCGAGCCGGCCAGGTCGCTGCCGCTGGCGCAGCGTTACTTCCTTTTCTGATATCCCATGCTGACACTCAATACCAAGGTCGAACAGGCCGACAAGATCGACGGCGAGCTGGTGCTGCCATATGACCAGCGCGAGAAAAGCCGCCTGCGCGCGACCATGACTTCCGGCGAGGACGTGGCCGTGTTCACCGTGCGCGGCACCGTGCTGCGCAACGGCGACCTGCTGCGCGGCGACGACGGCCGCGTGGTGCGGATCACCGCCGCCGCCGAAGCGACCTACCGGGTGGACGCTGCCGACGCGCATCTGCTGCTGCGCTGCGCCTTCCACCTGGGCAATCGCCATACGCAGGCGCATATCGGCCATGAAGGCGGCGTCGGCTTCCTGCGCATCCGCAAGGATCCGGTGCTCAAGGAGATGCTGGAGGGCCTGGGGGCACGCGTGTCCGAGGAGCACGCGGCCTTTGAACCGGAAGCCGGCGCCTACGGTGGCGGCCATCACCATCACGGCGACGATCATCACCACAATCCGCTGGCACCCATCCCCCTGCGCCAGAAGATCCACCGCCCCGGCGACAAGAAGGAAGAGAGCTGAGCCATGCACGCCTCGGCCCTGCTCCACTTGCTGCAACTGAGCAGCCCCTCGCTGCCGATCGGCGCCTACAGCTATTCGCAAGGGCTGGAGGCAGCCATCGAGAGCGGACGGGTTGGCAATGAAGCAAGCGCCAGGGAATGGATCGCGCACGCGCTGCATGAAGTGGTGGCCCGCTTCGAGGCGCCGATCTTCGCCCGGCTGGTGGACGCCTTCGCTTCCCGCGATGCCGCCGCGGTAACGCTGTGGACGGAGCGCTTCGTGGCGGCGCGCGATACTTCGGAGTTTCGCGCCGAGACGATACAAATGGGTTATTCGCTCGGCAAACTGGGCGCGGACTTGAAACTGGGCGATCAGGCCTTGCTGGAGATCCTGCAGGCGCAACCGGAAGTACCGCTGCCCACCGCCCTGGCCTTCGCCACGGTGGCGCTGCAGGTGCCGCGCGAGGCGGCGGTATTGGGCATGCTGTTTTCCTGGGCGGAGAATCAGGTGCTGGCTTGCGTGAAGACGGTGCCGCTGGGCCAGGTCGCCGGCCAGCGCATCTTGCTGTCGCTGCAACCCGAACTGGAACGCGCCGCCGGCACCGCACTGGCGCTGCCGGATGACGCCCTGTCGAACTGGTCGCCGGGACTGTCGCTGCTGTCGATGCAGCACGAAGTGCAGTACAGCCGCATCTATCGCTCCTGAGGCACGGACACACATCATTCAACACGACGAAGAGACAACGATATGAGTAACTCCACATCCAACCCGCTGCGCGTGGGCATCGGCGGCCCGGTCGGCTCCGGCAAGACGGCGCTGTGCGAAATGCTGTGCAAGCGCATGCGCGACCATTACGACATGGCCGTCATCACCAATGACATCTATACCAAGGAGGACATGGAGATCCTGCTGCGCGCGGACGCCTTGCCGGCCGAACGCCTGATGGGCGTGGAGACCGGGGGCTGCCCGCACACGGCGATCCGCGAGGATGCCTCGATCAACCTGGAAGCCATTGCACGCATGAGCGCGGATTTCCCCGACCTGGACCTGATCCTGGTGGAATCCGGCGGCGACAACCTGGCGGCCACTTTCAGCCCGGAATTGTCGGATCTGACGATCTACGTGATCGACGTGGCCGGCGGCGAGAAGATCCCGCGCAAGGGCGGCCCCGGCATCACGCGTTCCGACCTGCTGATCATCGATAAAACCGATCTCGCGCCCTACGTCGGCGCGAATCTCGATATCATGGCGGCCGATGCCAAGCGCATGCGCGGCGACCGTCCTTTCGTCTTTACCAACTTGCGCAGCGGCGATGGCGTGGAAAAGGTGATCGACTACATCCGCAAGCAGGGCCTGCTGGACGAAAAGCCGAAGAACTAAGAGGCTGTTGCGAAATTATTTTAAAAGTTGTTTTAACCGGGTCCAGCAAATCAAGGCGCAAGCCAATGACAGGAAGGCTTCGTGGATATGAGCATAGCGTTCGTAACGAATCTTCAGGCGCCGAAACGAGTGCAGCC
>WNDX01000153.1 GCA_009914615.1 Herbaspirillum frisingense
ACCACCATCGTCCCCACGGCTCGCTTGGCCATCTGACCCCAAGTGAGTTCGTCCAAAAGTGGTCAGTGAAACCCAAAGAGGCAGCTCCTCTCTAGTTCTAAACTGTCCAACTTCCGGGGGCAGGTCATTGCGATAGTTAATCGCTTATAGGGGTGTCCGTGAAACGGGGGCAAGATCAACCAACGTCAACAATGTGGAAACCAAGCTGGCGGCATCGCTGCGCAATGCGCTCAGCTCGCGCGCCATCATCATCCGCAATATCGCGTTGCTCGACGATCCCGTCGCCATGCGTGCGGAATCCGATAATCTGGCCAAGCAGGAAAAGACTTATGCCGATGCGTATGCCGCGCTGCAAAAGGTCTTTTCCACCGAGCCCTCCACCACCGACCGCGAACGTCAATTGATGGAGCAGATCAAGACGGACGAGAACGCGACCGTTCCCCTGATGGCGAAAGCGTTGAAGCTGGGCGTCGATAACCAGGCGGCCGAGGCGGTGAAGGTATTGATCACCGAAGTACGCCCCAAACAGGCGGCATGGATCAAGTCCCTGACGGATCTCGCCGAATTGGAAGAAGCGCAGAACGAACAGGCGGCGTCCGCCGCGCGGGAAACCTATAACGGCCTGCGCGCATTCACCATCGCCACGATGATCTTTGCGGTGGTGGTCGGCATCCTGGGCGCCACGCTGATCGCCCGCAGCATCCTGAAGCAGCTCGGCGCGGAGCCTTCCGAGGCGCAGTCGGTGGCGCGCGACATCGCCAACGGCGACCTGACCGCCGTCGTCAGATTGCGCAACGGCGACGGCTCCAGCCTGATGGCGTCGATCGAACAGATGCGCTTCCAGCTCAACGTGATCGCGCATGGCATCAAGTCCGCGGCCGAGACGATATCGGTCGCCAGCGGCCAGATCGCCCAGGGCAATTTCGATCTTTCGCAACGCACCGAAGAGCAGGCGGCCTCGCTGGAAGAGACCGCCGCCAGCATGGAAGAGCTCACCACCGCCGTGCGCCAGAACACCGAACACGCCTCGGAAGCGCGCCGCCTGTCGTTGGGCGCCTCCGAGATCGCCGCCACCGGCAGCGAAGCCTTCAGCCGCGTGGTGGCGACCATGGACCGGATTTCCGCCAGTTGGGAAAAAATGTCGGACATCATCGGCGTCATCGAGGGCATTGCCTTCCAGACCAACATCCTGGCGCTGAACGCCGCAGTGGAAGCGGCGCGCGCCGGCGAGCAGGGCCGCGGTTTCGCGGTCGTCGCCAGCGAAGTGCGTTCGCTCGCGCAGCGTAGCGCGGTGGCTTCCAAGGAAATCAAGGAACTGATCGGCGAATCGGTCAGCCATGTCGGCGCCGGATCCGAACTGGTGGCCAATGCCGGGCAGCAGATGGCCAATATCGTGTCGTCGGTCCGGCGCTTCAGCGAAATCATGGGCAGCATCGCCACGGCATCGACCGAGCAGACCACCGGCATCGAGCAGATCAATACCGCAATGGTGCAGATGGATCAGGTGACGCAGCAGAACGCGGCGCTGGTGGAGGAGGCGAGCGCGGCGGCGCAATCGCTGTCGCAGCAGGCCAGCGGCTTGCTGAAGGTGGTGTCCATCTTCAAGGTCAGGAACGACAAGGGCGCCGCCGGCGCACTGGTCAATCCGGTGCCGGCGATTTCCTGATGCGGCAAAGCGGCGCCGCTGCCGCATGCTCAACCGAGGCATGGAACCGTGGTTCCTTGCCCCGGCGAGCGGTATTGGACGGCGCTCTGCCTGGCAATTCCGGTGTCGCGCGAGATTGCTGCGGGATGCTTGCATCGGCGGCTGACATTCAATGCCGCGTTCCTTCCGCCGATCCGGCGTGTTGTCGTGATCGCCACGGTGGAACAAGGGATTTATCCATCAAACGTCCACAATAAGCAGACAGAAAGACCACATCCGGCCTGCACACTGCCAACTCTCGATGCATCCTTAATGGCAAGACAGCATGACGGTGAGCGACGCCGCGGCGCTCGTTGTTCCTTTCGCCTTGTCATCCGTGATGCACGGGAAGCAATTTTCCAAAGGGCATGCGGATGTTCAAATGGTCTTTCCTGTCGATACTGACCGTCGCCGGCACGCTGCCGTGCGGGCTGCACGTCAGCATCGGCGCTGCTCCGGCGGTCGCCGCCACGTCCGTGGCGCGCTGGACGCCGCGCGCCACCGATACCTGGCAGTGGCAACTGCGCGGCACGCTTGATAGCAGCTATGAGGTGGACGTCTACGACGTCGATCTGGTCGATACCCCGCAAGCCACCATCGACCGCCTGCATCAGCAGAACCGGCGCGTGGTGTGTTATTTCTCGGCCGGATCCTGGGAGAAATTCCGCGACGATGCCGGCGCCATTCCCGCCGCCGACCAAGGCAAGACCCTCAAGGGATGGGACGACGAGCGTTGGCTGGATATCCGTTCCGCCGGCGTGCGCAGATTCATGACCGAGCGGCGCCTGGATCTTGCGGTGAAAAAGCGCTGCGACGGCGTGGAGCCGGACAACGTCGATGGCTATGCCAACGACACCGGTTTCCCGCTGACCGCCCATGAGCAACTGGTCTACAACCGCTTCCTCGCCGCCGAGGCGCATCGCCGCAATCTGGCCGTGGGACTTAAAAACGATCTCGACCAGGTGGAAGCCCTGGCGGGCGATTTCGATTTCGCCGTCAACGAGCAATGCCATGAATTCGAGGAATGCGGCAAGCAGCGGCCCTTCACCGCCAAGGGAAAGCCGATCTTCAATGCAGAGTACAAGCCGGACTACCGTGATAACCGGATGAATGCGCGCACCAGGCTTTGCGCGGCCGCCAAGGCGGCGGGCATTCATACCCTGGTGCTGCCGTTGGCGCTGGACGGCAGTTTCCGTTTCTCCTGCGACACGCCGTGACGTCGCCAGCGGATGCTGCGGCTTCGAGCTGAACTTCTGCGCGGGCCGAGCTGTCTCACCTGCCCGCGCGGCTTCAGAAAAATAACAATATCGGATAGCCATGCGGATCGACCGCCATGCATCCGGCGCCAAGGTCGCCGGCGCGATCCTTCACTGCTTCCGTCAACCTGACTATCGAAAGCGAGCATTTCATGAGCCTCTACACCAAGAACGGCAAGCCGCTGCACATCAGCAACAACATCGTCTACAGCAAGTCCGGCGACCCGGTCGGCAAACTTAGGGGCGCCAGGGTTCACGACATCGACGGTGCTTACGTCGGCACCGTGGTCGGCGACCGCCTCGTGCATCGCGCCGGCCATGCGGCTTCCAAGGCTGCGCCTTTCTCCGGCGCGCGCCGCGTCAAGGGCGGCAGCTCCGGTGCGGGGCGCGCCATCCTGGCCGGCAAGGAACCCGATATCGCCGCTGCCTGATTCGCCATCGCGGCCGGATGGCGCATAGTCAACGAGCATGTGCCATCCGGTTGGCGTCACCACCTGACGCCAGCCATGCCTTTCTGCTTGCACACAAACCAGGTCCTTTGCGGCTTGGCTCGAATCCGGGTCTCCTGTTATCGGGGTCTCCTGTTTCTCTTCGCATCCATCCTCGCATCCACGATCGGCGGGCATGGGCAGGTCTAACTGATGTATTGATCACACCAGTTTCGAGCGATCTTGCCCTTGGGCAGCATGGGAATGCTGAAAATCTGTGCGTATCGTCAACATGCCTCTCCATTGATCGTCGATTTTCTCGTCATCCTCATCCGGCGCTCTTATAATTCCGTCCGCCGGGGCACGCATCGCGGGCGAAGGATACAATCGCCCCACCGCCAAGGCCTGATCTGCCGCGCGCCGCCGTCTTGCAAGGACGGCCGCCGGAAACGAATGCCGGATCAATGACACTATGACAACCCCACCGACCGCGTTGAATAGCATCGAAGCCATCTTTATCGAACACCACGCCTGGCTGCGCACGCGGCTGCGGCGCAGCGTGGGCGATGCATACGCGGCCGAGGATGTGGCGGCGGAAACCTTCACGCAATTGCTGGCGTCGCCACCGGCGCAACAGGTGCGCGAACCCAAGGCGCTGCTCACCACGATTTCCCAGCGCATCGTCTATGAGATGTGGCGCCGACGCGATCTGGAAGAGGCGTGCCTGCAAGCGCTGGCCCATGCCAGCGCCGATCAGCACGTCATTTCACCCGAAGACCAGATGCAATTGCTGGAGGCGCTGCGCGCGATGGACAAGGCGCTGGCCGGCCTGTCCTCCAAGGAATGCGCAGCCTTCCTGCTCTACAAGCTGGACGGCCTGACCTACCAGGAAATCGGCGACCAGCTTCACATCACCGCCAGCGTCGCCCGGCGCCATGTCGCCAAGGGCCTGCTGCAATGCTACAAGGCGGCCGACTTCAAGCCGCTGGGCTGATCCCGTCATGAGCGATGAAAAGATTGTCGAGCAGGCCATCGACTGGATGCTGCAACTGGAACAGCCGGACGTCTCCCCGGCCGAGCGCGCCGCCTTCGAGCGCTGGCGCGCGGCCGATCCGCGCAACGATGTGGCCTACGCCAACCTGACGCAGTCGGTGCGCCAGTTCGACGTGCCGCGCCAGGTCGGCGCCTCGGCCACCGTCTTGCGCAATACCCTGCAGCAGAAAAAGAACCGCCGCAAGACGCTCAAGCGCATCGCCGCGCTGGCCGGTCTGACCGTCGGCGCCGGTGCGTTGCTGAACCAGGTGACGCCGCTGCGCGGCATGAGCGCGGATCTGCACACCGGCACCGGCGAACGCCAGACTTATACCCTGGCCGACGGCAGCGTGCTGACACTCAATGCGCGCAGCGCCGCCGATCGCCTCATCGATCAATCGCGCCGGCTGGTCCGATTGTTTGCGGGTGAGATGTACCTCCAGGTGGCAGCGCAAGGGCGCCTGCCGTTTGCCATCGAAACCCGGCACGGCAGCGCCAGCGCGCTCAGCGGTACGCTGCTGATCCGCTATCTGGAAGAACGCACCCAGGTGGTCGCGCTGCAGGCGTCGGCCATGCTCCAGCCGCTGGAGGGGCAAGGCGTCGATCTGCCATCCGGCCGGCGCACCTGGTTCGACCGCACTTCCATCGCTTCCCTGCAACAGATCAGCGGCCGTGAAAGTTCGTGGATCGATGGCTACTACACCGCCTCCAATGCGCCGTTGACGGAAGTGATCGAAGCGCTGCGGCCGTATCGCAAAGGCATGATCCGCCTGGAACCCGCCGCCGGCGAACTCCGCGTCAGCGGCGCTTTCCCCTTGGACGACACCGACCGCGCGCTGTCGGCGCTGGCCAACAACCTGCCTATCGAGGTGACGCGCGTCACGCCTTATTGGGTGACCATTTCTGCTCGCGCTTGAGTGCCCGGCGTACGCCGATGGCTCATGCAGACAGCGGCGCGCTTCTCTTTCTCCAGACCGACCTTCACCAAGCCCCCTGACAACGACCATGCGATACAGCGGCGCGGCCAGCGTAATGGCGTCGGTTCTTGCGGCCTGTCTGATGGGCTTGGCACAGCCTCACGCCGTGGCCGGCACGCATGCGGCGCCGGCGGCGTCCACTGCATTCGATTTCAACATCGCCGGCAACCGGCTGGAAGAGGTGCTGGTGGCGATCGCCCGCGCGGCCGGCGGCATCGTTCTGTTCGATCCGGCGCTGGTGGCGGCGCAGACGTCGTCCGGCCTCCACGGCCGCTTCACCATCGAAGAGGCGCTGCGCACCGTCCTGCGGGGAACCGCGCTGGAGCCGGTAGCCAATCCCGACGGCTCCTTCGGCGTGCGCCGGATCGCGGCCGACAGCGCGCCGGCCGCGGCCGACCAGCCAGGCACGGCGGAGGCGCCCGCGGCATCGGTTGGCGCGCCTTTGCCGCCGGTGGTCAGTATCGGCGTGGACGACGCGGATGGCGCCAATCATGGCTATACCGATATCGGCTTCGTCGCCGCGCGCAGCCGCTCGGCGACCCGCACCGACACGCCCATGTCGGAACTTCCGCAATCGATACAAGGCGTCACCAGCAACCTGATGGAAAGCCAACAGGCGCAATCGGTGCTGGATTCGCTGCAAAGCATCAGTTCGGTGGCCTTCGGCCGCGGCGATGGCGTGGATCAGGCTGGCACGCTCTACGTGCGCGGCTTTGTCGCGCCGGTGATGAAGAATGGCGTAGCCGACCTGGTGTCGCTGCGCAACGTGACCAACGGCCGCGTCGCCGGCTCGCGCGCGATCACCTCGCTGGACGTGCCGATCGCGGCCATCGACCGGGTCGAGGTGATGGGCGGCGCCGATTCCATCATCGTCGGCGGCCCGATGGAGCCGGGCGGCTCGGTCAACGTCCTGACCAAGCGGCCGCAGGCCGACCGCATCCGCGAACTGACGCTGGACGTCTCCAGCAACGGCCACCGGCGCGCCGCCTTCGACCTGGGCGGCGCCCTGTCGGACGACCAGATATGGACCTACCGGGCCATCCTCTCCACCACCCATGACAAGCGCACCTTCGATGGTTACGACGGCGCCCGCGAGTTGTATATCGCGCCGTCGATCGGCTACAAGCACCGCGGCACGTCTTTCGTCGCGGGCTTCAGCCATCAGGTCTCGCGCTCGCCGTTCGGCGGCTACCAGAACGCCTTGCTCGACGAGGACGGCCCCGGTCCGGATATCCGCACGTCGCCCTGGGGACGCGCCGATGACCACAGCTTCTCCGCCAAGACCGAATACTTCTACAGCCTGGAGCAGGAGCTGCGCCCCGGCTGGACCTTCATCAGCAAGGGGCAGTTCACCAGGCAGCGCTACGATTCGGCGGGTTATGGCAACTGCATGTCCATCGATTCGGATGCCGATCTCGGCGTCTGCTTCGCCGACCAGTCCTCGCTCAAGAGCTACACCCTCAATCTCGACAACAGCGTGCGGGTGAAATTCAGCACCGGCGAGATGCAGCACACGGTGCTGGCCGGCATGAGCTATGGCCGCACCCGCCTGGCCTCGTATACCGACGTCGACAACTTCCAGGCGCTGGCGACCACCTGGCCGCCCTCCGACCTGTCGCTGCCGGCGATCGCGACCGGCAAGAACCTGATCTCGGACGACGACACGATCTATTACTCCAACCTGTATCTGCAAGACCAGATGAAATGGCGGCGCTGGCATGTGCTCATGAACGTCGGCTATGAGCAGGAACGCAACAATTTCTCGTCCGACCCGGACATGAACGGCGTGGTGCGCGACACTTCGCCGCCGCGCAACGTGCCGGTCTATAACATCGGCGTGGCTTACAAACTGACCGACAAGGCGACCTTGTACGCCAACACCTTCCGCAGCTTCACGCCCGGCAGCAAGCTGCTCGATTCCACGCTCAACGGCGGCCCGCCCGGTATCAACGTGGCGCCGCCGACCACCGGCAAATCGGCCGAGGTCGGGCTCAAGCTCAAGTTGCTGGACAACCGGGCCACCTTCACCGCGGCACTCTACCGGGCCACGCATACCAACGTGCTGCAGTTCGTGTTCCCGACCACGATTTCGCCCTACACCGACTATGTGCTGCTGCCCTCGGCGGTCAGCCGCGGCGTCGAGATGAACCTGACCGGGCGCATGGCGCGCGGCTGGAACCTGACCGCCAGCTATAGCTATATCTCGTTCCAGCCGGCGAAATCCCCGGGCGACGATATCCAGTTGTCGCAATTCCCGCGTCACCGCGCCAGCCTCTGGAGTACGTACGACATGCAGTCGGAAGCCCTGCGCGGCTGGGGCTTCGGGCTGGGCCTGACCATGCGCAGCGGCTACACCGCCTTCAGCGATGCCGATACGCTGGTGCGTATCCCCGGCCAGACCCGAACCGACGCCAGCATCTATTACAAGTCGCGCTTCGGCCGCACCACCCTGGGCATCAAGAACCTGTTCGATCGCCGCCTCTACAGCGAATTCGCCACCTACACGATAGGCGTGGAGCCGCGCCGCACCGTGACGCTGACCAACGTCATCGAGTTCTAGGCCGCCCCCGGGCCGGCAACGGCAATAAGGCCGACCGGCGCAGCGGACTGGCCTGAAAAAATAATTTGTAACAGGCCGTCATTTTGACCGTCTCGTTGCACAAGCAAAGTAGAAGCCCCCCGAATTTCTCTTTGTTCCTTGTGTAACGAGGCGTCAATACCATGATTCCGGCCCGTTTTTTCCATTCCCCGAGTGCATACGTCCAAGCCGTAGAGCGCCTGGAACCCTTGCTTGCCTGTCTGACGGTGCTGCTGTTCGCCGTCGCTTTCTATCTGATGCGGCACGGCATTGCGCGTTGCTATCGCCAGGCGTACGACATTGCCGAGGCGATAAGCAATCGTCCGGCTGCGCGGCCTGCGGTGCGCGGCACCCAGCTCCCGGCGCGCGAGAGCGGCGATGCCGGCAAGTCGGCCGATGCCGTCAACCTGTACTCCTGCCTGGAACACACCGGGCCGGGCAGTTCGCGGTTGGCCAAGAAGATCAAGCTCACGGTGCGCAGTTTCGTGCATCACCGCCACACCCAGCGCTGGCTGGAATACTGGAACCTGACGCCGGCGCATACCGCGCTGGCCAGGGCCACCCCGCGGCTGTTGCAAAAGATCTACCGGCCCTATCAGTCGCTGCGCCTGCGACAGCCCGAGCGGCTGGAGGTGTTGATCAGCCACTACGACTTTATCTTCCAGCAGGGCCTGGCGCCGCTGGTGCTGAAGGCCGCGCAACTGCAGATGCCGGTGGGCAGCTTCATCGGCAAGTCCGGCGACGTCTATGAAGTCCGGCTGGCGGCGATCTCCAGCCTGGATCGCGAGGGCGAGCTGGCGTTGCATCTGTATCGCGACCAGCAGCATCTGTTCTCCACCGCCTTCACTTTCTACAAGCACGACGTCAGCTGGTGCGTGGGCATCGGCTGCCTGCAAGGGCCGCGCGGCGCCGACGCCAGGGAGCGCATCCGCCGCGCGACCCGCGACATGTTCGGCCTGCGCCCCAAGGCCCTGATGATCCGGCTGGTGCGTGAAATCGGCCATGCCTACGGATGCCAGCGCCTGGTCCTGGTGGGTAACGGCAATCGCGTGGTCAACCAGCCCTCCAAGGCCGATCGCGTGCATGCCGACTACGACCACTTCTGGCGCGAGATCGGCGCGGCGCGGCGCAGCGACGGCGACTACGAGATTTCCTGCAAGGAGATCCAGGCCGCCGCGCTGGCCGATCTGCCCTCGAAGAAGCGCTCTGAAGCGCGCCGCCGCATCTCGCTGGCCGAACGCGCGGTGGACGACGTGCGCCGCGCGCTGGCGTGCGGCCGGCGCTGATCCCGGTCTTTACATTAATTTGCGTTTTCTCCATGCGATCTGCACACGATGTGGAGATAACGGCGATTTGCGCTCCCTAAGATGCCAGCGTCCCGTACTGCGTCATCCGGTTTGCAACGGCGACCGGTGTGCAAGGCGGCACGGGCGGCGCCACGAACACCGACGCATGCCCCGCGCGTCTCCCTATCTTCGCTATCCCGAAAGGCAAGGCAATGAGTTTCCAACAAGGTCTGAGCGGTCTGAACGGTGCGGCCAAGCACCTCGATGTGATCGGCAACAACGTCGCCAACGCCAGCACGGTGGGCTTCAAGCAAGGCCAGGTGCAATTCGCCGATGCCTATGCCAATTCGATGAACCGCTCCGGCAACTCGCCGGTGGGGATAGGCGTGACGGCGGCCAACGTGGCGCAGTCGTTCACGCAGGGCAACGTCACTTCGACCAATAATCCGCTGGACATCGCCATCAACGGCGACGGTTTCTTCCGCATGGCCGGCAGCCTGACCGACCAGTCGCCGCGCTATGGCCGCAACGGCCAGTTCCAGTTGAACAAGGATGGCTACATCATCAATCCCAGCATGAACGGCGCTTACCTGACCGGTTATCCGGCCGGCATCACCGGCGGCGACGCGGTGCCGCTCAAGATCGACACGTCCACGCTGCCGGCCACGGCGACCCAGAAGATCGCCACCAAGGTCAACCTGGATTCGCGCAAGACCGTGCCGACCGTGACGCCCTTCGATCCGGCCAATCCGAATTCCTATACCAACTCGACCGGCGTGACCGCCTACGACAGCCTGGGCAATCCCTATAGCGTGCAGACGTATTACGTCAAAGGCGCCACTGCCGGCGCGCCGCCTTCGACCACCTGGACCATGTACGCCACGGTGGACGGCAAGATGGTGACCACCCTCCCGGGCGGCACCGTGCCGCAGGCGATCGGTACGATGACCTTCAACTCCACCGGCGTCATGACCGGCGCCACCGGCATGACGCTGGACCTGAGCGGCTACACCAGGGCCGGCGGCACCTTCCCCGGCGCGATCGCGCTGAACTACACCGGCTCGACCCAGACCGGTTCGGCCTTCGTCAACCTGGCGCAGAGCCAGGACGGCATGCCGCCGGGCACGCTGTCGAGTTTCACCATCGGCAAGGACGGCGCCATCATCGGCTCCTACAGCAACCAGCAGACCAAGGCGCTGGGACAGGTGGTGTTGGTGAACTTCGCCAATCCGAATGGCTTGCAGCCCCTCGGCAACAACCTCTATCAGGCCACGTCGGACGCCGGCGCGCCGCTGGTGGGATCGCCCACTACCGGCACCTTCGGCACCCTGCAGGCGCGCGCGGTGGAAGACTCCAATGTCGATCTGACCCGCGAGCTGGTCAACATGATCGTGGCCCAGCGTGTGTATCAGGCCAACTCGCAGACCATCAAGGTGCAGGACACCGTGCTGCAAACGCTGGTCAGCCTACGCTGAGGTCGATCCCGGCGAGCGCGCGCGCATGACATCCCGCCGGAACCGGCAAGCGGTTCCGGTGATCTTGCCCCCGTTTCACGGACACCCCTATAAGCGATTAACTATCGCAATAGGAGGTGGACGATGACCAAGAGCAAGGCAGGCAGAAAGGGGCAGGAGTTCAGCCTGGAGTTCAGGCAGCAGGCACTGTTGCGAGCGGCCACAGAAGGGGTAACCACGGTGGCTCGTGATCTGGGGTTGCAGCCTGCC
>WNDX01000154.1 GCA_009914615.1 Herbaspirillum frisingense
GCGCCTTCTATGCGATTCTTGTTCATCGGCTCGCGATTTACGCTCCACGCTTCCTTCCCACACTCGGTCACCCTCATGCAGTTGCGCTTCACTTCATTCACTGTGACCAGCTCATGGCGGGACTTGCACCCGCAGGAGTGCGCCCATGCTGGGCGCACAAAGAAAAGCGCCCGAATCTTCTCGGGCGCCAGGAATATCATCAACACTCAAACGGTAAATCATGCTTGGCGCATGGCCTCCTGCGACGAACGAATTGCCTGCAGGAACTGCTCCGGCGACATCGGCCGCCCCATCAGATAGCCTTGCAGCGCATCGCATCCGACCGAGGTCAGGAAGCTCTGCTGCATCTCGGTCTCTACGCCTTCGGCCACGATGCGCAAGTTGAGCGTGCGGCCCAGCGCCACGATGGCCGAAACGATGGCGGCGTCTTCGGTGTCGTCCGTGAGGTCGCGCACGAAGCCACGGTCGATCTTGAGTTCGTTGGCCGGCAGGCGCTTCAGGTAGAGCAGGCTGGAATAACCGGTGCCGAAATCGTCGATGGAAATATCCACGCCCAGGTCGGCGATCTTCTGCAGCGTCTGCATGCTGGCCGCGGTGTCGTGCATGGCGGTCGATTCGGTCACTTCCAGCGTCAGGCAACTGGCCGGCAACTGATGCTTCTCCAGCGTGGCCTTCACCACATCGACCAACTGCGGATCGGAGAATTGCAGCGCCGACAGGTTCACCGCGATTTTCCAGTTGGTATAACCCAGCTTGATCCATTCGCGCATCTGGCGGCAGGCTTCGTCCAGCACCCAGGCGCCGATGGGAATGATCAGGCCGGAGCGCTCGGCCAGCGCGATGAATTCGTCCGGGCCGACCACGCCGTGCACCGGATGCTGCCAACGCAGCAGCGCCTCGGCCCCCAGCACCGGACCATCCGGCGAGCGGAACTTGGGCTGGTACACCAGCTTGAACTGCTTGCGCTCCAGCGCCACGCGCAGATCCTGCAGCCATTGCAGTTGGTTGTGCGCGTTGGCGTTCATCGAAGGCTCGAAGAAGTTATAGCCGTTACGACCGCTGCGCTTGGTGTGATACATCGCGGCATCGGCGTTGATCACCAGGTCGTGGCGGGTACTGCCGTCGTCCGGATAGATGGCGATGCCGACGCTGGCCGAGACGCGCAGTTCGTGCTTTTCCACCATGAAGGCCTGGTTCACCACTTCCACCAGCTTTTCGGCCACGAGCATGGCATCGTCCGGCTTGACGAGATCCACCAGGATCACGAACTCGTCGCCGCCCAGGCGCGCCACGGTGTCGTGCACGCGCATGGAACCGATCAGGCGGTCGGCCACCTCGACCAGCAAGCGGTCGCCGATATGATGACCGAGCGAATCGTTGATGGCCTTGAAGCCGTCCAGGTCCATGAACATCAGCGCGAAATGGCCGTTGCTGCGCGAAGCCTTGTTGATGGCCTGGGTCAGACGATCTTCCAGCAGGGTACGATTGGGCAGCTTGGTCAGATGGTCGTGCAGCACCATCTGAGTCAGTTCTTCATTGGCTTCGGCCAGCGAGCGCGCCAGCTTGGCGGTGCGCGATTCCAGGCGCGCATCCAGCACCGAGGTCAGCAAGGCGATGGTCAGCACGGCCAGCGTCACCACCACGATCAGGATCGCCAGCCAGCCGGGGCCGACGCCTTCGCGCGCAGCCATGCAGACCGCGCCCTCGCGGAAATTGGCGGCGGCCATGCCGGTGTAGTGCATGCCGACGATGGCGAAGCCCATCACCACCGAGGCGCCGGCGCGCGCGGCTCTGACGTGCGGGGTGTTCTTGCGCAGGCTGAAGGCGATCCACAGCGCGGCAGCGGAAGCACCGATGGCGATCGCCACCGAGGCGGCGAACAGCACCGGATCGTAGTCGATGCCGGGACGCATGCGCATAGCGGCCATGCCGGTGTAATGCATGCCGGCGATGCCGATGCCCATGAGCAGCGCGCTGCTCAACAGGCGACGCATGGGCAGTTCGGGCAGGGTCACGATCCACAGCGCATAGCCGGACACGGCCACGGCGATCACCAGCGACAGCGCCGTGATCCAGGGGTCGTAACCCAGCAGGATGGGCAGCCGGAAGGCCAGCATGCCGATGAAGTGCATCGACCAGATGCCGATCCCCATGGCGACCGCGCCGCCGGCCAGCCATAAGCGTCCGGCGGTTGATTTCAGGCTGTTGGTGGTGTTGATGCGCTCCGCCATGTCCAGCGCCGTGTAAGAGGCGAGGATGGCGACCAGAAGAGAGACGGCAACCAGCAGGCTGTCGTAAGTTGCGCTTAGCATGGCAATCGGTGATGCGTATCAGAACGTCGGTTTTTCGGGAAATCGCAGCCGCGGCGGGTCCATCGCAATCGCCGCTTTTCACTCCCTGGTTTTCCCTTCCCGGCAGGAAAACCGCCCCAGATCAAGGCAAGTCCCAATAACTGCTGTAAGAAGCTTATTGGGCGCGCCATTCTGCCACAATCAGGAAATACCCGTTGTCAGATTGGCATTTCGGCAAGTTCCCCGAACCGCGTCCCCACGGCGCCCGGATGCGAGCCCGGCAACTTTATGCGCGGCAACCGATCTGTTCCAGCAAGCGCGGCCTTTACAAGAATCAAGAATCGCACGAAATTGCCCTCACGGGCGTAACCAGGCTTGCGCAGGACTTACTCCAACTCATTGATTTCACCCCTTTATTAACGGCCGGAACCAACACCAACTTTATTACAAGGACACCATGCGCCGCTCCCGCAACGCTCTTCCCGACCATCTTCCCCGCCGCCCCCGGCTTTCCCTCCTGCAGCGCGCGCTCAGCGCCGCCGCGCTCTCGTTGACCCTCCCCGGCCTGGCCGTGGCCGGCATCTCCATGGTGCAGCCGCCCAAGCGGGTCGATGCCAGCAAGCCGCTGGAACTGACGCTGCTGGTGAGCGAGGAGGAGCAAGCCGAACAGACCTACCAGTTACCGCCCACCATCATGGTGGCCGCCTCGGCCGACATGATCCCGCCGCTGCAGATCCCGCTGCAGCGCGATGGCGCCGAGGGCAGCGTGACGCTGAAGAAGGGCGAATTCCGCAAGGTGCGCTACCGCGGCATGTTGCCCGAGCGCCTGCGCGGCATGGTGCGCATCGAACCCATCGGCATCGATGCCTCGCCGGTGCTGGTGGCGGTGATCCGTCCCGACGCGAAACAACCGCCGCTGGCCGAATCTCCCGACCTGCTGAACGCCCCGCTGGCGGATTCCTCCAGCAAGGTGGCGCCGGTCGCGCCGTCGGCTTCGGTGATCACGCCGGGCGCCAATGCCTCGGCCGTTGCCAGCGCACCGGCGGCGGAAGACATCCTGGCCAACAGCACGCGGCTGTCCTTCCATGAGCCGATGTATTTCCTGATCGGCAACAGCGGCGACAACACCAACGCCAAGTTCCAACTGAGCTTCAAGTTCCGCCTGTTCATGCCGGACGATCCGCGCTCACGCAGCCTGCTCAACAACCTCTACTTAGGCTATACGCAATTCTCGCTGTGGGACCTGTCGGCGCCCTCCAAGCCCTTCCGCGACACCAGCTACCGTCCCAGCCTGTTCTATTACCTGCCCGACGTCGGCATCCAGAACCGCGTGTTCAGCCGCATCGGCATCGCCACCGGTCTGGAGCATGAATCCAACGGCAAGGACGGCCCGGACTCGCGCAGCGTGAATACCTACTTCGTGCAGCCCACGCTGAACGTCGGCAACCTGAACGACTACCACCTGACCGTCGCGCCCAAGGTCTATGCCTACCTCGGCCCCACCCGCGACAATCCGGACATCGGCGACTATCGCGGCCACATGGATCTGAAGCTGGCCTACGGCAAACCCGACGGCTTCGAATTCGCCACCATGCTGCGCAAGGGCAAGCGTGGCGGCGCCGGCAGCGCCGACACGCAGGTTTCCTATCCGCTGTCGCGGCTGATCCCGGGCACGGCGGGTTATCTGGTGGCGAGCTATTTCTACGGCTACGGCGAAAGCCTGCTGACCTATAACCAGAAGGACCATCCGCAGTTCCGCATCGGCTACGCACTGTGGCGTTGATGCCGCGCGGCGGAAAGCAAAACGGGGATGACGATGTCATCCCCGTTTTTCATTGCGCCGGTCTGCTCGTCTCGATGCAGAGAATCGACCGATATCCGGCATCAAGCCGTCGGAGACACCCTGGTTGTACGAGCTGCTCCAGCGGCGACTGCGCTGCGCCTCAGATCCCCACGCCACCAGCGATGCTGATCACGTCGCCGGTCGTGTAACCGCCGTTCGGCCCGGCGAAGAAACAGATGGTGGCGGCCACTTCTTCCAGCGTGGCGATACGACGCACGGGGTGCAGATCCATGATGGAATCGATGAAACCCGCCTCCATCATCGGCGCCGCCATATCGGTCGGCATCACGCCCGTCTGGATGACGTTGGCGGTGATGTGGCGCGGACCGAGATCCCGCGCGACGCCCTTGGCGTAGCCGATCAGGGCGGCCTTCGTTCCCGCATAGTCGGCCACGGCGGGGAACGGCACCACGCTGCCCAGCAAGGAACCGACGAAGATGATGCGTCCGCCGTCCGACAGCACCGGCGCAGCCGCGCGCGTGGTGGCCACCGTGCCCATGACGTTGATCTGCCATTGGCGATCGAGATTGACGGTATCGAGATCCGGCGCATCCACCGGCTTGCCCTGCACGGCGATGGCGGCGTTGTTGATGAGAATGTCCAGCTTGCCAAAGTGCGTCACCACCCTGTCGATCAGCGGCTTGGCCGCGCTCATGTCGGCCAGGTCGCTCTGCACCGCCAACGCCCGCACGCCCTGCGCCTTCTCGGTCGATGCCACGTAGCTGATCGCGACATCTGCGCCCTGCTTCGCCAACTCCAGCGCCGTGGCGGCGCCCAGCCCGCGCGAACCGCCTGTCACCAGGGCGACCTTGCCCTTCAATGGCTTCTCCATAACATCCTTTCCGTTGGCAATGAATGCCCTGCCGCCGGGGGTCGGCGACATTTCATAACAATCATTACATTAACGGACGTTATGTTATTTGACCCACGGTGTCAACGGGTTTAATATCGATCGTTATGAAAAAAGGCAGGTGTTACTGATGGGACGTCATCGCGAGTTCGATGTCGAACAGGCGCTGGATTCCGCGCTGTGCGTGTTCTGGCGCAAGGGCTACGAGGGCGCGTCTTATACCGACCTGACCCAGGCCACCGGGGTCGAACGCCCGGCGCTCTACTCTGCGTTCGGCAACAAGGAAGCGCTGTTCCTGCTCGCGCTGGAGCGCTACTACAACCGCTTTCTCTCCTTCGTCCCCGCGGCGCTGGCGCAGCCGTCCGCGCGGGAAGTCGCGGCGCATATCCTGCGCGGCTCCATCGAATTGCATACGCTCGATCCGAACCGGAGCGGCTGCCTTGGCGTGCATGGCGCACTGGCCGGCTCGGACGAGTCAGAACCCATCCGGCAAGCGATTGTGGACGGACGCGCGCGCGACGAAGCGCTTTTGCGCGAGCGATTTGAGCGGGCGAAGCAAGACGGCGACCTGCCCGATACGACGGACTGCGAGGCGCTGGCCGCCTATCTCTGCGCTGTCGTGCACGGCCTGGCGGTGCAGGCGAAAGCCGGTTTCAGCCGCGCCAAGCTGGAGAGCATCGCCGAGCAGGTCTTATCGACCTGGCCCGTGAGCGCACGTGCCAAGGGCTCGTCCCGCAAGTAAAGACATTCTCATTCCCCCGCCTGCACAGAAACAAAAAAGCCCGCATCAGCGGGCTTTTTTTCGGCGTCGCGAACCAACCGACGGCGAATCAGGCCACCGGCGTGCGCATGGTCACGAACTCTTCCGCCGAGGTCGGATGGATCCCGATCGTCATGTCGAACTGCGCCTTGGTGGCGCCGCATTGCAAGGCCACGGCAAAGCCCTGGATCACCTCGCCGGCGTCGCCGCCGACCATGTGTACGCCCAGCACGCGATCGGTCTTGGCATCGACCACCAGCTTCATGAAGGTGCGTTCGGTGTTGCGCGAGAGCGTGTTCTTCAGCGGCTTGAAATCGGTCTTGAAGATCTTCACCTCGCCCACTTCCTTGCGCGCGTCTTCCTCGGTCAGGCCGACGGTGCCGATGTTGGGATGGCTGAACACCGCGGTCGGAATGTTCTGGTAAGACATCGCGCGATCGCCCTTGCCGAACAGGCGCGACACCACCACCATCGCTTCGGCCAACGCCACCGGCGTCAGCGCCACGCGGTCGATCACGTCCCCCACTGCCAGGATGGACGGCACACTGCTTTCGAAATCGTCGTTGACCTTGATGGCGCCGTTCTTTTCCAGCGCCACGCCGGCCTTGTCCAGGCCCAGCCGGGCGGTATTCGGCGTACGGCCGGTCGCGAACAGCACGCACTCGGCGTCGATGCTCTCGCCATTGGTCAGGCGCACGGTCTTGCTGACATGTTCGCCGGCCTGCACCGCGTCGATGGCTTCGATATTGGCGTTGAATACCAGCTTGATGCCCTTCTTGGCCAGTTCGTCGGCCAGGTGCACGCCAAGGTCGGCGTCCATGGTGCGCAACAGACGCTCACGACGATACACCAGCGTCACCTGGGTGCCCAGGCCGTTGAGAATGGAAGCCAGCTCCACCGCGATATAGCCGCCGCCCAGCACCACCGCGCGCTTGGGCAGCGCCTTCAGGTGGAAGAAATCGTCGGAGGTGATGCCGAATTCCTTGCCGGGGATGTCCGGCTTGTCGGGATGGCCGCCGGTGGCGACCAGGATGTGCTTGGCGGTGAAGCGCTGGCCATCGACGTTGACCGTATGCGCGTCTTCCACGGTGGCGAAGCCGCGATGCAGCGTGACGTTGGCGCCGTCCAGCAGGCGCTTGTAGATATCGTTCAGATGCGCGATCTCGCGATCCTTGTTGGCGATCAGCGTACTCCAGTCGAAACCGGGCTGGGCATGCAGCGTCCAGCCGTAACCGGCGGCATCCGCGAAATCGGTGTGGTAATGCGCGCTGTAGGACATCAGCTTCTTGGGGATGCAACCGACGTTGACGCAGGTGCCGCCCAGGTCGCCCTTCTCCGCCAGGCCCACGCGGGCGCCGGCCTGTCCGGCGAAGCGCGCCGCGCGCACGCCGCCGGAACCGCCACCGATGGTGAAGAGATCGTAATCGTATTGGCTCATTTTTTCTCCGTTCGCATTGCTGGCGTGTTGTGCCGCGTGTTGCTCCATTGTCTTGCCGTATTCAGCTACGTCCTGCGGTTATGCGGGCGGCGCGCCGGATTGCAAGGGCCGCGCGCGCCGTGATCCGTCCAGCGCCCGCGTCACCAGCAGCACCGGGATCAGCCCCACGGCGACGATGGACAACGCCGGCAAGGCCGCCTCGCCCAAACGCTCGTCGCGCGCCAGGTTGTGGGCGATCACGGCCAGCGTGTCGGTATCGAAAGGCCGCAACAGCAAGGTCGCCGGCAATTCCTTGACCACGTCGACGAATACCATCAACGCCGCCACCGCCAACGAACGCCACAGCAACGGCATGTGCACCCGCCAGGCGATCGCGCCGCGCGAACTGCCCAAGGTGCGCGCCGCCTCGTCCAGGCTGGCCGGGATGCGGGTATAACCAGACTCCACCGACTGCACCGCGACCGCCGTGAAGCGTACCAGATACGCGTAGATCACGCCCAGCGAGCTCGCCGTCAGCAACACCCCCAGGCCGGCCGCCGGCCACAGCGCCTGCAGCCAGGCCACCGGCAGCAGGATGCCTATCGCGATCACCGAACCAGGAATGGCATATCCCATGCCTGCCAGCCGCGCCGTACCGCGCAGCAGCCAGCCCTGCGCCCGCGGCAGGCCACCGGCGCGCAACGCGAACGACAGTGACAACGCCAGCACGAGGGCCGCCAGCGCCGCGATGCCGCCGAAGCGGAAACTGTTCCACACCCAGCCGGCATAGCGTGCGGCGTCGAACAGGACCGCCTGGCCGCCATTGACGCCGGCCAGCGCGCTGCGCCCCAACTCGCCCCACCACAATTGCAGCAGGATCAGCACCGGCAGCACGAAACCGAGCAGCACCGGCAAGCCGCATACCAGCCAGGCCAGCAAGACCTTGCCGCCGGTCAGCGCCGGCAGTCGCGCTTCGGCGCCGTCGCTACCGCGTCCGCCGCGGGTGGCGGCGAAACGCATGCGTCCTTGCTCGCGTCGTTCCAACCACAACAGCACCGCCACGAACAGCAGCAAGGCCGAAGCGTACTGGGCGGCAGCAATGCGGTCATCCAGCACCACCCAGGCCTTGTAGATGCCGGTGGTAAAGGTCGTCAGGCCGAAATACGCCGACACGCCGTAATCGGCCAGCGTCTCCATCAACGCCAGGGCAGCCCCTGCCATCAGCGCCGGCCGCGCCAGCGGCAACGCCACGCGCACGATGCGCCCGGGCAGCGGCGTGCCCAGCATACGCGCCGCTTCCATCAGATGCGTGCCGCGCTCGGACAGCGCGTTGCGCGCCAGCAGATAGGCATACGGGTACAGCGTGAAGACAAACATGCAGATCGCCCCCGGCAGCCCGCGCACGTCGAAGCGCAGGCTGGGGAACCAGCCCCGCAACGTGCTCTGAACAGCGCCGGCGTATTGCAGGAAATCGGTATAGGCATAGGCCGACACATAGGCCGGCATGGCCATCGGCAGCAGCAGCGCCCAGGACAGGAAGCGCTTACCGCGGAATTCGAACAGGCTGACCGCCACCGCGCCGGCGCCGCCCACCAGGATCACGCCCAGCGTCACCATCAGCGCCAGCCAGCCGGAGGTGGCGAGATACCCCGGCAGCACGGTCTGCATCTGCTGGCGCAGGCTGTCGATGCCGGCGGCGTCCAGCCCGAACCAGGCGCCGAGGATGCCAAGGATAGGCAAGGCGATCAGGACTGCGAGCAAACCGATGATGTGCATAAGCGACGAAGAGATCAGAGGGAACGAACAGGGTGCGCGCAAGTGCATGCGCTACACTGCGCAAATGCGAATTGTAACCATTTGATCGGGCAGCCCATGTTTCTGGAAGTCGAGCAGGTCAGCATCCGTTATCCCCGCACCGCCGCACCGGCGGTGGACGCCGTCTCGCTGCGCCTGCGGCCGGGCGAACTGGGTGCGTTGATCGGGCCCTCCGGCAGCGGCAAGACCAGCCTGCTGCGCGCGGTCGCCGGGCTGGAGCCGGCGCAGTCCGGCCGCATCCTGCTCGACGGCCGTACGCTGGAAGGCGACGGCGTGCGCGTCCCGGCGGAGGAACGCCGCATCGGCATGGTGTTCCAGGATTTCGCGCTGTTCCCGCATCTGGATGTCGGCGCCAATATCGGCTTCGGCCTGCGGGGCATGACGCGCGGCGAGCGCGCGCGCATCGTGGAAGAGATGCTGGCGCTGGTCGGCCTGCCTGAGGTATTGCGCAAGTACCCGCACCAGTTGTCCGGCGGCCAGCAACAGCGCATCGCCCTGGCGCGCGCGCTGGCGCCGCAGCCGCGCCTGCTGTTGCTGGACGAACCGTTTTCCAGCCTCGACGTGGAATTGCGCGAGCGGCTGGCGCACGACGTGCGCGACATCCTCAAGCGCACCCACACCACCGCCCTGATGGTCACGCACGATCAGATGGAAGCCTTTGCCGTGGCGGACGTGGTCGGCGTCATGCGGCAAGGACGGCTGGAGCAATGGGATACGCCCTACACTCTCTACCACCGTCCCGCCACGCGCTTCGCGGCCGATTTCATCGGCCATGGCGTGCTGCTGCACGGCAGCCTGCGGGAAGCGCAGACGCAGGGCATCATCGAAGTGGACACCGCGGCCGGCCGCCTGCGCTCGGCCAGCTGGAACGCGCGGCCAATGCCGGCCGCCCCGGTCGTGGATGACCAGGCGACAGCACGAAAACTGCATCAGGAAACGAATGCCGCCGGCACCAACCCGGCGGCCATGGAGAACGACGGCGAGACCGACCTCGCGGCGCACGCCGGCGAAAAAGCCGGCATGCATGCCGACCGACAAGTCGATGTATTGCTGCGCGCCGACGACGTCATGCATGACGACGCCTCGGCCTTCAAGGCGAAGGTGCTGCGCAAATCCTTCCGCGGCGCGGAATTCCTCTATACCTTGGAACTGGAAAACGGCCAGCAACTGCTGTCGCTGGTTCCCTCTCACCATGATCATGCCATCGGCGAGTGGATAGGGATCCGGCTGGATGTCACGCATCTGGTGACCTTTGCCGCCGGCGACCCGGCAGGATCAGTCGGCCCGGTCGTCGGCGTCGTCGGCCGCTGAGACGGCATCCGCCTGCACATCGCGCCGGGAACCGCCCTGCAGGGCATGCAGGATGCGGGAGCACATCTCGCTCACCGGCCGCGCATCGGCTTGGCCCCTTGGCGTCATTTGTGCCCTGCCCACGCCGGCGAATGGAACCACGGCAGCGGCATGGCCGCCCGCGTCCACCACCAGCCAATCAAGCGCGCGACGCATCAGGCGCGGGCCTTGGACAGCACCAGCAACCAGCGGCGGAACAGCAGGATTTCAACGTGGCCGGGCTCGATGCCGGCGCTGCATTCGATGACGGGATTGACGCGGTAGCGGCGCACATAGCTATCGCGGCAGATGAAGATTTCGCGGCGACCCAGGCGAATGGCCAGCGAAGACGGGCTGGACGAGGCCACAGCGAAGCGAGCGTCGGAAGCAAGATCAAAGTGTGTCATGGCAGTGATTCCTCTTCTTGTCTGTAAGAGGCTTCACTGTAGCACAAACTCTGTACATATACATGGGGTATCCACTTAGCTCCACTAGCAGGATGTTGGAGCGATTTTCTTGCTAGCAATGCCTCGATAGGTGATCGGATCAGTGAGGACGGCTTGCCCCAACAAGCGGTAAAACAGTAGCCCTCTGGATA
>WNDX01000155.1 GCA_009914615.1 Herbaspirillum frisingense
CCCTCGGCCAATCGCAACGCATAGGCGATTTGCTCTTCGCTAAATCTCGATCGTTTCATGGCTACTCCTTGCCCGCTTCGGGGCGCTGAGAAGCAACCTTACCTCTAGTTTTGACCTGTACGGATATTCCGGGGGCAGGTCAAACAGACCCAGCACCACGAAGGCCATCATCATCATGGTGGCCAGGACCGGGTTGCCGATGGAGATCCGCGTGAACCACATCGCTCAGCGCCCCTGCGGCTGGGTGGAGGGATTGGCCGGCGGCGGCGCCGGCGCAATGCCGGCCTGGGCCGCGGCCGGGCCGGTGGCGGTATTGGCGGCGCCGGCACTGGCTGCCGCAGCGGCCTTGCCGCCCTGCTGCAGCACGCGCACCGCGGTGCCTTCGCGCAGGATGCCCAGGTTGGCCTTGACGATCTGCGCGCCTTCGTTCAGGCCGCTGACGATCTCGGTGGCGTTGCCGTCCTGGGCGCGGCCCTGCAGGCCGGTCACCACCGGTCGGCGCGCCAGGCTGCCGTTTTCGACGGCATAGACATAGGCATTGCCATCCTCGACCTGGATCGCGGTGGACGGCACGGTCAGCACGCGCGCCTTCCTCTCCAGCGTCAGGCCGGCATCGGCGAACATGCCGGCGCGCAGCAAGCCCTGCGGATTATCCAAACGCACGTACACCATGATGGAGCGCGAGCCCGACTGCGTGGCCGGGTTGATGCGTACCACCTTGCCGGCCACTTTCTGCGGCAAGCCTTCCACCGCCACCAGTACTTCCTGGCCGATCTGCACCTTCAGGATATCGTTGGTCGGCACCGGTGCTTCCAGCTCCATCTGAGACAGATCGACCACATCCAGCAGCTTGCCATCGACCGCCACCTTCTCGCCCGGCTGCACGTTGCGCGCGCTGATCAGGCCGGCGATGGGCGAGCGCACCACGGTATCGGCCAGCGCCTTCCTGGCCACCTCCAGCGCGCCGCGCGCGGAATCGACATTGGCCTTGGCGATGTCGAACTGGCTGGCCGCGGTATCGAAGGCGTTGCGCGAGATGAAGCCGCGGTTGAGCAGGGTCTGGTTGTTGTTGCGGGTCTGGGTGGCGATATCCAGCTGGCCCTGCGACGCCACCAGAGAGCCGCGCGCCTGATCCACCTTGGCTTGATAATCGGACGGATCGATGCGCGCCAGCACCTGGCCTTCCTTGACCGCTTCGCCTTCGCGCACCAGCACCTGCTGCACCTCGCCGGCCACGCGCGCCTTGACCGACGCCTGGTTGAGCGCGCGCAACGCGCCCGACAGCGGCAGTACCTGGCGCAGTTCGCCGCTGCCGACCGTGTACAGGTCGCCCGGCAGGAACTCCATGGCAGCGGGAACGATGGCGGCGGTAGCGGGCGCGCTGGTCGGCGCCGGCACGCGCTTTTTCAGCAGCGCCGCGGCCGCGATCAGCAATATCAGCGCCAGCAAGGTCCAACGCAGCCAGCGGCGTTTCAGGAAAGAAAGCGTCATTCGGAGAGTCCCGGGTGTTCAGCCTGCAAACGTGCGGCAGGCCGTTTTATTGTTTTGCTGATGGATTTCCTGGATTTCAGGCTTTCAGGCCGTTGATGCACAGGTCGATCAGGCTGGTCAGGTAGGCTTGCGGATCGATGGGCGTGATGGAGCAGGGGCCGAAGGACTGATCCCACAGCATCAGCATCACGACCGGCGCCACGATGACCTTCTTCATTGCCTCGGCGTCGATCTGACGGAATTCGCCGCGCGCCATGCCGCGTTCCAGCATGCGCACCACCATGGCATCGCTGCGCAGGATGATTTCCTCGTGATAAAAGCGCGCCAGCTCAGGGAAGTTGCCGGACTCGGCCATCATCAGCTTGGAAATGCCGGTCAGCCCGGAATGCTTGGCGGCCTGCCACCAGCCGGTGATCAGCTCGCGCAGCAGCTCGGCGCTGCTGCCGGCGTGGTTGTCCACCATCGCCTCGGCTTCGTCCAGCAGCGGCAGCATGTTGGCGCGCACCACCGACTTGAACAGGCTTTCCTTGTTCTCGAAGTAAAGGTAGAGCGTGCCCTTGGACACGCCAGCGCGCGTCGCCACGTCTTCCAGCCGGGTCGCCGCATAGCCGCGCTCAACGAACAATTGCAGCGCCGCCGCCAACAACTCCTGCGGACGATCCTGCTTGCGTCGTTCCCAACGCGGTTCTTTGGCGGCTTCGGACATAAGCGAGCAATGCGCGGCGAACGATCTGGCGCGGCGGACGAAACCCCTCTGCGGGAGCGTCTGCCATCGCGCGGAAAGACGAGTCCGCCGGTAAGTTACCGGGGAGTCAGCAATGTAAGTGGCAAACGTCATGGCGTCAAGGAGGCGGCTCAAGCGATCAGGTAAGCGAATGTAAAGGAGAGGGTGCCGCTCCGGCCAGTACTGTGCGACGGACGGTACTCCGGGGGCGTGAGCCGTCCGCCAGGGGAGGTGAGTGGCGGACCGGAGCGGCGCAGCCATGCTAGCAAGCCGGGATGAAGGGAAGATGAAGAAGCGCGAATCCGGGGCCGGGGTCTCCAGCATTTACAATAGGGGCCTCGCACGCGACCGGCTCGCTCCGGTTGCCCCCGTTTGATCGAAGACCCGCCATTCCATGAACTGCCGCCCCCGCTGCGGCGCCTGCTGCACGGCGCCCTCCATCACCAGTCCGATTCCCGGCATGCCCGACGGCAAGCCGGCCGGCGTGCCCTGCGTGCAGCTGGACGAGGAATTGCGCTGTCGCCTCTTCGGTCGCCCGGAACGTCCGGCGTTCTGTGGCGGTTTGCAGCCGTCGGTGGAGATGTGCGGCGACAGCCGCGAAGCGGCCATGTTCTGGCTCGATGCGCTGGAGGCGGCGACCGCGCCGGTAGCCTGACGCCAGGCCAGCTCACGGAAAGATCGCCACCAGCCGCTCGCTCGGCCGCACGAGCATCGTGCCCTTGGGCGCCACCACGATGGGACGGTTGATCAGGATGGGATGCTCCAGCATCGCGGCGATCAACTGCGCGTCGGTCACCGTCGGGTCGTCCAGGCCCAGTTCGGTGTACAGGCTTTCCTTGGCGCGCACGACGTCGCGCACCGCCACACCCATGTCGGCGATCAGTTTTTCCAGCGTGGCGCGGTCGGGCGGGGTTTTCAGGTATTCGATCACGGTCGGTTCGGCGCCGCCGTCGCGCAGGGCTTGCAGCACGTTGCGCGAGGTGCCGCATTTCGGGTTGTGATAGATGGTGATGGCGCTCATGCGGATCCTTTCGGGCGGTGCGGATGGGAAAACCGACATGGTAACGCGTCTGCCGGCCGCGACGCCGCGTCGAGTCGGGAATCCAAGGGGGCCCTGAGTCCGGTACTGTAGAATTTCGTTTTGTTGCAGCGCACCTTTGTGCGGGAGCACGGTCAAAAAGCAGCTTTTTTGCTTCACACGCCACGTTTTCCCTTTCAACTCCACAGAAGAAGCCACCCAGCCACCGTATGGATACTATCCTCGCGCTCAAGGCGCTCATCATGGGCATCGTCGAAGGCCTGACCGAATTCCTGCCCATTTCCTCGACCGGCCACCTGATTCTTGCCAACAGTCTCCTGCAATTCACCGGACCGACTTTCTCCAAGGAAAAAGCCGACGTCTTCGAAATCGTGATCCAGGCCGGCGCCATCCTCGCGGTCTGCTGGGAGTTCCGCGCCCGCATCGCCGCCGTGCTGACCGGGCTGTTTTCCGACCGCAAGGCGCAGCGTCTGGTGGTCAACCTGATCATCGCCTTCCTGCCGGCAGCCATCCTCGGCTTCCTGTTCAGCCGCAAGATCAAGGAAGCGCTGTTCAATCCGGTGTCGGTGGCGATCGCCTTCATCGTCGGCGGTCTGATCATCCTGTGGGTGGAGCGTCGCAACAAGGATCGCATGAGCATGGCCTCGGCGCGCATCGAGAGCGTGGATGACATGACCCCGCTGGACGCCCTGAAGGTCGGCATCGCCCAGGCCTTCGCGCTGATCCCCGGCACCAGCCGCTCCGGCGCCACCATCATCGGCGGCATGATGTTCGGCCTGTCGCGCAAGGCGGCCACGGAGTTCTCCTTCTTCCTGGCGATCCCGACCCTGTTCGCCGCCACCATCTATTCGTTGTACAAGGAGCGCGCGCTGCTGTCCGCCGCCGACGTGCCGCTGTTCACGGTCGGCACCGTGGCGGCCTTCGTCTCGGCCTTCCTGTGCGTGCGCTGGTTGCTGCGCTACATCAGCTCGCACGATTTCACCGTGTTCGCCTGGTACCGCATCGTGTTCGGCATCATCGTGCTGGCCACCGCCTACACCGGCACCGTGGCCTGGGTGGAATAATCCGGCTGCCGGCCGCTGATCCAGGAGAGCGGCCTATCCTGCGTTACACTGCTGCACCCGCCGGACGCCTCGATGCGTCCGGCGTTTTATATATAAATCCTTCGCCAACCCCATCCAGAGATCCTCCCATGGCCAATGTTTGCAGCGCCGGCCTCGATATCGGCTTCGCTTCCTTGAGTTACGCGCAGATCGGCTTCCTCGGCATCGTCCAGGGCATCACCGAGCTGCTACCCATTTCATCCACCGCGCACATGCGCGTGGTGCCGGCCTTCCTCGGCTGGCACGATCCCGGTTCGGCGTTTTCGGCGGCGATGCAGTTGGCCGCGCTGGCCGCGGTGATCAGCTATTTCCGCCGCGAGGTGGCGGCGGTCACCGGCGGCAGCCTGTCGGCCTGGCGCCGGCGCGATTTCAATGACCCCATGTTCAAGCTGGCCGTGGCCATCATCCTGGCCACGATTCCCATCGGCATCGCCGGCCTGGCGCTGTCGCACGTGCTCAACGCCTGCGGCTCGCCGTTGCGCAGCCTGACGGTGATCGGCTGGTCCTGCATCGTGATGGCGGTGCTGCTGGCGATCTCCGAGCTGGTGTGCCGCCATCGTCGCAGCGTCGACCAGATGCGCCTGCGCGACGCCCTCATCGTCGGCCTGGCCCAGGTCGGGGCGCTGATTCCGGGCGTGTCGCGCTCGGGTTCGACGCTGACCGCGGCGCTGTTCCTCAATTTCCGCCGCGAAGAAGCGGCGCGCTTCTCCTTCCTGCTGGGCTTGCCGGCCATCGCGCTGGCCGGCCTGAAGGAGCTGGCCGTGCTGCTGCACGCGCATATCCCGCTGGAAGCCTGGGGCGTGCTGCTGTTCGGCCTGGCCGTGGCGAGCGTCTCGGCGTTTGCCGCGATCTGGGGACTGATGAAATTCCTGGAGAAATTCTCGACCTGGCCCTTCATCATTTATCGCGCCGCTCTGGGTGTATTTTTGCTGGCGGCGGTGGCGCAGGGCTGGCTGCAATAAAATAGCGCCTTTAGCTCCGCTTTCCGCTTCACGCTTTCCGATACATGGTCGATTTCGATTCCCTGCCCGCCGCAGCCACCCAGCAAGACCGCGCATTGCACGTGCTGGAGACGGTGTTCGGCTATTCCTCCTTCCGCGGCCACCAGGGCGACATCGTGCAGCACGTGGCGGAGGGCGGCGATGCGCTGGTGCTGATGCCCACCGGCGGCGGCAAGTCGCTGTGCTATCAGGTGCCGGCGTTGCTGCGCGAAGGCACCGGCGTGGTGGTGTCGCCGCTGATCGCGCTGATGCAGGACCAGGTCGATGCGCTGGCCGAAGTCGGCGTGCGCGCGGCCTTCCTCAACTCGACCCAGAGTTTCGATGAAGCGCTGCAGATCGAGCGCCGCTTGCGCCAGGGCGATCTCGACCTGCTCTACGTCGCGCCCGAGCGCCTGATGACGCCGCGCTGCCTGGACCTGCTGGAGGCTGCCCGCATCTCGCTGTTCGCCATCGACGAGGCGCACTGCGTCTCACAATGGGGCCACGATTTCCGGCCGGAATACATCAAGCTGTCGGTGCTGCACGAGCGTTTCCCGCAGGTGCCGCGCATCGCGCTGACCGCCACCGCCGACCAGCAGACGCGCGAAGAGATCATCCACCGCCTGCAGCTGGAAGAAGCGCGCCAGTTCGTGTCTTCCTTCGACCGTCCCAACATCCGCTACCAGATCGTCGAAAAAGCCAACGGCCGCAAACAGTTGCTGGACTTCATCAAGAGCGAACATCCGGACGACGCCGGCATCGTCTATTGCCTGTCGCGCAAGAAGGTCGAGGAAACCGCCGACTTCCTACGCGCCGAAGGCCTCAACGCGCTGCCCTACCATGCCGGCATGGACTACGCCACGCGCACCGCCAACCAGGCGCGCTTCCTGCGCGAAGACAAGATCGTGATGGTCGCCACCATCGCCTTTGGCATGGGCATCGACAAGCCCGACGTGCGCTTCGTCTGCCACCTCGACCTGCCCAAGAGCGTCGAAGGCTACTACCAGGAAACCGGCCGTGCCGGCCGCGACGGTCTGCCCGCCAACGCCTGGATGGCCTACGGCCTGCAGGACGTGGTGCAGCAGCGCCGCATGATCGACGAGTCCGAGGCCGACGAGACCTTCAAGCGCGTACTCGGCACCAAGCTTGACGCCATGCTCTCGCTGTGCGAAACGCTGCACTGCCGCCGCGTGCGCCTGCTCAACTATTTCGGCCAGGAAGCGGCGCCCTGCGGCAACTGCGACATCTGCATGACGCCGCCGGTCTCCTTCGACGCCACCGTCGAAGTGCAGAAACTGCTCTCCACCGTCTATCGCGTCGATCAGCGCTTCGCGCCCGGCCACGTGATCGAGGTGCTGCGCGGCATCGATGGCGAGCGCGTCAAGCAATGGCGCCACGATCAGCTCTCCGTCTTCGGCGTCGGCAGCGACCGCGGCGAAGCCGAATGGCGCGCCATCCTGCGCCAGGTCATCGCGCTGGGCCTGCTCACCGTGGACGCCGAAAACTACAGCGCGCTCAAGCTCACCGAGGCCGCGCGTCCGGTACTGCGCGGCGAGCAGAAGGTACAGCTGCGCCAGTACCAGAAGCCGGCCAAGGCCAAGCGCAGCTCCCAGCGCTCCTCCTTCGTCGAAACCGATCTCTCGCCGGAAGAACAGGCGCTGTTTGAAAAACTGCGCTGGTGGCGCGTCGAAACCGCGCGCGAACACAACGTCCCGGCCTACGTCATCTTCCACGACGCCACCATGCGCGAAATCGCCAAGGCGCGGCCGCAGTCGCTGGACGACTTGCGCCACGTCAACGGCGTGGGCGAGAAGAAGCTCGACACCTACGGCGCGCAGATCATTGCGCTGATTTCCGGCCACGAAGAAGAGCCGGCCTGAACGGTCGGCCCGGCTTGTTCCGCCTGTTGCGCGCGTAGGAAATCCTCATCGATACTCGCGCGCAACCGCGCTGAATTCCATTTTCCGCACCAGCTTCGTGCAAGCGTGCTTTCCGGGTGCATGCCGTCATCCGCGCGACACATCGCCTCGCCAATCCTGTCCCTGTCGACATCAGGCTTTTCCTGAGTCGGCCTTCAGCTTGTCATCCGCCACGCCGTAAATACGTTCATCAACAGACGCGCATTCCGGGGGGAAGAAATGAAACTGAACGATCTCAAGATAGGCATACGCCTTGGCTTGCTGGCAGCGTTATTGCTGGCCGCCACCGTCTTCGTCGGCATCCGCGGCTGGATGGTGCTGGACGAGATTTTCGAGCAGGGCGCCATGGCCATGGAGAAGGGCGCCTTGATCGAGCAATCGGTCGATGCCGCGCGCAGCGCCCAGGTGCAATTCAAGATCCAGGTGCAGGAATGGAAAAACACCTTGCTGCGCGGCAAGGATCCCGAGACCTTCGCCAAGTACCGCCAAGCCTTCATCGATGAAAGCGCGGCCACCCAGGCCTCGCTGAAGAAGCTGGAAAAGCTCATGCCGCGCATCGGCATGGAGGACGCCGCCGCGCGCAAGGCGCAGGAGGCGCATGCCGAGCTACTCGCCAGGTATCTGGAGGCGCTCAAGGCCTATGCCCCGGACGACCCGTCCTCCGTCGGCCGCGTCGATGAACAGGTCAAGGGCGTGGACCGCCTGCCCACCAAGATGATCGACGACATCGTCGCCGCCGTGCTCGACCATGGCCGCAAGATGCGCGAGGAAATCAACGCCGACAGCCTGTCCGACTATCGCCATGCCCGCACCCTGCTGATGGCGTCGATCGCGCTGTCGCTGCTGGTCGGCATCGGCATCACCTGGTGGCTGGTGCGCAGCATCGTGCGTCCGCTCGGTGTGGCGGTGCAGATCGCCCAGGCCGTGGCCTCCGGCGACCTGCGCTCGCAGATGGCGATCTCCGGCAAGGACGAGACCGCCCAGCTGCTGCATTCGCTCAAGGAAATGAACGACAACCTGGCCGGCATCGTCGCCGAAGTGCGCCACGGCACCACCAGCATCACGGTGGCCGCCACCGAGATCGCCAACGGCAACCGCGACCTTTCCGAGCGTACCGAAGAGCAGGCCAGCTCGCTGGAAGAGACCGCCGCCTCGATGGAAGAAATCACCTCCACCGTGCAAAAGAACGCCGACAACGCCCACCACGCCAACCAGCTGGCCGGCCAGGCCTCGGGCGTGGCCGCGCGCGGTGGAGAAATGGTGGGCGCGGTGGTGCAGACCATGCAAGCCATCGAAGAAAGCTCGCACCGCATCGTCGACATCATCGGCGTGATCGACGGTATCGCCTTCCCGACCAACATCCTGGCGCTCAATGCAGCGGTGGAAGCGGCGCGCGCCGGCGAACAAGGCCGCGGCTTCGCGGTCGTGGCCTCCGAGGTGCGCAGCCTGGCCCAGCGCAGCGCCACCGCCGCCAAGGAAATCAAGGAACTGATCAACGATTCGGTCGGCAAGATCAACGCCGGCACCAGCCTGGTCAGCGGCGCGGGCGACACCATGCAGGAAATCGTCGCCTCGATTCAGAAGGTGGCCGCCATCATGGACGACATCAACGCCGCCAACCGCGAGCAAAGCGCCGGCATCGACGAAGTCAACAAGGCCGTGCTGCAGATGGACAGCGTGACGCAGCAGAACGCCGCGCTGGTCGAACAGGCCGCGGCCGCCGCCGAAAGCATGCAGGATCAGGCCGAGACGCTGGCGCGGGCGGTGGCCGTGTTCAAGCTCAAATGAGGACGGCGCAAACCGAGCGTCGATCGCCCGGTCTTTACCGCGCAAACAAAAACGGCATGCCTTGCAGGGCATGCCGTTTCATCTTGTGGCCTTGGAAAGCAGCTCAGGCGCGCTTCTCGAACACCAGGTCCCACACGCCATGTCCCAGCCGCAGGCCGCGGTTCTCGAACTTGGTGGTCGGACGGTAATCCGGACACGGCACATAGCCGGACGGATCCGTCGCCGTATTCTTCAGCGTCGGTTCCGCGCCCAGCACCTCCAGCATCTGGATCGCATATTCTTCCCAGTCGGTGGCGCAATGCAGATAACCGCCCGGCGCCAGGCGCGAGCTGATCAGTTGCACCAGCGGCCCCTGGATCAGGCGCCGCTTGTTATGGCGTGCCTTGTGCCAAGGATCGGGGAAGAACACATGCACGCCGGCCAGCGTATTCGGGGCGATCATGTTGTTCAGCACTTCCACCGCATCGTGCTGGATGATGCGCACGTTCTCCAGATTGCCCTCGCCGACCAGCTTCAGATAACTGCCCACGCCAGGCGTATGCACTTCCACGCCAATGAAATTCTTTTCCGGCATCAGCGCCGAGATCTTGGCGCTGGTCTCGCCCATGCCGAAGCCGATCTCCAGCACGGTCGGCGCTTCGCGGCCGAAGGTTGCGGCGATATCCAGGGTTTGCTTGGCGTAAGGCACCAGGAACTTCGGCCCCAGCTCCTCCAGCGCGCGTCCCTGCGCAATGGACAGGCGCCCGGCGCGGGTAACGAAACTGCGGATGCGGCGCTCGGTGGGATCATAGAACAGCGGCTTGCCGGATTTGTTTTCAGACATGGATGACTCGTGAAACGGTGAAGCGCGGCCCGGACTGACCGTCAGCGCCGGAAGATTCCGGCATCGAACCGCATGCGCATTGGAGCGGGTGAAGGGGATCGAACCCTCGTCTTAAGCTTGGGAAGCTCCTGCTCTACCATTGAGCTACACCCGCGTGTGGGTGGGGATTATACCGGGTTGCGAGGGGTCTTTTCCAACGTTGGGAATTTGCTTGGGACGTTACTGGTACATGCGTTTTTAACTACTATTTAGATGACCAAATAGTCTTGTTCTTACGAATATCAACAAATCGCTCTGTCCCATCGTCATCCAGCACTGATTTGAAAAGCGCATTCCCGGCACGATCGAAGTAATCTACGCAATTGCTATTTGGATTGCCTTTTCTTGAGACGATCGACTCGATTCGGTATTATCCGGATCGCCAGTCCTCCCCCCTATTCGGAAATATGTCCATATCCAGATTGTTTAACTGCGGCTTGACCTTTTTCGTGGTCGCGATATGTCTCACTCCTCATAGAGCTATTGCGAGCGAGCCGCAGAAGGATTATCACTCTTTTTGCGGCAGCGGAAAGATGGGTGTGATCTTGCCCCCGTTTCACGGACACCCCTATAAGCGATTAACTATCGCAATAGGAGGTGGACGATGACCAAGAGCAAGGCAGGCAGAAAGGGGCAGGAGTTCAGCCTGGAGTTCAGGCAGCAGGCACTGTTGCGAGCGGCCACAGAAGGGGTAACCACGGTGGCTCGTGATCTGGGGTTGCAGCCTGCCCAGCTGTACAGTTGGCGCGCCCAGGCGCGGCGGCACGACCAGGACGATCAGGCACAACGCTTGGAGTTGGCCGAACATGCACGGCTCAAACGTGAAGTGGCGCGGCTGGAGGAGGAGAACGCTTTC
>WNDX01000156.1 GCA_009914615.1 Herbaspirillum frisingense
GCGCGAGCACCGCGCCCTGTTGGAGCAATACGCTTTGATCGCCAGCATGAGTGCCAGAGGCAACTGCTACGACAACGCAGCAATGGAGAGTTGGAACCACAGTCTGAAGGTCGAGGCCATCCATGGTGAACACCTCGCCACACGGGAGCAGGCCAAGGCTCATGTGTTTGACTACATTGAGGTTGACTACAATCGGATCCGGCTGCACTCGACCCTGGGCTACCTCAGCCCAGAGCAGTACGAGCTGGCCAATGTCGCTTAGATAGGTGTCCGTAAATCAGGGGCAAGATCACCCCAGGAGTTCTTCTCGCTCTCCAGCGCCCAGGCCCAGCCCGCGCTGGAAAAGTCGGTGGCCTACGGCCGCCACCTGAGCGGCATCTTCTCCAGCACCCAGGCCGAATTCACCAAGGCCGCCGAAGCCCAGATCGCCGAAGTCAACCGCAAGGTGATCTCGCTGATCGATGAAGCCTCGAAGAACGCGCCGGCCGGTTCCGAGCAGGCCATCTCGCTGCTGAAGTCCACCATCGGCAACATCAACGCCGGCTACGAGCAGTTCAGCAAGAACGCCAAGCAGGCTGCCGAAGCGCTGGAAGCCAACGTGACCAATGCCGTGGATCAACTCTCCCAGGCCGGCACCAAGGTCACCAAGGCGACCCGCAAGTAAGTACCGGAAACGCCCGTCGGCGCAGTTGCGCGGGCGAGCGTTTTGACGCATCAAAAATGCGAGCCGGTTCGAAAATTTTTGTCTATGATGAAGTTTCGGCCGGTTCGCTTCTGAGCGATCCCGACTGAAGGAAGTGAATTTTCGCAGTTGCCTCACGGGAATATCCCGCATGCGGCTGCTGCGCGCCGCGGCCAGGGGATGGCCGGGACGGCAAACCAATCGATTCCGCACGCGCGGCCGGATGCCGATCACGGCAACCGGAAGTCGAGCCCGGCGAACGCCGGACTTGCGTGGAAAGATTGTCTCCTCGGTATCCGACTCCTCCTACGATACCGTTAAATGCCTCGGCGACCCCGGGGCATTTTTTTATCCGGCGGCGGTTCAGGTGTTGAGCTGGAATTCCGCCTTCAGTTGACGCAGCCCGGCCTGCATCTTGTCGAACGCCGGCTCGACCTGATCCGGATCGCCCTTGACGCCGAGATCGATGTGGCGGCGGGTCTTTTCATCGCCCACGTGCGGCAGGCTGAACACCTTCACCAGCGGGAATTCCGCCTCGATCAATTCCATCAGCGGCGTCAGCGTCGATTCGGCGGCTTCGAACACCAGCATCGAACGCTCGGCCCAGGCGCGGCGGTGGAACAGGTCGGCGTAATGGGTCTCCAGCACCCACTCGAACATCGGCCAGGCCATCACCGGGAAACCGGGCGCGAAGTAATGCGCGCCCTCGCCGCTGGTGTTGCGCACCGAGAAGCCGGGAATCTTGTTATAGGGATTAGGAATGATGGCCGCCCCCTGCGGGAACTCGCCCATCTTCAGGCGATGCAGGTTTTCCGGGGAATCGAAATCGGGCGTGATGCCGGCTTCGCGCGAGGTGTCCGAAATGCGCTCGCGGATCTTTTCCCTTGCCTCCGGATGCAAGGCCAGCGGCACGCCCAACGCGGCGGCCGCGCATTGGCGGGTGTGATCGTCGGGCGTGGCGCCGATGCCCCCGGTGCAGAACACCACGTCGCCACTGGCCAGCGTGCGCTTCAAGGTGGCGGTGATGCGCTCGGGCTCGTCGCCCACGTATTCCGCCCAGGAGAGTTGCAGTCCGCGCTGGGACAGCAGTTCCAGCACCTTGGGAAAATGCTTGTCGATGCGACGACCGGAGAGGATCTCGTCGCCAATGATGATGAGTCCGAATGCCATGAGTCTGCTCTGCCAAAAAGGTTGGTCAAACTCCAGCGATTATGCCTGATTCGCCTCTCGCACGCCGGTCGCGGCCCGCCTGGAAGCGCGGCCTTGCGCCGCCGAACGTCGTCCAGAAACAGTACCGCGCCGCGTCGGTGGACGATGCGCGCGCCGCTCAGTGCGGCCTGGCGTCGATCACGTCCGCGGCCGGCTGGAGCGGATCGCCGGACCGCGGCGGGCCGTCCGGCGGCTGGCCGCTGCGATGGCGCAGCAGCGCCTCCAGGCAGTAATACTGGAACCACAAGCCGGTGAAGACGAACACCAGCACATACAACCAGATCGCCCCGGCCGCCAGCACCGGGAAGAAGATCACCGACAGCGCCCCGCCCAGCCACAGCAGCGTGGGCGCCGCGCCCATGGCGCCGGCGATGGTGCCGATCGCCAGCAACGGCCAGCGATGCAGCCGCAGCACGGTGCGCCGCTCGTCCGGGCTGGCGTAGTCGGCCAGGGTGTCGTAAGCCATCACGCGATAGGTCAGCCAGCCCCACAGCAACGGATGGACGATGAAGCTCAGCGGCGGGATCAACGACACCGGCAGCGTGACCAGCCACAGCACCGTGAACACGCCGAAGCACCACAGCGAAGTCCACAGGCTGCCCCACAGGCTGCCGCCACGGCGTTTGACCAGCGACGGGTAATGGCGCGCGCCAATGTGGCGCGCCACGGCCGGGATGGTGAACATGCCGACGAACACCAGCGCGGTCAGGATCATCAGCGGCAGCAGCGCCCACATTGCCAGCATCGGCACGATCACGGTCTTGAGCGCGCCCATGCCGAACCAGTTGAGCACCGTGCCGGCGATGCCGAACACGCTGTGCACCACGAAGTAATCCTGCAGCCAATCGATCATGGGCTGCAAGCCCAGCCACAGGCAGACCGCCCAGATACCCAGCGAGAACGCGAAGGGCAGCAGCGTCAGCAGCAGCATGCGGATGTGCAGTTGCGCCAGCAGCGCGCGCCCGAACGAGGCCAGGAAAAGCCGCATCAGCGCGCCTTCCTGCGCGTGAATTCGACCAGGCGCTTCAGGCCCAGCCATTGCTGCATCCAGAAGCCGCGCCCGTAGTCCCGCCCCTTGCCGGCCGGCGGCGGCAACTGGTCGCGCACGCCGGTCATGGCGAAGCCCTGGCTGAAGTGCGCGGTGCGGAACAGCACGTCCCAGACCGGGAACAGCACCGCGAAGTTGTGGCCGCCCAGGGTGTTGCGGCCGCGGCTTTCATGGCCGATGGCGTGATGGGTGCGGTGGAAGCGCGGCGACACCAGCAGGTATTCGCCGATACGGCCGAAGTGGATACGCACGTTGGCATGCTGCAGACTTTGCAGCATGCGCGACAGCGACACCAGCAGGATGTATTGCGAAGGCTCGACGCCGATCAGCAGCGCCACCAGGCCGAGGAACATGTCGTGCACCAGGTCGTCCAGCACGTGATTGCGATCGTCGCTCCACAGGTTCATGTTCTGCTGGCTGTGATGCAGGCTGTGCAGCGCCCACATCCAGCGCACATTGTGCTGCGCCCAGTGGTACCAGTATTCGCACAGGTCCAGCACCACCAGATAGAGCAGGAAGCTGACCAGGGCCTGGTCGGTCACGCCGGGCCAGATCTGATCCAGGTTGAAGGTGCCCCAGCCTTCCAGGTGCAGCGCTTCGGCTGCGTAGGACAGCGTCGGGTCGAGCAGCAGGAAGGCGATGATGGGAATCACGCCCAGGCGCTGCAGCACGGTGTAGATGAAATCGTTCCAGCGGGCGCAGGATGAGAAAGAGGATGACCAGCTCGCAGATGCCCACCAGCACCCATTCGGTGCCGGTGAAGGCTTCTTCGACGAATTCCCCCATGCCGATGAAGAACACCAGCGGCTGTACGAGGGTTTCGAACAGCCAGCCCTGGGCGGCGGCAAAGAGGTCGGAAATGGTCTGGATCATGAGTCTGGTCTTGTACTGGTGTTACCCGCGGCGGCCGCCCCTCCGGCTGCCGACCGCCCCGCTTCGACTGAGGACGGGTCTCAGTGTTCCTTGGCTCCTGCAAACAGGTGCCGGTAGGCCGGATGCTCGCGCAGCGTGGCGAAGCAGAAACCTTTCTGCTCCAGCCCGCTGATCAGCGGCGCCAGCACGGCCGGCGCCCAGGGATCCTGGCGCGACCAGATGCCCATGTGGGCCAGGAAGATGTCGCCATCCTTCAGGCCGGCCAGCGCCTTCTTCAGCAGGGCCGCGTTGGGAAACTTGTCGCTGGGCAGCTCGTCGCCGGAGAACCCGGCCGGCGCCCAGGCCACATGGGCATAACCGCAGGCCTGGCCGGCCTTGAGCAGGTTGGGCGTCAGCTTGCCGCCGGGCGCGCGCCACAGCGGATCGAGCTTGCGCCCGGTCATTTGCGCGAAGCGCCGGTCCACGCGCTGCATTTCCTCGCAATACTGGGCCGGCGTCCATTCCAGCTTCCGGCCGGCCTGGGCGCCGAACTGCGGGCGCACCTCGATTTTTCCTTCAGGCAAGTCGCGCACCACGTACACATGGTCGAAGGTATGCGTGCCGAAGGCATGGCCTTCCTGTGCCAGACGCTTCCACAGCGGCTGCCAGCCGGGATCCAGCGAGTAATCGCCGTGGATGGTCTTTTCGTTGGCCAGGAAGAACGTGGCCTTGATGTGGTGGCGCTGCAGGGTCTGTTCGATCAGTTCTGCCTGCGACTGGCTACCGGTGTCGAACGTCAGATAGATCGTGCCCTTGCAGGCCGCGGGCGCGGCCGCCGGTTGTGCAACGGCCTGACCGGCCGCCAGGATGGCGCACAGGGTCAGGCCGCGCAGTTGCTGGTTTGACAGGGACCGCTTCATCGCCTCTCAGACGTCGGGCGCGCGGTTGTACAGATAGATGCCGTGCGGCGAGCGGCCCACCGGGATCACCTTGCTGACCGAGCGGCTGGCCAGATCGATCACGGCCACCTTCTTGATCCAGCGCAGCGTGACCCACATGGTCTTGCCGTCGTCGGTCACTTCCATGCAATCCGGGCCGCCCGGCACCTTGATGGTGCCGACGTTTTCCAGCGTCTGCATGTCCACCACGCTGATGGTGTTGGCCACGCGATTGGAGACGTACACGAAGCGCTTGTCGCCCTGGGCGCGGAAATTGTGGGCGCCGGTGCCGGTCTTGATCTGCTTGACAATCTTCTGGGTACGCCAGTCGATCACCTGCACGTAGTCGCTGCCCATGATGCCGACGAGCAGGTACTTGTTGTCCGGCGTCATCATGATGCCGGCCGGCAGCTTGCCGACCGGCAGCGTCCATTTGACCTGCTGGGTGGCCAGGTCGATGGCGCTGACCTGATCGCTGCCCTGCTGGGTGATGAAAGCGGTGGTGCTGGCGTTGTCGAAGGCGATATGGCTGGGCGTCCTGGCCAGCGGGATGCGCTTGGACAGCTTCAGGTCGCTGCCGTCATAGCTGTACACGTCCACGCGGTCCAGGCGCAAGCCGGTGGCCACGAACCATTTCTGGTTGGGCGAGAAACCGATCTGGTAGGGATCGACGATGTCGCGCAGGCGGCGCTGCACTTCGCCGGTCTTGGGATCGAGGAACAGCAGCTGGTTACCGGTGGCGCTGGCCACGATCAGGGACTTGTTGTCCGGCGTGGCCATCAGGTGGTGCGGCTCCTTGCCGACCGAGAAGGTCGAGAGCTCCTTGTGGCTGGACTGATCCAGCAGCGAGACCGAGGCGTCGCCGGAATTGAGCACCACCACCACGTTGGCCTGTGCCGATGCCGCCAGGAAAGCCGAAACGCATGCTGCGCGGAGGGAAACGGAAAAAAGTTGACTGAATCGACGCAACATGACGAACTTTAAACAAAAAAGCCTGATCTCATCGTGCACGAGGCACGTCCCGCCACCTTAACGCATGCCGCAGCGATCCGGCTGACAGCCCGCTGACGCATTCTGAAAAAATTCCAGGGTTTTGGTTTACACTGCCTGCCGTTCCGGTCGCTTCCTGCGGCCGGAGCGGCCGGAAGCCCCACCGCACCAAGGAAAAAAGGCTGTTCGTCCACCCCGAGAAACATTTCCCGAAAGCATGTTCTTCCGCAGTTGTCGAAGCATGGCCCGGGTGTTCTTGCCGGGATGGCTGGCCGCGCGACCGCACTATCCCTCCTAATGTATTGAAAGGAACACGATGTCTACAGTCACCACAGCTTCCGGGCTGCAATATGAAGAAATCAACGTCGGCTCGGGCGACGAAGCCAAGGCCGGCAGCCACGTCACGGTGCATTACACCGGCTGGCTGCAAAACGCCGACGGCAGCGCCGGCAGCAAGTTCGATTCCAGCAAGGATCGCAACGATCCGTTCGCCTTCCCGCTGGGCGCCGGCCATGTGATCAAGGGCTGGGATGAAGGCGTGCAAGGCATGAAGGTGGGCGGCGCGCGCAAGCTCATCATCCCCGCCGACCTGGGCTACGGTGCGCGCGGCGCCGGCGGCGTGATCCCGCCGAACGCCACCCTGATCTTCGAAGTCGAACTGCTGGCCGTTTAAGGGCCACAAGAGGAGCAGACATGAGCAGCTTGCAAGAACAGTTCGAGGCGACCGTCGCCGAATCCAAGAACCTGCCCGAGCGTCCCGACAACATGACGCTGCTGAAGATGTACGGCCTGTACAAGCAAGGCAGCAACGGTGACGTGGTGGGCGAGCGTCCCGGCATGACCGATTTCGTGGCGCGCGCCAAGTACGACGCCTGGGCCGCCATGAAAGGCACCGCCCAGGCCGATGCGCAGCAGCAGTACATCGACCTGGTCGCCGAGCTGAAGGGCTGATCCGGCCCTGCCCTCGCGGCGGAGACGAAAAACGGGCGCGCCTGCCATGCAGGTGCGCCCGTTTTGCTTGGAACCGCGCCGAGGAACGATCAGCGCTTGGCCACATCCGGGTTCAGCAGGTTGGGCGGCGTCTGCCCCGACAAGGCGGCAATCAGGTTGTCGGCCGCGCAATTGGCCATCGCCAGCCGGGTCGGCGTGGAGGCGCTGGCGATGTGCGGTGTCAACACGACGTTGGACAGTTGCAGGAATTCCGGTTTGAAGGCCGGTTCGTTCTCGAACACATCCACCCCCGCCGCCGCGATGCGGCCCGCGCGCAGCGCCTCGATCAGGGCCGTGTCATCCACGATGCCGCCGCGCGCGATATTGGTCAGCGTGGCCGTCGGTTTCATCAGCGCCAGCTCGGCCGCACCGATGGTGTGATGCGTGTCCCTGGAATACGGCAGCACCAGCACCACGTGGTCGGCGCGCTGCAACAGCGCTTCCTTGCTCACGTACTGCGCGTTGTTGGCGTGCGCTTCCTGCGCCGGGTTCAGGCGCGAACGGTTGTGATACAGCACCTGCATGTCGAAGCCCAGCGAACGGCGCGCGATCGCCTGGCCGATGCGGCCCATGCCGATGATGCCCAGCGTGGCGCCGTGCACGTCGGGGCCGACGAAGCTATCGTAGCTCCACTTCTTCCATTTGCCGGCGCGCAGGAAATGCTCGGACTCGGTGATGCGGCGCGCGGCCGCCATCATCAGCGCCCAGCCGAAATCGGCGGTGGTCTCGTTGAGCACCTCGGGGGTATTGGTCGCCATCACACCGGCCTGGGTGGCGGCGGCGACGTCGATGTTGTTATAGCCCACGGCCATGTTGCACACCGCCTTCAGCTGCGGATTGGCGGCAAACAACGCGGCCGTCACCGGCTCGCTGGGCGTGCTGAACAGACCGGCCTTGCCCTTGGCTTTTTCCAGCAGTTCGTCGGCGGCATAGATGCGGTCTTCCTGGTTGGATTCGACCTCGAAATGCTGCTCCAGGCGCGCCAGCACTTCCGGGAAGATGGCGCGGGATACGAAGATCTTTTGTTTCATGGCAGTCTCTTTGTGGTTCGATCAGTGTGAATGGTGCACTAGAAGAAGAGGAAGGTCATGACGATGAACAGCGGCACCAGGATGCCGCACGACCACGCCATGTAGCCGAAGAAGCTCGGCATGCGGATGCCGCGCTCCTCGGCAATGGCCTTGACCATCATGTTGGGCGCGTTGCCGATGTAGCTGTTGGCGCCCATGAACACGGCCCCGGCCGAGATCGCCGCCAGCGTCGAGGCCAGCGGCCCCATCAGTTCATGTGCATCGCCCGAGGCGGTGTTGAAGAACACCAGATAGGTCGGCGCATTGTCGAGGAAGGACGACAGCAGCCCGGTCATCCAGAAATACATGGCATCGTCGGGGCGCCCGTCCGCCCCCGTGACGGCGCGCACCACGGCGGCGAAGGCACCCTGCTCGCCCGCACGCAACATGGCGATCACCGGTACGATGGTAAGGAAAATGGCGGCGAACAGCTTGGCCACCTCCAGCATCGGGCTCCAACTGAAATCATTGCCCGCGCGCGCCGCCGCCGGCGTCAGCTTCAGCGACAGCGCAATCACCGCCAGCAGCGCCAGGTCGCGCGCCAGGTTCTGCCATTCCAGCGGCGTACCCAGCACCTCGAAGGCCGGACCCGGCCTCCAGATACCGCTCATCAGCACCAGCGCCACCACGACGGCCAGCAGCACGAAGTTGATGCCACCCTCGAAGCGCAGCTCCGAATCCGGCGTGGGATCGACCGGGCGGCGTTCTTCGCGCGTGAGGTAGTAGTGGCGATCCAGCAGATAGAAAATCAGCAGCAGCGACGCGCACAGGAAGAGCATCGGCAGCAACACGTGGCGCGCGGTCCAGAAGAAGTCCACACCTTTGAGGAAACCCAGGAACAGCGGCGGATCGCCCAGCGGCGTGAGCGAACCGCCGGCATTGGCCACCAGGAAGATGAAGAAAACCACCACATGCACCACGTGCTTGCGATCATCGTTGGCGCGGATCAGGGGACGGATCAGCAGCATCGCCGCGCCGGTGGTGCCCATGACGCTGGCCAGCAGCGTGCCCAGCGCCAGCAGCCCGGTGTTGAGCGCCGGCGTGCCATGCAGATTGCCGCGCACGCAGATGCCGCCGGCCACGGTGAACAAGGCGGTCAGCAGCAGGATGAACGGCAGGTATTCCGCCAGCAGCGCATGCACGCTCACCGCCAGCGCCGCCTGCGCGCCGTGCACCACACCGAACGGCAACAGGAAGGCCAGCGCCCACAGCCCGGCGATCTTGCCGAAGTGGTGATGCCACAAGGCGGGCGCCAGCAAGGGCAGCACGGCAATCGACAGCAAGACCCCGGCGAACGGCGTGGCCCAGAGCGCAGACAGGCTCGCGCCGTCGATCTCGGCGGCGAATCCCAGCGATGGAAAGATGAAGGCGGCGATGGCGGCGGCGATGGCTCTGGTCTGCAAAAGTCGTCCCGGAAGGTGGCACATGGAGAAATGCGCCGAGCGCGCGTCGGCTGGCGGAGCCACACTATAGCAGCCGCGCCGGCCGCCACGACGCAAAGCGGGCCGACCGGAAAAACTTTCAAGTGTCCGGGAGCCGGCTCACCCCTTGATCTGGAACACCTGCCGCAGGTAGTTCACATAAGCCGGGTCGTCGCACATGTTCTTGGACGGCGTGTCGGACAGCTTGGCCACCGGCTGGCCGTTGCAGCGGACCATCTTCATGACCACCTGCAGTGGCGTGTAGCCGAGATCGTTGGTGAGGTTGGTGCCGACGCCGAAGGCCACCTTGGCGCGATCCTTGAAGCGCAGGTAGAGCGCGCGCACCTTGTCGAAGTCCAGGCTGTCGGAGAACACCAGCACCTTGCTGGAAGGATCAACGCGGTTGTCGCGGTAGTGCTGAATCAGGCGCTCGCCCCATTCGAACGGGTCGCCCGAGTCGTGACGGGCGCCGTCGAAGAGCTTGCAGAAGAACATGTCGTAGTCACGCAGGAAGGCATCCATGCCATACACATCGGACAGCGTGATGCCGAGGTCGCCACGGTATTCGCGCGCCCACATCTCGAAGGCGAAGGTCTGCGAATCGCGCAGGCGCGGGCCGAGGGCCTGGCAGGCCTGCAGGTATTCGTGCGCCATCGTGCCCAGCGGCGTGAGGTCGTGCTGCATGGCGTACATCACGTTGGAGGTGCCGGCGAAGTGGGTGCCCATGCGCTGCTTCATCTCGTCGATGACTTCGGCATGCCAGCTGCGCGAAAAGCGGCGGCGCGTGCCGTAGTCGGCGATCTTGCAGCCGGCCAGTTCGGCGTCGTCGGTGATGACGGCGATCTTCTTGCGCAGCCGCGCGCGGCCCTCTTCCAGATCGGGGGTGCGCTGGGTGGCGCGGAAATAGACTTCGTTGACAATGGCCAGCACCGGCACTTCGAACATGATGGTGTGCAGCCACGGCCCCTTGACGCTGATCTCGATCTCGCCGTTGCCGGACACGGCCGGCTGCACGGTGATGTATTTCTCGTTGAGGTGGAACAGGTCGAGGAAATCGACGAAATCGCTCTTGATGAAGCGCAGGCTGCGCAGGTAGCTGAGTTCGTCTTCCTTGAAGCGCAGCCGGCACAGCGCGGCGATCTCGGCGCGGATCTCATCGACGTAGGGCGTGAGATCGATGTTCTCGTTGCGGCACTTGAAGCGGTATTCCACCTGTGCGCCGGGGAAATGATGCAGCACCACCTGCATCATCGTGAATTTGTACAGATCGGTATCGAGTAAGGAGGTGATGATCATGAAATCCGGATGCGGCCGGGCCGCATGCTGCCATGTTGATAGGCCATCCACGCGGGGATGGCGGCGCCGGTGAGCGCCGTGCCCGCTATCTTACCCCGGATCGCCAATCGGGATAGGGGCGGCCAGAACCTGGCCGATCCCCTCCCACACCACCCGGCGTGCGGGTCCGCACCGGGCGGTTCGAGTCGTTGAGGTCAACAGAGCCGAGGTACCCCAAGCCGGTCGAAGTAGGC
>WNDX01000157.1 GCA_009914615.1 Herbaspirillum frisingense
TGAGAACCTCTATATTCTCACTTTGGGCACTCGATGCCGCCGGAACGTGAGGATCCACCTCTTACCGCAACTCCCTCACTTCAACTTTAGCATCTCGCCCTTACGGGGGAGGCGTCCATTCCATTTCCCGGGCTTCGCTCTCGCTGCGTCCGACCACCGGAAACACCCCGGGCATGATCTTCAACTGATCGGGATGGCGTCCGTGACTGTCCATGCGGGACTTGAGGCTGGTGTAGAAGGCCTGCGCATCGGACAGCGATTGCTGGGCGGTGAAGATCACTTCGGCCGTGCGTGCCGCGAGATCCTGGCCGGCATCGGACGATCCCGCCTGCACGATGACCGGGTGCCCTTGAACCGGGCGCGCCACATTCAGCGGCCCCTTGACCGAAAAATGCTTGCCGCGGTGATGCAGCGTGTGCAGCTTCTCCGGATCGAACAGCAGACCTTCGTCGCGGTCGTAGAGGAAGGCGTCGTCTTCCCAGCTGTCCCACAGCCCCCGCACCACATCGACAAATTCTTCGGCGCGTTCATAGCGCGCCCCGTGCTCCGGATGTTTCTCCAGGTTGAAGTTCTGCGCTTCATGTTCCGACCAAGAGGTCACCACATTCCAGCCGGCGCGGCCACCGCTCAGGTGATCGAGCGAGGCGAACTTGCGGGCCACATGATAAGGCTCGTTGTAGGTGGTGGAGACCGTCGCCACCAGGCCGATGCGTTCCGTCACCTGCGACAAGGCCGACAGCAAGGTCAGCGGCTCGAACGAGGCGGCCCGCGCGGTGCGATGCAGCGTATGGCGGTCATGCGCGCGGATGGCCACGCCGTCGGCAAGGAACAGCGCGTCGAATTTCGCGCGTTCCGCTGTCTGGGCGATCTGTCGGTAGTGGGCAATGTTCTGGCCGGCGTCCGGCTGCGCGCCGGGATGGCGCCATCCGGCGACGTGATGGCCGGTGGCCATCACGAAAGCGCCCAGCTTGAGCTGTCTGCGGGGCGCGTTCACGATGCCACCGCCTGCTGTTGCGCGGCGACGGCGCTGTCCGGCCTTCGCAGGGAGTCGGCTTCCTTTTGCCGTACGTTGCGCGATACGCTGCGGCGACCATCGACCGATACCGGAACGTCGCCTGCCACCGTGACGCGCCGCACGACGCGGTGCTGATCGCCGTAGTCGTTGATGGCGTAGTGCTGGGTGGCGCGGTTGTCCCAGATCACCACGTCGCCGGCCGACCAACGCCAACGCACGGTATTTTCCAGGCGGGTGACGTAGCTGCCCAGCAGCTGCAGCAGGTGATCGGAATCGGTGGTCGGATAGCCCAGCAGCTTTTTCACGAAATGCCCCAGCACCAGCGTGCGTTCACCGGTTTCGGGATGAACCCGTACCACGGGATGCTCCGTCTCATAGATGCTGGAGGTGAAGATCTCGCGATAGCGCTTCAGGCCGGCGGCGTCGGTGTTGAAGCGTGACGCGTAGTCGTAGTCATTGGTATGCAGCGCCCATAGCTGGTCGGCCAGTTGGCGCAGTGCCGGCGGCAGGTCGAGGTAGGCCTGTGCCGTATTCGCCCAGACCGTGTCGCCGCCGGCGGCGGGGATGACCACGGCGCGCAGGATCGAGGCCTGCGGGTAGGCCAGGTCGAAGGTGACATCGGTGTGCCACGAGTTGGCGCGCCCGCCATGCACGGAGTCCAGTTCCAGCAGATAGTCGGTGCCATCGCGCACCGGCACGGTGGGGTGTGCCACCAGCTCGCCCCACAGTTTGGCGAATGCCTCCTGGCCGGCGTCATCGAGATGCTGCTGGCCGCGGAAGAACAGCACCTTGTGCCGCAGCAGGGCGGCGCGCACCGCGCCGAAAGTGGCGCCGTCGAGGTCGGCGGACAGGCGCAGGTTGCGGATTTCGGCGCCGATGCGGCCGGCGACGGGATGGATATCGAGCAAGGCTTCAGGCATGGCTATCTCCTTGGTGGATGAGGCGGATGGCTAAGTGCTGCGAAGGACGGCGCGTCAATGACCGGGGGCGCCGTTGCTGCAATGTCGGCAAGCGACATTGGCGGTGTCGGGACGGGTATCGCCGACAAATCCGTCGCGGTTCGGCATGCGCACCGCGGGGAGCGTTGCGGCATCGAGTGTCGTGTTGTCGCCGACGATGCCATTCAGGTAGAGCAGGTAAGCCGTGACCGCGTACACGTCGTCGGTGCTCAGGCTCTTGGGCGCGTTGTAGGGCATGGCGCGGTTGATGAAATCGAAGACGGTCGTGGCATACGGCCAGAAGCTGCCGATGGTCTTGAGCGGCTTGGCCGTGGCCAGGCTGCCGGCGCCGCCGACCAGCGCATCGGCGGGCGTGCCCTGTCCCTTGTCGCCGTGGCAGGCCGCGCAGACCTGGGCATACACGGCGCGTCCGCGCGTCACGTTGCCGCTGCCGGCCGGCAGGCCGGCGCCATCGGCGTCAACGTCGATGTTCCAGGCCGCGACCTCCCGTTCGCCCAGTGGCCGCCCGAGGCCATAGGTCTGCGCGCCGGCGCTGACGCAAACCGCGGCCAGGCATGCCACCGCCAGTGCGGGCTTATACCTGGACATTGGTAATGACGCCATCGGCGGCCACCTTCCAGCTCTGGATCGCGTTGAAGTGATAGCCCGATTCCAGCCCGCGCGCGGCGACCAGTTGCTTGCCGGTCGGTTGCACGTAGCCGCCTTCGTCCACGGCCCGGCTTTGCAGCACGGTGGGCGTGCCGTCCCAGCGCCACGCAAGGCGAAACCTGGTCAGGGCGCGGTCCAGCACCGGCGCCTGCAGGTCGGCGGCGACCCAGCTGCGCCCGCCATCGGTGGACACGTCGACCCGCTTGATGCGGCCGCGGCCGGTCCAGGCCAGGCCGGAGATTTCATAGAAGCCGGCTTCCCGCAGCCGGTGATCCGGGGCGGGGAAGGTGATGACCGACTTGGTTTCCATCAGGAAGGTGAACTGCCGCGCGGTGCCATCCGGCAGGGAATCGGTGTACTTGGAGGTCTCTTCGCGCGACATGAAAGGCTGGCGGCCGACCTTGAGGCGACGTAGCCATTTGACGCTCATGTTGCCCTCGAAGCCCGGCAGGAACAGGCGCAGGGGATAGCCATGCTCCGGCCGCAGGCGCTCGCCGTTTTGCGCATAGACCAGCAGCGCGTCGTCCAGCGCCTTGGCCAGCGGGATGCTGCGCGTCATGCCCGCCGCATCGGCGCCCTCGGCCAGAATCCAGGCGCCATCCGGATCCACGCCGACCTCATCCAGCACGACCGACAACGGAACGCCGGTCCATTCGCAGCACGAGAGCAGGCCGTGGCTGAATTGCAGCGATGCCGTGCCCGACCCTTTCCATTCGCGCCCGGTGTTTCCCGAACACTCCAGGAAATGGATGCGCGAAACGGACGGCAGGCGCACCAGATCGTCCATCGTGAACAAGGTCGGTCGCGCCACCAGGCCATGGACCGCCAAGCGGTGTTGGGCCGGATCGATCAAGGGAATGCCGGCGTGATGGCGCTCGAACACCAGGCCGGTGGGCGTGATGATGCCGTGCAAATCCTGCAGCGGCGTCATCGAGGAGTTGGCGCCGGGAAAGGGCGCCGCACCGCGCGAACGTCGAATGACATTCTTCTCGAATTCGGAGGGCTGGCCATAGGGATGCCAGAGCGCGGGTTCGCCCGGTGTCTTGCTCCATGGCGCCACCTCCAGCGGTTTGGCTTGGCCGACGGCGGAGATGCGCTCGCCGGCTGCGGCGACCGGCGCCAGTGCCGCGCCGGCCAACGCCGCGCCGCCGCGCAGGAAGCGCCTGCGACCACCGGGCGCAGACGTGCGGCTCATATCGCGAATTGCCACAGCGCCGCCGACGTCTAGGGCGGTCGCGTCATTTCCGGCTTCAGCGGCGCCTCCGCCAAACTGGCGCCATCCTGTGAAAATTCGTCCAGCACACTTTTCTTGGCCAGCGAAAAGGCACTGCCCGCGCGTTCGCGGGGATGCGGTAGCGCCACCGGCACGATGCGCCGAATGCGGCCGGGACGCGGTTCCATCACCACCACCTTGTCGCCCAGGTAGACCGCTTCCTCCACGTCGTGGGTGACCAGGATCATGGTGATGCCTTCAGCCTGCCACAGGCGATGCAGCTCTTGCTGCAGATAGGCCCGCGTCATGGCGTCGAGCGCGCCGAAGGGCTCGTCCAGCAGCAGGATCTCGGGCTTGCTGACCAGCGCCCGCGCGATCGCCACGCGCTGCGCCATCCCGCCCGACAACTGATGCGGATAAGACTTCTCGAAACCTTGCAGCCCGACCAGCGCGATATGTTCCCGCACCGCCTGGCGTTTCTGTTCGGCCGTCTGCCGCGCATTGAGCAGCCCCAGTTCGATGTTGCCTTCCACGGTCAGCCAGGGGAAAAGACGATGCTCCTGGAATACGATGCCGCGGCGCAGACTGGTCCCGACGATGCGCTCGCCATCCAGCAATACCTGTCCCTGGTACTGGTCTTCCAGGCCGACGATCAGGCGCAGCAGCGTCGACTTGCCGCAGCCGCTGGTGCCGACGATGCTGACGAATTCGCCGGGGGCGATGCGCAGCGTTATATCCTCCAGCACCGGCAAGGCGCCGTCCTTGACGGGATAGGACTTGCTCAAATGCTGGATCTCCAGCGTACCGGCCTGGCTCATCGTCGCTCCTCAGGATGTTCGAAACTGCGCGACCGAACGGCCGCGCCATGCCAGCAGCCGGCGCTCCATGCGCGACGCCAGCCAATTCAATGCAAAACCGACGAAGCCGACGACGATCACGCCGAAGATCACCAGATCCATCAGGAACAGTTCGCGGCCATCGATCATGGTGTTGCCGATGCCCTGACCCGAGACCAGCAGGTATTCGGCACCCAGCGTGGCCAGCCACGCGTAGACCAGCGCCAGGTGGAACCCTGCCAGGATGGAGGGCGCGGCGGCCGGCAAGACCAGTTTGGTCAACCATTGCCGGCGCGTGAATTTGAGCACGCGCGCCGCTTCGATCAGCTCACCGGGCACGCTGCGTATGCCTTCGAAGGTATTGAGCACGACCGGAAAAAACGCCGCCAACGAAAGAAACGCGACCTTGGCCGGATCGCCCAGGCCGAACCAGACCGACAGCAAAGGGATCCAGGCGAACAAGGAAATTTGCTTGAGGGTGTGGAAAGTCGGTCCCACCATGCGTTCGAACAGGCGCGACAAACCGAAGGCGACACCGAAGGCCAATCCCGCCGTCACGCCGATGGCCAGGCCGATCAGGTCGCGCCGCAGGCTGGCGTAGAGGGCGCGCGCCAGATCGCCGCTCAGCAATTGCTGGAGCGCGGTATCCCATACCTTGCCTGGCGGTACCAGCAGCGGCGAATTCGACCAGTGGTTGCGCGCCGCCAGCCACCACAGCAACACCAGCACCAGCGGCAAGACCCAACCGCGCAGCGCCTTGGGAACGGGATGCCGGTCACGATGATTCAGGCTCATGTGGCGCTCCTCAGAATCCGCTGCGGCGCCAGCCGAGCAGGATCACCTCGATACGCGCCAGCGCCTGGTCGCCCAGGTAGCCGACCACGCCGACCACGGTGACCGCGGCGATCACCACATCGAGCTGGAACAGCTGGCGGCCGAACACGATCATGTAGCCCAGGCCTTCGGAGGAGGCCAGCAGCTCCACCACCACCAGCGCCAGCCAGGCGTGCGTGAAGCCGTAGCGCACACCGTTCCAGATGGGCGGCAGCGCGGCCGGGAAGATCACCCGCCACAGCAGTTGCCAGCGCGAGAAGCGCAACACGCGCGCGACTTCGACGTAGCGCGACGGCACGTTCTCGATGCCCTTGTAGGTGTTGACCGCGATCGGCACCAGCGCGGCCTTGGCGATCAGGATGATCTTCAAGGCTTCATCGATGCCCACCAGCAGCATCAGCAACGGCAGCCATCCCAGCACGGGAACCTGACTGAACGCCTTGAAGAAGGGATAGACGTAGTCCTTGAACAGCGGCGACAGCCCCATGGCCACGCCCAGCAGCAAGCCACCGGCCACGCCCACGCCAAAGCCCAGCAAGACGCGCAGGAAACTGATCTTGAGGTTGTCCAGCAGCTCGCCGGATTGCAGCAGTTCGATGAACGTCGTCAGCACCGACTGCGGAGAGGGCAGCACCTGCGGCGCCACCCAGCCGAAGCTGGCGGCCATCTGCCACAGCAGGAGCAAGCCGAGGGGAAAGGGGAGCGCCAGCCAGAACGAGGCGGATCTGCCGAAGAAAGCCGCGTAGGCGCCGCGATCAGGTGACGTCGCCGCGTGTGCCGCGGCTGGCAATACTGCTGGCTGCGCGCTCATCGATCAGGTCCCCAGTATCTTGCCGTTGGGCTGGAATACCGGCCAATAGTTTTCCAGATCCAGCTCCTTGAGGGCCGCCTTCAGATAGCGCTGGTCTATCCACTGCTCGACATCGAAGCGCGAGCGGCTGAGTTTGAAGCGATACGCCTGCTCCACCGAGTCCTTGTAGCGGGCCACCAGGAAGGGGTCGAAATTGGGATTGATGCGCACCCGCAGCGGCTCGCCGTCGTAGTCTTCGCGCCAGTGCTCATATGGCGTTCCGGCCTTGGCCCACAGGCGCAGGACCTCCTCGCGATTGACCTCGTCGGAGGCCCACTTCGCCGTCCTGACAAAGGTCTTGACCACGCGCGCGGTCAATTCCGGGTACTGCTGGGCAAATTGCTCCGTCACCAGCACGTGCGACTGGGTGGTGAAGATCGGCGATCCCCCCTTGCTGGTGAAGACGATGCGCGCCGCGTTCTTGTCGCGCAGGCGCAGCAGGTTGATGTTGCCGAACGCGGCGTCGATGTCCTTGGTGCTCAAGGCCGCCAACGTGGTGGCCTGGTCCAGATTGATCGACCGCAGATCCCGCTCTTGCAGGCCGTTGGCTTCCAGTACGCGGTTGATGGGCAGCTGCGCGTTGGTGCCCTTGAAGATGGCGACGCGCTTGCCGCGCAGATCCTTCACCGATTGGATCGGCGAGTCGGGCGGCACCGCCAGATAGATGTTGGAACGTACGCCTGTGGCCAGGATCAGTTTGGTCTTCAGGCCGGCCGAGCGGGCGACGATGGCAGGCAGGTCACCCTGGAACGCGAAGTCGAGCTGTTGGTTGGTCAGCGCTTCGTTGACCGCCGGCCCCGCGCCCTTGAAGAAGAACCATTCGACCTTGATGCCGTCGGCCTTGAACTCTTCCTCGACCCATCCCTTGGCATTGGCCACGGCCGCCGAGCTACCGGAAAAGGTCGGCGGGTTGCCGATTCCCGGTTGGGCCACTCCGATACGGATGACGCCGGGCTTCGAGGGGGCGGCGCGCAGCGGTGATGCAAGAAGTGCGGCGGAACCCATGGCGATATGCTTGAGCAAGCTCCTGCCATCCGATCTCATGCCGGTCCATCTCCTGTGCCAAAAGTGTCGACGTGCCGGGCGACATGTCTGCGATCCAGTATAGGTAAGGCGAATTTGCGCAGAAACGAATGAATTCGTATGTTCTTATGAGGAAGATCGCAGGCGGCGATTTCCGCTGCCCGGACGATATGGGCCGGGCTTGCGCCAGAGAACGGATCGATGCTCAGGCAGCGATATCGAGAATCGGCAAGCTGCCGTGACTTCCCCTCCTGACGGCATGCGGAACGCCCGCTTGCACCCGATACATGTCGCCGGCGGCAAGGGAAAAGGCTTCACCTGCGACATCGAGCTCCAGGCGGCCGTCGATGACGATCCGGGCCTCGTTGAAGCCATGCTTCTCTTCCTGGTAAGCCTGATCCATGCGCGGCACCTTGATGCGGGTCGCTCCACGCTGGCCGATGATTCGGGAAACCCATGCGGCGGGCAACACGTCGGCAGTCTTTTGGAAATCGATGTGCGGCATGAATCGACGGGCGATGACTATAAGGGAGTGCGCACCGCGGCGCGGTCAAAGAAACGATTGCCCGGGCGCGGCAGGCCGAGGTGCTCGCGCAGGGTGGTGCCTTCATAGTCCTTGCGGAAGATGCCGCGCTGCTGCAATGCCGGAATCAGCTTGTCGACCACATCGTCCAACCCTTGGGGAAGGTAGGGGAAGTTGAGGTTGAAGCCGTCGCTGCCTTCTTCCTCCAGCCACACCTGCATCTCGTCGGCGACGCTGTCGGCGGTTCCGACGAAGGCCATGCCGGCGTAGCCGCCCAGTCGCTGGGCCAGTTGGCGCACCGTCAGGCCTTCACGCCGGGCCAGGTTGACGGCGCGTTCGCGCGCGCTCTTGCTGGCGTTGGTGTCGGGAATCTCGGGCAAGGGGCCGTCCGGATCGAAGCGGCTGGCGTCCACGCCCAGCGCAATCGACAAAGAGCCGATGGCATTGGCATAGTGAACCAGGCCATCCAGCGTCGCCCGCTTGGCGCGGGCTTCTTCAACGGTGTCCCCGATGATCACCAGCGCCCCGGGCAAGATCTTCAGATGATCCGGATCGCGTCCGATGGCGCGCATGCGCCCCTTGACGTCGCGGTAGAAGGCTTGCGCCGCCGGCAAGCTGTCGCCGGCGGCGAAGATCACCTCCGCCGTTTCCGCCGCTAGTTGCCTGCCGGCTTCCGAAGCGCCGGCCTGCACGATCACCGGCCAGCCCTGCGGCGGTCGCGCGATGTTGAGCGGGCCGCGCACCGAGAAGTGCGGGCCTTTGTGCGCCAGGACATGCATGCGTTCAGGGTCGACATAGATGCCGCTGTCGACATCGCGCAGAAACGCGTCATCCGCGAAGGAATCCCACAGTCCGGTGACGACATCGTAGAACTCGCGCGCCCGCTGGTAGCGATCACCGTGTTCCATATGTTGCTCCAGCCCGAAATTGAGCGCGGCATCGGGATTCGAGGTGGTCACGATATTCCAGCCGGCGCGTCCCTCACTGATGTGATCCAGCGAGGCGAAGCGGCGCGCGACATGATAGGGGGAGTCAAACGTGGTCGATGCGGTCGCCACCAGGCCGATGCGCTCGGTGGAGACGGCGAGCGCCGGAGAGCAGCGTGAAGGGCTCGAACGAGGTCACCGTGTGGCTGCGCTTGAGCGCTTCGACGGGCATGTTCAGCACCGCCAGGTGATCCGCCATGAAGAAGGCGTCGAACTTGACTCGCTCCAGGGTCTGCGCGAACGTGCGCAAATGCCTGAAATTGAAATTCGCATCGGCATAGGCGCCCGGATAACGCCAGGCGCCGGTGTGCAGGCTGGTAGGGCGCATGAAGGCGCCGAGCTTGAGTTGCTTGCGTGTGGACATGGTTGGCAATCTGAGTATCGTCGCGTCGGTCGTCGATGCGCCGGTCGAGGCCGGGACTGCGCCTGGCAGCAGGATCCGGAACGATGGAGGGCACATCATAAGTTCGCTGGCCATCCCGCCCAAGCATGTTTTTATTCTTAGCTTTTTCGTCATGCGCATGAAACCGCGGCGCGGCTAATGACGATGCCGAGCATTGTTATGCAAATAACTTCCTTAATTCCTCCGGCCGGCGTGCCCTACATTAGCCGGTCATTTCGCGCATTGATTTGGATCATGCGCGCTCGCGCCGCGTTGGCGTAACTACCGGAGCATCAATGAAAATTTCCCGTCGTTCGGTATTGGGCAGCCTCTTGCTTTCCGCCGTATTTGGCCCTGGCCTGGCCATGGCCGATACACCGGTGCAAAAGCAGACCGACACCCTGATTTACCTGCACGCCGTAGAACCGGCCTCGCTATTTCAGTGGTGGACGCAAGCGACCTATCCCAAGCGGGAAATTCTCGACAGCCTCGTCTATCTGGACGAGAACAGCAAGCTGCATCCCTGGCTGGCCAAGAGCTGGAGCCAGAAGGGCACGGTGTGGACCTTCAAGCTGCGCGACGACGTGACCTTCATCGATGGCTCCAGGCTGGATGCGGCCACGGTCGCCAAGAACTTCGATTTCTGGAAGAAGCTCACGACATCGGTTCCCGACTCCTATTTCAAGGATGCCAAGGTCGTCGACCAGTACACGGTCGAGTTCCACACGACGCATCCGCAGCCCTATCTGGCGGACATGCTGTCGAGTGCCTTGTTCGGTATCAATTCCGGACCGTCGCTGGACCGGGATCTGAAAGAGCTGGGAGAAAAGCCCATCGGCAGCGGTCCGTTCTATCTGAAGGAATGGAAGCACGGCGAGGAGATCGTCTTTGAACGCAACGATAACTGATCTTGCCCCCGTTTCACGGACACCCCTATAAGCGATTAACTATCGCAATAGGAGGTGGACGATGACCAAGAGCAAGGCAGGCAGAAAGGGGCAGGAGTTCAGCCTGGAGTTCAGGCAGCAGGCACTGTTGCGAGCGGCCACAGAAGGGGTAACCACGGTGGCTCGTGATCTGGGGTTGCAGCCTGCCCAGCTGTACAGTTGGCGCGCCCAGGCGCGGCGGCACGACCAGGACGATCAGGCACAACGCTTGGAGTTGGCCGAACATGCACGGCTCAAACGTGAAGTGGCGCGGCTGGAGGAGGAGAACGCTTTC